>DASROI010000073.1:0-12404 GCA_035646955.1 Pyrinomonadaceae bacterium
TCGTTGTATGGCGCATTGCAAGAAAGGATTTCCATTAGCAAAGGGAACTATTCGTTTTTACGCCAGGCAACTGCAACCATCGGCGAGCCGCAACACGCCTCGTCGAATCTTCTCCTTGATTCTCAAAAACTTCCCGGATGAATATCGGTGACATTGTCAGTACAGAACCGCGAGCGCAGCGACCGGATGGTACACGCATCGCACCGATCTTCAGAATCAGAATTAAGTATTGAGTGTACCATCCGGTCGCTACGCTCGCGGTACCGTACTGGCACGACCTGAGGCTCAATTCATTTTGTTAATTCATGATTGCACTACCTGGAGCGGCGCCATGGCAAGCTCCACAGTCCGCGTGCCGAGAGAATGGAGGAGAAGAGCCCGAGCACGCCAATCGCGATCAGGGTCCAGACGAAAAAGAAGTGTCCGCTGGTATTGCCGATCCTGCTGGTGACGCCGACACCCTTCCCGCTCATGTGAATATACGGGACCAACAACGATAAGAGTGAACCGAGGAGCATGATGATGTACCCCGATCGCCGTTCAGCGAGCACCAGGATTCCGTACAGCCAAACGACTGAGATGAGCACCCCGCCGACCAGGTTTGAGAGACCTCCCGGTTCAAAACCGCGCACGATGTCGTCCGCCAGGTGAAACGTCAGAAAAAGGACCGAGAGCAGAGAAGCGATTGTTAGCATGACGTTAGGTTTCATTTGATTCATCCTTTTTAGGTTGTATCTGTCTCTCACCACGTGAAATTCGGGAGCACTCAGGAGTTCATCAGCTTGCTTTCCGTTTGCTCGCCGTTGCTGGATGCTCGCGTACCGCCTGTTCAGGCTCAAACTGGAGAATGTCGCCAGGCTGGCACGAGAGCGCCTCGCAGATCGCTTCGAGGGTAGAGAAGCGAATCGCGCGCGCCTTACCGGTCTTGAGAATCGAGAGGTTGGCCAACGCCATTCCGATGCGATCCGCGAGCTCGGTCAGCGTCATTCGCCGATCATGGAGTAGGTCATCGAGCTTGATGGCGATTGCCATATCAAACCGTCCCTTCGAGGTCTTCCCGCATCAGCGTCCCTTCGGCGAAGACGCGGGCCAGCAGGAACGTGAGGAGTACGGCGAGCCACCCATTGATCGAAAAGCCGGCGTTTATATGAAGCGGATGAGCTGGAGTCGAAATCGCTTTAGCGATCGCGCCGATGACGATGCCAAGAATCTGCAGGGCGAGCAAAACCCAGGCGATCGCCTGCAAACGGGATGCGTTTGCGGCGACGAATGGATCGCCTCGGCGAACCGTATTAACGATTGCAAGCAAGCGCTTCAGGATCGCATTGTTTAGTGGAATCGAGACGAGACCGAGGACGGCGATCGCACGCATGCCCATAATCAGCCGCTCAGTGTCAGGCGAAGGGGAAAGATGGAAAGACGCCATTATCCACTCGCGATTCGGCATCACTACCAGGAGCACGAGGATAGCCGCGCCGCCCAGCCAGTTGACGACAATTAAGATCCGCAGCACTACGTACAAGATCGGCAGCGCAGCAAATGACGAGCTTGGGATTGACATGATTCACCACCTTTCCAATATCGAATATCAATAAACTATTTATCGAATATCGTCAAGTTTATTATTGATAGTCGATAAAGGAGGGTGAATCATTTTTGGGTGTAAACCTCACCATCCAGTAGCAAACAATGATCGTGAGGCTTTCACGCCGCAGTTCTGATACTTGTTGTAGGCATCGGCGGCGCGGAGGCGGATTTGCTCATCGCTTTCTTTTTTCATCCAACCATCAATTGCAGCCGACGAGTCGCCTGTGATATCTCTTTGCCTCGATAAGCGTCCGCAACGATAAAAAGTGAACTGCGCCGGTGTTTGAAAATGCATCGCTCCAGAATCGTCGCGCTTGGATTGGGCGCGACTGAGATCAACTGCCAATCTCTGTTCTTCGAGAAGAAAGTTCGGATGCCGAATGCCGCGCCCCAGTAGAGATTAGTAGAGGCATTGTCACCATTTCCTAAACTGGCCGAGACGGGCACGATTCCCTGGTTAACATTGTCCGCAAGTGCGACGAACACATGAATTACTGGTACCGAATTAACTGCCGCTCTTTCCGGTTGACTGTTTGACTCGTCGGTTTTCGCAGGAGTTAAAGCGCGATTGCTCGAGGCGCAGGAGGACAAGGCCGTGGCGAGAACAACGAGACATACCGGCCAACGCAGATCTTTACTTAATCGAGAACTCATGAATTCCTTAGACGCTGGATTGACAAAGAAGTTCCGTCGACCGCAGGCCGATCTTCGAACTATCTACATACCAGACTGGCCGAAGCCACCCGCGATGGTCTAGGTTACTGTGCCAATAATTATTTTATCGAGAAACGGTTTTGCCTGTGGGTTTCGACCGTTCCAGAGCGTCTTGTAATTAGAAACGATGTTACGGCTCACTAAAACTGAAGCGAGCGAAAATCACGAGGAGATATTCCTTGCGCATTACTCACGACTACGCGCCTGGGCCTTAACTCTAACGAACAGAGATAACGAACGTGCGGAGGATCTGGTTCACGACGCCTTTGTTCAATTCACCTTCAGCCGTCCGGACATCAGCACCATCAGTAATCTCAACGGTTACCTTTACACCATGCTGCGCAACTTGTACCTCTCCGACATGAGACGGCTTGAGCGTTTGCAGCGCCGAACGCTTTCGATAGTGGATTACGATTCGGCGGAGCTGGGGCTTCGCGTGGTTGATCCGAGGCAGCTGATCCGAATTCAGGACGAGCTACGGCGCGTTTGCCAGTTCGCCTGCGTCCGCAAAGAGACGTCTAAAGCCGGAAGCGTTCTGATTCTTCGCTTCCTTCATGGTTACTACCCGAAAGAAATTGCTCAGATCATTCGAGCCACGCGGCAAGTGGTGGAAGAGCGCTTGCGGACCGCCCGCAATGAAGTACGACAATATCTGAAGGACCCTCGAAGCCTGCACTTTATGCGTGGTTCTGATGCGGCACACATGGCGCCGGTTGAAATGGGTTTCGCGCGGACATCAGATGAGTTACTCGTCGAATTGCGTCATTCAATCTTCAGTTCGCGTCATGGCGAGTGCTTTTCATTCGATGATCTCAAACAATTCTATGAGCGCAACGACGTCTCGGCACTGGACCACCGAAGGCTTGCCCACATTGTGAGTTGTCTGAACTGTCTCGACGCTGTAAACGAAATGCTAGGTCTGCAGTTATTAGTTGAACGTTTTCCTACCGACACTATTGGCAAAGACAAAGGTTCTCGTGGTGGCGATGACGGCGATACCGGTAGCAGAACCGGTGGAGCGTCAGAGAGCGATGTACGACTGTGCCAGAAGCGGAAACGCGAAGTCTTTGAACACCGTCCTGCGGAACTCTGCATCTCCATCAACGGTTACCTCATGGCTGCCCAGAAAGTCGGCTCTGAGCTAAGCGAACAGACATTGAGCATTAATCTTCCCGAGAAGATCGATTTTATCGAGGTTCTCGGTGAGCAAGAGGTTCGCCTGCTGTTCTTCAGCGTCGACGAACTGCCACCGAATGGAGCTTACAGTCGTGCAGTGGAGGTCGAACTAAGTGACGAACGCCTGCTTTCGGCGACGTTGAGCTTTAGCACTCCCTGGCCAACGTTGCAGGTTAGCTATTCCGATCCTTTTCTGAAAGCCGAAGGCGTGAAGCAGGAACACGAAATTCAAGAAGAGACAGCCCCGGTAGTTCCACCGATGCCCGAGGCCAAAGATCCAGATCTGAGGCGACCCGGTCTTTCGCTGGGAGAACTCGTTGTGCCGGCTCGACGCTGGCTATCCAATTTCGGATTCTGGTTACGACCCGGAACGATCACCGCACTCATCGCCTTAATTCTGATCTCGGCACTGGTGATGCTGCGTCTCCGTACTCCAACTGCTTCTGCGGCCGAACTTCTGCAGCGCTCAGCCCTGGCGGAAGCTGCGCTGATGCGGAACCCTGCCGCAGTGGTCCATCGAACCATCAACTTCGAAGAACGTGTTCCCGATGGTGGACCGGTTGTCGTCAGGCAACGAATGGAGATGTGGCAGAGTGGCGCGCGCGAGTTGAAGGTGCGCCGTGTCTATGATGAGCAGAACAACTTGATCGCGGGAGAATGGTCGAAGGCGGATGGCACGAGTACGGTTTATCGGAAAGGTACTCCACCGCAGGCCAGAACTGCGCCAGAGCTTTCTACAAACGCTATTTTGGAGACGGGTGAACTGTGGCGTTTGGACGTTTCTGCCAGAAACTTCGAGACCCTGGTTGGTACCACTCAATCAACTGCCATAGAGGAGAAAACCGATTCATACAATCTCACTTACAACGCTTCGAAACCAGGCGATGGAAGTTTATTGCGCGCGTCCCTGACTATTAAGAAAGGGGATCTGCATGCGTCTCAACAGGAATTGATTGTCCAAAAAGGGGATCAAGTACGGGAGTTTAGATTTGTCGAAGCAGCTTACGTTCAGAATGCACCGGGGAGTGTGGACGAAAACGTCTATAGACCTGATCCAGAGTTGCTAGGTCCTACAGCGGAAAAAGATGGTCCGAGAACGGATTCGCAGGGAAATCTACTCCGTAATGACTCGCGTTTATCGATACCTCCAGTAGCTGTTGCTTCTCACGAACTGGAGGTCGAAGTAACCTACCTACTTAATCGAATAAAGGCGAATCTCGGCGAGCAGGTAAGCATGACTCGAACCACAGGAGGATTATTACTGGTCGAGGCGCTCGTCGAAACCGAGGGACGTAAGGCAGAGATGCTGAGCGCCCTCGGTCCAGTTATCAAGAATCCCGCGGTCCGAGTTGACGTTCGTACCGTTGCCGAAGCCGCGTCGCAAAGCCAGAAGGAATCCCGCAACGATTCGACGAGCCGGGATGGCGCACTTAGAGATATCGATGTCCCTAACGGCCGGATCCCAGCGGACTTGGAATTGCGAGCTTACTTTGCTTTGCGGCTGGTTGGAAACGAAGCGATTGAAAAGGAAATTGATCGTTACTCAAACAGCGCGATGAGCCATTCAAGAGAGGCGCTTTTACAAGCCTCAGCGTTGAAGCGACTGGTTACGCGATTTTCTCCGGCGGAAATGCGTGGTCTAACACCTGAAGCGCGTCACAAATGGGTGACAATGGTCCATGAGCACGTAGTGGCCTATCGTCGAGAAGTCAGCGCTCTAAGACAACAGTTGGCGACCCTCTTTGGTGGTCGCGGCTCCGATAGCGATGGTGCCGCTGTAACTAATGCCGTTCAAGCTGCAAATCGGCTGGTTGAATTGAGCTACGCAACTGACGACGCGGTACGTTCGGCCTTCACCATTTCGACCGATGGCCGCACGACGGTCGGAATTAAGTCTGAGAAGTTCTGGCGTTCACTCGCCGTGACAGAGAAATTGGTTTCAGCCATTGACGCGGAGTATCAGAACTAAGCATCGGTAATCAACCCCGGTTCCTTTCCCCAGCCGGACAATGCAGAACAAAAGGAGGTCAGTAATGGGACGAAGGGATCTGTTTCTGCTCCTGATGATGTGGGTGTGTTTTATGCTTTGGAATGGGAATGCATATGCACAATCTATAGACGTAACCGATCACAAGTTTGAAGTAGGCGGGCACTTCACCTTGCTTACTAACTCAATCGTGACCGAAATCGATGAGCTGTCGGTCGTATGTATAACGACCCCTTGTCCTCCACCAAACACTGTTGTGGCAAAGAGACGAACGGGTCAGCCGGGCTTTGGCGGGCGAGTAGGCTACAACCTGAGTTCAAGTGTAGCGATGGAAGCGGAGCTAAATTTCTTTCCTGGAGCCGATTCGTTCAACGAACCCAAAGAATTCAATGATGGGCATTGCCTTGAAGGATTGTTTGGCGTGAAGGCCGGCAAACGTTTTCAGAAAGTAGGAATCTTTGGAAAGGCAAGACCTGGATTCCTCTACGCCAGCAAAGGAGACCTTGAGCCACGGCCCGATGTAGGTTGTCTTGCGGTGATTCCGCCGCCGGTTGGATGTTTTCGTGCAAGGAGCCAGGTTAGTTTCGTTCTAGATATAGGCGGGATCTTCGAAGTTTATCCAACAGCGCGAACAATAATCCGTTTTGATTTTGGAGACACGATTGTTCGATTAAGTGAACGCAACGTCTCCGCAGCTTTCAATCGTGGGCTTCCCCGGTTGGCGGTCTCGCGGCTACCGGCGGAAACGACACATAATTTTCAAGGAAGCATCGGCATGGGTTTTCGTTTCTGAGAACTCGGACTTGCTGAGTGCGCTCTTCAGAGACCGATGACCAAATCGCCGCAGAGTGCAGAAAATGACAGCCGTCAGTGAAGTTTGTGGATCTTAACTCCGCCAGGACTTCTATGTTTATAGCCTTTAGCCACTACCGAGCCAGCGACGTGGCTATAAATATGGCGCCCTTCCGGGCCGAAATCGATTGCTTACCGATGGTGGCGATAATCTTTTTAATCCTTCTAGTAGCGAGCAACCTCTTTCTCTATTCTCCAGAGGTCTACGCTCAGACAGGGTTGGCCAGTTTTAGCCTGTCAGTTTCCGATCAGAACGCAGCGATGGTTCCTGATGTCAAAATAACTCTCCTTAACCTGGCTACTGCATTGCAGCGACACGGCAGGACCAATGATCAGGGATCGTGTGTTGTTCCTCTCCTTCCGCCCGGTAAATACAACATCACGGTTCAGCGCTCTGGGTTCTCTACTTTGGAGATCAGGCACGTAGTGCTTAATACCGGGGACCAATTGGCTTTCCGGGTCAAACTAACGATCGCTCAAGTCGGCGAATCAGTCACAGTTATTGATAGCGCTGCAAGCATTCAACAGTCTGCGGCGATTGGCACGGTCGTCGATCGGAATTTTGTTGAAAACCTGCCACTCAATGGCCGGAGTTTCCAATCGATGTTTGAATTGACCCCGGGACTGGTGCTGACCAGGGCAACATTTAATGAACAGGGACAGTTCAGTGTTAATGGTCAACGAGCTAACGCGAACTATTTTATGGTTGACGGCGTTAGCGCCAACATCGGTGTAAGCGCAGGGGCCGCGCCTGGTCAATCCGCGACAGGATCGTTACCGGCGCTGACTGTGCTTGGCACCACGAACAATCTAGTTTCAATTGATGCGCTTGAGGAATTTCGAATTCTGACTTCCTCTTATGCTCCCGAGCTCGGCCGCACCCCGGGAGCCCAGATTTCGATCTCCACGCGATCGGGCAGTAACACTTTCAGTGGGACCCTTTTTAACTATTTCCGGAACGACGCGCTTGATAGCACTGACTGGTTTGCCAATCAGTCGGGACTAAAGGCCGCAGCAATTCGACAAAATGATTTTGGTGGTGTGCTGGGGGGGCCGATCGCAAAGGATCGCTCATTCTTCTTTTTCTCATATGAAGGTCTTCGCCTGCGCCAACCGCAAGTGGCAATCACCGAGGTTCCCTCTCTCGACGCTCGGCAGTCAGCGCCACCGGGCGCCGGTGTGTTCCTGAAGGCCTTTCCGCTTCCGAATGGACCACCTACTCAAAATGGCTTTGCGCGATTCGTCGGTAACTATTCCGATCCATCGAGCATTGACACGTCCAGCATTCGCGTCGATTTTGCGGTGAACGACCGGATTTGGCTATTTGGTCGCTTTAACCACTCCGCATCCGACACGACTCAGAGAGCTCGTAACATCGTTCCTGGATTTAGTGCTCAGACGGTGGTAAATCCAAGCTTCGGTCAAAGTTTAAACAATCTCACTAACACTGAAATGAACGTGACGACCGCCACGTTCGGGCTTACCTATGCTTTCAACGCAAGAATGGTCAATGACCTGCGCGCAAATTGGAGTCGCGCTAGAGGAGCAACCTTCTTCGCACTCGATGATTTCGGTGGAGCAGCGCCGCTTCCGCCTTCTCTTTTAGTTCCAGACTCTATTTCGACTTCGGACGTGGGATTCCAACTTTTGTTAAAAGGAGGAACGAATAGTGCGATCGTGCTGGGAAAGAATGTTGATAATCTTCAGCGGCAGATAAATCTTGTCGACAACCTGACCGTTGTTGAAGGCTCGCACCAGTTAAGAGTAGGCGTCGATTATCGGCGACTTACCCCTGTATATAACTCGCTCAGCTACAATCAATCGATTATCTTTAATGGCATCACTAGCGCCGTTGGTCCAACGTCCGGGACCGCATTGTCAGGAATAGCGGAGTCAGTCCAGGTGTTTGCTGGTGCTGGCCCGCGCTTTCCTGTCTTCACAAATCTTTCTGCTTATGCACAAGATACCAGTCGAATTGGACCACGACTGACCGTGACCTATGGCGTTCGTTGGGATTTCAACCCGCCTCCTTCTGAGTCACAGGGCAATCCTGCTGTGGTCGTCAACGGTCTGGAGAAACCTTCGACTATTAGTCTCGCGCCCCGCGGTACGCCATTATGGAAAGCGACTTACGGAAACTTTGCTCCGCGGATTGGACTGGTCTATCAAGTCCTGGAAAATCCGGGAAGGGAGTTGGTGTTAAGGACGGGGTTTGGCGTTTTCCACGACCTCGGTAACGGACAGGCCGCTCAAGGTTTTGGAAGTGTCTTTCCCTTTGTCAGTGTAAAGCGGTTTACGAATGCGCCTTATCCACTGAATCCTGAGCAGGCGATGCCTCCGTCTTTGGATCCTATCCCGCCATTCGGGACGATCGTAGCGTTTGATCCAGAACTTCAACTACCCCGCACTTATCAATGGAACGTAACGCTTGAAAAATCGCTAAGCTCAAACCAAACGGTCTCACTTGCTTATGTCGGCGCAGTTGGCAGGCAATTGTTGCGCGAAGATGTTTTGCTGAATACGCAGCAGGACTTCACTATTGTGCGTGTGACGCGAAATGTGGCGCAATCAAATTACCGTTCACTACAACTCCAGTATCGCCGTCGCTTCTCCAAAGGTTTGCAGGCTATTGGTTCATATACCTGGTCCCGTTCTTTCGATAACGCCTCGAGCGACTCTCTGTCCAGGTTGCGAGTGATTCCCGGTGGTCAGGTTTCCGGAGTTTTGCCAGCGCCAGACGTTCCGGTCGCCCCATCGGACTTTGATGTGCGACATTCGCTGTCAGCGGCGTTTACCTACAGTTTGCCAAGAGTTGCCGCTCGTTCTGTTTTTGATATAGCACTTCGCAACTGGTTTCTAGATGGCGTTCTTCACGTTCGCTCGGCCTCGCCTGTAAATGTAATCACGCGGTCGGACGTACTTGGCGATGATCTGGTAATTGAGTTACAGCGGCCGGATCTCATACCCGGGGTGCCGCTTTATATTCAGGACCGAATGGTTGCAGGTGGAAGAAGGATTAACAGAGACGCGTTCGCGATACCATTTGGATTGAGGCAGGGAACGCTTCCATATAACGCGCTTCGAGGATTTGGAATGTCACAGCTTGATTTCGCTTTGCGTCGCCAATTCGCTCTAGGCGAGCATTTGAAGTTACAGTTCAAAGCTGACTTCTTCAATATTTTCAATCATCCCAATTTTGGCAATCCAGTGAACATGCTGGATAACAGTTCGTTTGGAGAATCGATTCAGATGCTGAACCGGAGTCTCGGCAGCGGAGGAATCAACGGTGGGCTGAGCCCAATCTATCAAATTGGCGGGCCACGCTCGATCCAGTTGGCAGTCAGACTTCAGTTTTAAACTGCAACGGAATTCAAAAAGGGGAAATTTAAGATGAAATACCAACGGGGCCTGGACGCTAAAATAATCTACGGGTGTTTGCTTTTCTCACTTAGTGTTAGCGCGCTCGTCAGCTACTCATATTTCGCGATGCCGGTTGCGTTGTCTCAAAGTACTCAGGGCTCGCAGCCGACGCAGAAGTTCAATGGCAAGATTGCCTTCTCCAGCGATCAGAATAGCGTAGCCCTGGATATTTTCTCTATTAACCCGGATGGTAGTAACCGCGCGAGGTTAACGAATGACATCAGGCCCGTTCCGAGCCAATTTGGAGGGACCTTTGACTTCAGTCCAGCCTGGTCACCTGATGGGACGAAGTTGGCTTTCGTCAGTGAACGTGATGGAGCAAGGTACCAGATTTATTCGATGAACGCCGACGGTAGTGACGTTAGGAAGATCTCTGACAGCACGATTAACGACAGCGAGCCGGCGTGGTCACCCGATGGCTCGAAAATAGCATTTACGCGAGGAGGCGGCTGTATCATATTGCTCAACGCACGCAAGGGAGCCGTTGCCAATCAGAACGATGATCCGTGCCAGCCTTTCGTCTATACGATGAACGTTGACGGCAGTAATCGCATCAACTTGAGCCAGACCCCGGGCTCTGGACCAGTCTGGTCGCCTGACGGCTCAAAGATCGCCTTCTCTTCATACAATACAAATTTCAACAGTGATATTTTCATCATGAATGCGGATGGAAGTAATCCCCAGCAGCTGACGAACACGGCCGCTCATGAAAACGTAAGCTCGTGGTCGCCTGATGGTACGAGGCTCGCTTTTACAAGTGATCGTGATGCTCCTGCTAATTCATTCGTTGGTGAAATTTACACGATGAAGATCGATGGCACTGATATTGTTCGCCTCACAAACAATGAATTGCAGGACTATGGACCAGTATTCTCCCCCGACGGAACGAAGATAGCCTTTCAACGAGGCCAGACTTTCGATCAAACCCAGGCTGCAGATATTTTTGTCATGAATGGGGATGGTTCAAATCAAACGAACATCACTAATAGCAGCAGTCAAGAGTTTGGACCACCTTCATGGCAGCCTCTAGCGGCTCCTGCGCAAGTTACCCCGCCTGCCGTCCTGCAGTTCGATGCTACGACTTACAACGTGAGCGAGAGCAGCACAAGTTTTCAGATTAATGTGTTGCGCTCTGGCAATACAGTGGAGGCTGTTTCCGTAAAATTCGGTTCTGTTAATGGAACAGCATCCGATATATCCGATTACAGTCAACTGTTTGGAAGGCTGCAGTTCGCTCCCGGAGAGACCAGCAAAAGCATTTCACTATTGATCAACGAAGACGCATTTATCGAAGGCACGGAGACTCTTTCAATTTCCCTGCGCGATCTAACCGGGAATTCTGTACTGGGAAACTCTGGTGTTGCGACAGTATCGATCCTGGATAACGATAACGTTCCGCCTTCGACAAACCCATTGGACAATTCGGAATTTTTTGTACGTCAGCATTATCACGACTTCTTGAATCGTGAGCCTGATGCGGAAGGGCTGGCGTTCTGGGTGAACAATATTGAATCGTGTGGCGCCGACGCAGCTTGCAGAGAGGTCAAACGAATTGATACATCGGCTGCTTTCTTCCTCTCGACAGAGTTTCGAAATACTGGATTCTATGTTTTTCGGCTCTGGCTGGCGGGACTCCAGCATATACCGGATTTCTCAAACTTTATGCGCGACACCCAGGAGATCAGCAGAGACTTGATAGTAAGAGCTCCCGGTTGGGAGCAACTGTTGGAGGCAAACACCCAAAGATTTACGGAGGAGTTCGTTTCTCGATCTTCTTTCAGACTTCTTTATCCCGAAGATGTGCCCTGCGACATCCTGGTCGATATACTGTATCTCCGCTCGGGCGTAACTCCTTCCGGCGCTGAACGATCTCAGGCAATCGTAGCCTGCGGAATCGGCGACACCGCAGGTAGAGCGAGGACGGTCCGTATGGTCGCTAACAACGAATTGTTTACCCAGAGATTGTTTACATCCGGTTTTGTAGCCGAAGAGTACTTTGGCTACTTGCGGCGTGATTTTGATTTCGACGGGTTCCTATTCTGGAGTACGAAACTGAACCAATTCAATGGTGATTTTCGTAGCGCAGAAATGGTAAAGGCGTTTATCACGTCGACGGAATATCGTTCCCGTTTTGGATCGCCCTAATTTTCTGCGTCTATTCTTAGATGGGCGACTACACTTGCCCGGCATTGAGTAGAGACTGCGCGCGAGTACCAGGATAAGAGGTCATCAGTACCGATTCGCGCTAGCGAGTCTCGAGATACACACAACTTGATGGTGACGGAGACTCACCCTACGCTACCGCGAACGGTACTGACCTCGGCTACCACGCGCTTATTTACACAGTCGCTGGACTGGTTGGTATTTCGATCTATCCCGCGTTCCGGGCGGTCAACGAAGGCGCAAGGGCATCTCCTATTAAAACAGCAGAGGATCAGATGGCGCTGCAAGATCCCATGAATGGCCAGGCGCGTGGTAGCCGGAGGTCAGTACCGTTCGCGGCAGCGTCGGGTGAGTCTCCGTTACCATCAAGTTGTGTGTATCTCGAGACTCACCCGACGCGAATCGGTACTGATGACCTCTTATCCTGGTACTCGCGCGCAGTCTCTACTCAATGCCGGGCAAGTGTAGTCGCCCATCTAAGAATAGACGCAGAAAATTAGGGCGA
>DASROI010000074.1:0-3651 GCA_035646955.1 Pyrinomonadaceae bacterium
AATTGATTGCATCCTCACGACTCACGATCTCGTGACAACGACATCATCACCCCGAGTGTTGACTTTGAACTCCTCCAAAGGCCGCGGCGGGGGCCCACCGATATTTTGGCCACTCAAGTTGTATTGACCGTTATGACAAGCACACCAGATTTGTTTAGTTTCCGGGCGATACTGGACAATACATTCAAGATGCGTACAGACAGCTGAAAACGCTTTGAATTCTCCGCCCGCGGTGTGCACCAGAATGCCGGGTTTGTTTCCGAATTTGAAGATCTTCCCGGCATTAGCTGGAATCTCGCTAAGCTTTGCCGCGACCACTGAGTTTTCACCGGACTCAACAATCTGAGGCGGCTGCATAAACCGGAAGATTGGATAGACGATGGCTGCGAAGGTTGCGACGGCGCTGGTGCCCAGTAGATAGTCAAGAAAGCTGCGACGAGTAGGGTGAGAGCCGGCGATTTCGGATCCAGCCTCTTTGTCCGAGAACATTTCCCAGTGCCCTCGCTTCGTGAAGTTTTTGAGAAAACTGCAGTATCGATCCCTGGTTCGAGGTTATATAAACCAACTCCAGCCGTAGTCGATGCTATGGCTGGAGTTTAAATCTGGGTCAATAAAACGGGCCTGTACTACTCTCGTCGGCCGATGTAGATCCGCAACGAAGTGTATGGCAGATGAGCATGGTAATTTTGGGGCCTTGGCCCAACCAGCTTACTTTCGTTGTAGTTGTAGTACTGATACCCGAAATTCCAGTCGAGGCGCCGGTTGAGCTTAAGCGCAAGTCTCACTTCTGGTGACTGGTAAGTCATCGGGTAGGAGCTCACCAAGGTTCCAGGGAAGCCAGTTGGATCTGCGAGGCGAGTACCCTGTCCATTGTCATGGTTCACGCGATAAGACGTGAAAACCGTAGCGCGGGGTGCCAGCTGCACTGTCGTATCAATAAAGAAGAAGCTATTCCTCATGTAATACAGGCTATGTCCAAAGGGAACAATAATTTGATTTGCGGAAGGGCCTGACACGATCGCATGCCGGCCAGCGAACGGGTCCCCAGCCCTCGCAGGTGTGAAAATATAATCAATCACAGCGTCGCTGTTTACCCAGTTATAGTTGTAACCTGTATTAATCGTTACTCTGGAGCTTGCGGTCCAATCGAGCGAAGAGGTAAATACACGCGACTTGGTGGCGACTCCAAAATTCTCAATAGAAACTCCTGCTATCTCTGAGGGATTAGCGTTGTTTCTTGTTATTACGGCCATGTTCAGGAGGAGGTTCTTCTTGAACGCATACCGGCTCTTCGCACGAATGTTCGTGTAGTTGTAGTTCCCTATACGAGTAAAGAAATTGTCAGCAGTCCCGTGTTCAGCATCGAAGTAGATCGTCCAATTCTTGTAGGGACGCGCTTTGAATCCTCCGAAGATTGCATGTGTATTGTTTTCCGCTTCCTCACGTTCGGAAGGATCTTTAGTCGGCGGATTTGGGAACGTTCCGTTAGAACCCAGGTTGTAGCCTTCAAAAGCTTCAACAATCCTACGTCTCCCATAGCGATAACCGAGGTGAACTGCAGTTGTGGCATTAAATTGATAATCGCCTTCAATAATGTTCTGGTACTTTCGATACTCTGTGCGTCGGTGAGCATCAAGGTTGCTGAAGCCGATGGTATCGGTGTCAGTGGTAGCGCCCGATCTGCGGGTCAGTGAGAAAAAGTCAGCAAAAACAGCGTTCCCATCTATTTTAAAATCTTCCACGCGAAACGTGTTTGAGATTCGGAGCCTGTCAGTAACCAGCCACGTCGCGGCGATATCGCCCAGGGTGTTGGGGCGCTCCGAGTCTCCGGTGAGGTTATACTGACCTAGATTTAGAGTATTCGGAGTGACAGAAGGGGGTTGCGGTGGGGGCCAGGCCGGAGCACCAGTAAAACTAGCTGCAATTCTGGGATTCCAATTTATTCCGGTAAAATTCTCAGTGGATGTAAAGTGCGACTTTGCCTTGCTGTAAATGATTCGACCGGTAATGTCGAGCCTCTTCGCAACGAGAGTATGCGCACTGAAACGAGTGAAATCGACGGTTCCCCTTGCAGGTTCATTCCTCGTAAAACTGGTTAACTGCGCAGCCGGGGGATTAATTGTGGTATTCAGGTTAGCACCAGGTGTCGGACCGACATTGACGAAGCTATCATCTCGAAATCTCCTGAATCCCTGCAAAAACGTCCAGTCAACTGGTCCAATCTCGCCCTCTGCTCCGACACGATAATCGTCCGCCCTCGATTTTAGTTCAGAAAGAAAATTGAACTCACCTCCACCTACGTGATAACTGGTAAAGGCAGGTCCACTAAATCGTTCGGGTGAGTAACCAACGTTGAATCTAATGAATCTGTTCTTTGGCAGTATGGTTAGATCGAAATCCCCTAATTGCGTACGAGCGTCATATCCATGATCGCCTGTAACCGGATTGGGTGGCACACTGAATTGCGCTGGAGAGAAGACCCAATTGGGATTGGCGAGGTTATTGAGAAACCTGAAGTATTTGAACCGCCGGTAGTTCCCTTCAAAACGGTACCACTTCGAGTTCTCCATCTTCCATCGAACTTGCCCATTGGGATCGGCGCCAAAACCGGTGCCAGTCACAAGCAAGGTATCAAAGAAGCCTCCATCCCCCTCCTTCGCTTTCATTAGAAGGCTCGAGTCAAACACCCGAGGACCTGCCTTGTAATTTAGATCACTGTTGTACTTGTTGCGATCACCATCTACAGCAGTGCCTCTATAACCAAACTCCAGCGACGAAATGACAGTGTAGCCTCCGGCGTCTGCGCCTGCCTCCACAGCAGCACTGTCAGGGGGTTTAGTTGGTTTGGAACTTGAATCAGACTGTTGAGCATTTGCTAACGACGCCAATGCAAACAGACTGAGCACCATTGCGGCGAATATCGATCTAGTTCGACTTTTCATGGCTCTTGTAAGCTCACCTGAAAAAGACAGGACTGGTTCGCGATCCGTGAATCTTCACGTGGCACGCTGTGCAGTTTGCGTACTGCGCACCTTGGTTGTGGGCAGGGCCTGCGGGCTCAACGGCTCCTATTGGCTCATCTCCAGTTGCCGGGTGTGAGACGCTGTGACATGTCAAGCAAAGCTGGTTAACGGCACTGAACCTCAAAAGTCTCGGGTGTGATGAGCCGTGCGGCGTATGACACGCGACGCACCCTTCGGTCTTGACCGGAGCATGTTCGTATGTGAACGGACCCTGCTTATCGGCGTGACACTTAATACACGGAGCATCTGCGCCGGTTGCCAGCCGCGTTTGCTTGAGCTCAAAGCCACCGTGCGGGTTGTGACAATCACTACACTTCATTGCGCCTTCGAGGACCTTGTGATGGAAGGGCTTGTTAAAGTCCGGCTTTATTTCATTGTGACAGCTAAGACACAGCTGCGGCTCTCCCATTTTTACCAACGAGGTCGTTGCAAAACCTGGCTTCTCCGCGTTCACCGGTCCGACAAACGTGTTTGATTCCGCCACATTCCTCCCGGTCGCCATTGAATGCGGCATGTGACAATCGGTGCAGCCGATGTCATTGCGCCAGTGTTCTCCCCGACGGAAGTTGTTTCGCTCTTCTTTTCCGGCGTGGCAGGTCAAGCAAGACTCTGAAATTTCCTTGGATGA
>DASROI010000075.1:0-3897 GCA_035646955.1 Pyrinomonadaceae bacterium
CACCACCGCCTTTCAGCCGCATGGTACTTCAATTTCCACCTAGCCCACGTATCGCTAGATTCCGTCGATACCACGCGGCTGGTGTCGGGGACAATATCAATAACGCCATTTCTCCAATCGAACGCGACGTGCTAATTTCGAGATTGAGTTCCGTGAGCGCTTCGAAACTTTAGATCGGGAAATGTTGTAATGACCAAACGAATAATCGCAGTCGTTGAGGATATGTTTTTTGCCTCCAAGATCAGGGCCGTCGCTGAGTCCCTTGGCTCGGACTTAACATTTGCCCGGAATGTCGACCTGCTGCTCGAAAAGGCCCGCGAAAGGAAGCCCCATTTGATCGTCGTCGACCTGCACAACCAAAAGACGCCACCTATTTCCATTGCCGAGGCGATCCGCGCCGATCCACAGCTCAAAGACGTTGAGCTGCTCGGCTTCTTTTCACATGTCGAAGTCGAATTGCAACGGCAGGCGAAGGCGGTGGGATACAGCCAGGTAGTTCCGAGATCAGTTTTTTCCCGCGATCTGCCGTCAATCCTCGGTGAGGTCAGCCAACAGTAGCCGGGGCGATGACTTCATGGATTGACCGCACGTCACTAACAAGTTGTTCGTATTGCTCGAGGGTCAATGCCTGCGCTCCATCTGACAATGCGTGTTCCGGTTGATCGTGTACTTCAATAATCAGACCATCCGCTCCCACCGCAACTCCTGCACGAGCCAATGGCGTAACCATATAATTCTTTCCCGTTCCGTGCGAAGGATCAACGATCACCGGCAAGTGTGAAATTCGACGCACAGCCGGAATTGCAGCAAGGTCAAGAGTGTTTCTCGTGTGTTGTGCGAAAGTGCGAATACCTCTCTCACACAAGATGATCTGGTAATTTCCTTCCGCCATCACATACTCCGCCGCGAGCAACCACTCATCGAGCGTTGCCGACAGACCTCGTTTGAGCAGCACTGGAATACGCGCTTTACCTGCGCGTCTTAACAGCGAGAAGTTTTGCATGTTGCGTGCGCCGATCTGGATCACATCACCATACTTTTCCACCAGATCCACGCCGGCTTCATCCAGTGCTTCGGTGACGATCTTCAGACCGTAAGCTTCGCGAACGTCAGCCAGGATCCTCAAGCCTTCTTCACCCAGACCCTGAAACGCGTACGGCGAGGTTCTTGGTTTGTAGGCTCCACCTCTGAAGAACCGGGCGCCAGTGCGACGTACAGCCTCCGCGATAGCGAAAGCCTGATTCCTGCTCTCGATGGCGCATGGACCAGCAATGATGGCCAGTTCGTCACCGCCGATAGTTGCATCTCCTACCCTGACAATCGTTTTCTCAGGTCGGAGATCGAGTGATATGAGCTTATAAGGTTTGCTGACTCTGATAGCTTCAGCGACGCCTGCCAGGTTCTCGAAGTGCGAAGGATCGACCGCCCCCTGGTTACCGGTGATCCCGATGGCCGTGCGTGTTGCTCCCGGCATCGGATGACCCTTGAATCCAAGTGCTTCAATAACTTGCAAGACCTCTTCGATCTGCCTGTCCGTTGCGTCAGTTTTCATTACGATTAACATGGTTCTTTTATACTCTCTGGCTCAACCAAAAGTACAGAAATTTGCTCATCACATCGAGGTTGGTACGTTGACGCCAAGGATAGATAGCGCTGTGTTTAGCTGCGTCCGAACAATACGGGTCACGAGAATCCAAACACCTCTCTTGATGGTGTCCGGCTCGTCCTTCATCTTGTGATTGGCGTAGAAGCCGCTGAACGCCTTAGCCAGGTTGAAGGTGTATTTCGCCAGGCTGGTGGGCTCAGCGGCGACCATGCACTGCTGAATGTTTTCATCCAGCTTTTGAGCCAGCATCAGCAATGACCAGGTCTCCGTTCCTCGATCTTCCTCCAGCACATTGGCGATTTGAGTTTCGACACTCGGATCGCTTGCGCACCTCTCGAGCAGGCGATCAGCATCCGAGACAAGTTCGTCACCTAGTTTTCTAAAGATCGAGTTGATCCTGACTGCGGCGTATTGACAATAAGGGCCTGACTCTCCAAAGAACGAGAGTGCTTCTTTGAAATCAAAGGCGATTACGGAGTTCCTGGTGAACTTCAGCAGAAAGTAGCGAAGGGCCGCTACGGCGATCTCGTGCGCAGCCGAGTGCATGTCGGCATCGGAGAATTGCGGGTTGCGTTTCTTAATCTCGTCAAGTCGTTTCTTAACTTCCTCAAGCGCACCCGCTTCGAGTTGATTGATCAGGTCATCGGCCTTTACTCCAAGGCCTTTCCGGCCGCTCATTTCAATGTAGGGCCGGGTGCGATCTTCAGGGGTTAATTCAATTCCGAGTTCCTCACAGGCTGCCGGTGAAAGTGCCACCATCTCGTAACTAAAGTGAACACTTGCCTCGGCACCCACCTCGGGAACAATCGCTGCTACGCCACGAGCTACGATTTCCTGTGGGTAAGATTGACGCGAATCGATCACGTTATAAACGGTATCGCCACCACCAAAATGTGGTCGGTCCTTGTTTGAGTCAGGTACAGGCTCAGTAGTTGTGACCCAGAGTTTGACGCCGTCGTCGTATGTTCGGAAGACTTTGTAATTGAAGTCGAGGCCCAGCTTCCCAAGCTTCCACAACTGGTAGGCGATATCTTTACCTGTATAAGTGACGGTACCGTTTGATCGAACGATGATCTTATCTGCCTCATGTTCGTCGGTGCCCGTGTACGACTCGAACGGCATCACCCAACATCCTGCGTGCTTACCTTCCGTTTCATACTTGATCACACCTTTCTGCTTCATTAAGTCAAACGCTCGTTCCCAAAAATGAAGATGAAGGATGTCTGACTCGCGCGCCAACAAGTCGTAACGGATTCCCAAACGCTCCATTGTGTTCAGAATGCATTCGACGTTTCTGGTTGCCACATAATCTGCTAGTTGGGCGATTGGATTTGCGCCACCTTCTTCAAGCGCATGAAGAACCTCGGTCCGGAGTTTTGCTTTCTCAGGATTTATCTGGGCGGAAGCATGTCCGTCGCGGTAGAAGAGTCCGACTCTTGTGTAAAGGTCCCAACAGTAGTAATCGAATGGATAATCTTTTGACAGGGAAGCGTCGAGTTGTTTGATCTGGTCGAGGTTCAGTTTCTCGATGTGAAGAAAGCCAACTACAACGTCCGCGACCTGAACGCCAGTGTTGTCGATGTAGTTTTGGATCTCAACACGTTCGCCAGCTGCTTTTAATACACGCGCAAAGGTGTCGCCGAGGACTGCATTGCGAACATGACCAATGTGCGCTGCTTTGTTTGGATTAATGCTGGTGTGCTCAACCATCTTCTTCGGTTGAGATGGACTGGCGGTTCGCTCTTTATCCTGTTGAGCGGCCTTTGCAAAAATTGTCAGGAGCCTGGGTCGGTTGAAGAAAACGTTGATGTAACCTGCGCCGGCAATTTCTACGCGTGAAACAAGGTCTACATCTTCAAGCCTGGTTTTCAGTTTCTCGGCGATGACCCTCGGAGCTTGTTTCTCGCCGGTCTTTTGTTTGATTAATTTTGCCAACTCAAACGAGACTGCAAAAGCCACGTCTCCCAGCTCGGGCTTCGGTGGAATCTCTGCGTTGGGTTCAGCAAGTTCAACTCCGAAAAGTTCAAGAGCGGCAGCTTTGATTCGGTCTTTGAGAATCTGTTGGAGGTCAGTCAAGCTCATAGGCGTCAAGTGATGTGTTCACAAAAGCGAACAGTATACCGGAGCCGGTGGGTTTGCGGAATTGGAGGGGCGAAAAGGGGGTGTCCTAACGACATTACCGATAAAAAGTTTGATTTCTCATTGGTCATTGCCCTTTTCTCATATTTTGACCGATACAGTACCGCGAGCGCAGCGACCGGATGACACGCTCAAGAGGCTATGCTGAGAAT
>DASROI010000076.1:0-2959 GCA_035646955.1 Pyrinomonadaceae bacterium
CATGAAAGTAATTCTATTTGGTGCTTCCGGAATGGTGGGCCAGGCGGTCCTGCGTGAATGCCTGCTTGATAAGAGTGTTGAGAGAGTGTTGTCAATCGGTCGACGAGCTTCAGGACTATCGGACTCGAAGCTTCACGAGTTAATCCGGCCGGACCTTTTCGATTTGTCGATTGGTGAAGCGGAGTTCCGGGGTTTTGATGCGTGCCTGTTTTGCCTGGGTGTTTCATCGGTCGGGATGGACGCGGAAGAGTACAAACGAATCACTTATGATCTCACGATGAGTTGGGCCACCCTGTTAGCTCGCAATAATCCTCGCATGACGTTTATATACGTTTCTGGAGCAGGGACTAGTGGTCCAGCAAAATGGGCACAGGTAAAGGGACGGACTGAGAATGAACTCTTCAAACTCTTTCCATCGTCATACATGATTCGTTTAGGGGCCCTGCGCCCGATGAATGGCGAAGTTTCAAGAACGCGTTGGACTCGAGTTGGATATTTTCTAATGCGTCCAATTCTGCCTTTGATTGCCGCGGTCGCACCGTCGGCAGTAATAACTAGTGAAGATTTGGGACGCGCGATGCTTCAGGTCGCCAGGGAAGGAGCTCCAAAGCGAGTACTTGGGAATGGTGACCTGCGCGCTCTGCTGCGCCATTAGTCAAAGATATCGGGCTAGAAAATCGAGGATGGCCTGATATGCCTTGACCAGGTTTTCCGGCTGACGCAAACCATGAGCTTCATCGGGAAAGACGTGATACTCAACCGTCCCGCCACATTGTTTCACCGCTTCAACCATTTGATCTGATTGTATTTTTGGAACTCTCCTGTCGTTTGCCCCATGCAGAACCATCAGAGGTTTAGAAATTTGTTCCGCGTAAAATAGAGGAGACATACGCCGGAGCTTGTCGCGATCCCTTTCAGGATGTCCGATTTTCTGGTAGAGACTTTTCTGCTGCAAGTCACTCCAATGAACCGGCAAAGTTTCAAGCATCAAAACCCAATCAGAGACTCCACAGATGTCTACCCCAACTGAAAATTCATCAGGGTGAAAGGCGAGTGCCGCCAGGACCATGTAACCCCCGAAGCTTGATCCAATGATTCCAATCCTCCTCTCATCGATATCAGGACGTGAGCAGAGAAATTTTTTAGCGTGAACAATGTCCCACAGTGGCTCGTAGCCCCGTTTGCCAATGTCTGCTTCGAAAAAGCCCCGACCATACCCAAAGCTGCCTCGGTAGTTACATCCAAGCACCACGTAACCGGCGCGCGCCAGTAATTGGATTCGTGAGTTGTACCCGGTGCGAACCTGTCCACCTGGTCCGCCATGTATCCAAATAAGGGCAGGAAGTTTCTTGTTCTCGGTGGTGTCACGCGGTCGCCAGAGTAAGGAAGGTATACTCAAACCGTCGAACGAACTGTAGTGCAGACATTCTGCGACGATAGATTCTTGATCTTGAGTTTGGTGGCGTCTTGATAATTGTCCAGAAAGTGAGGGCAACCGAATTTCACGAGTGTCGCCACTCTCAAGATCGTGGTGATACAGCGCAGGTGGCATTGTGTTGCTCTCAACGAAGTAGGCGACCGAACGGTCATCCGGTGAGAAGGCGAGTGAGCCAATGCTCGTTGTCTCGTCTCCAAGCACTTTGAGTGACCGATTTTGTCGTCGGTCGAAGAGCTCAATATGGGTTCCACCATCCCTGTCATAAAAAACGCCAAGGTACTTTTCGGAGGCAGAGAATCGATACTGAAGAATATTGAAGGGCTTCCGTTCCACCACACTACTTTGGCCGGTGAGAATATCGGTTGCGACAACGTAGATCCATTCATTATTTGCGTCGGTAAGGTAATAGAGACGCGTCGAGTTCCGATCAAAGGCGGCGAACCGACAATAACTATTTGGCGAGCCGCTGCTGATTTGCAAAAGGCCGGGCCGCTCAAAATCATAAAGTAAAACCTCCGCATCATTACTCGCCTTGATCTTCATTAATGCGAGGTATTTTGAGTCTCTCGAAATACCGCACGGCCAGGCGCCATCATCGTTACGATAGATTAATTCCCATTTGAGTGAATCGGGGTCAACGAGATACAGGTCGAACGAGCCCGGGATCCGCCGATTGCTCAAGCAGTAAAAGCAATTCGACTCAGGAACAAATCGAAGAAAGGATACCTTGATCGCGGGATTACGTTGCAGCAGTTGCTGATCGCCGTTGGGCAATACAATGAATAGCTGTGTGTTTTCGCATGAGCCCGCGTCCCTTGTCATCAGGATCCGCTCATCAAGGGGAAATGCAGCAACGGGCCGTAGATGTTGGTCATTTGAGAATGTTAGTTGGCTGAGGGTGCCGTCGTAGCAGGAAGCTCTGTAAGTGTTAAAGTGACCGGTGACGTTGCTGGAGATTAAGAGTGACTTTCCATCTCGCGTGAAGATCAAGTTTGAGGTCCGCACCGGGTTCAGTAGTTGGCGAATGTACGTCGCCTTTGTTACATCTCTCGTTGCTGCCACATCAAGATACTCAAGTCGGAGCGGAGTGGTTGCGCGGACCACTCCGCTAAGGAGCTACCTAATACAACTTTCGACTACTCATCCGAGTCGTCCATAAGCTGTTGGAAGGCCGGATCGTCTTCGCTGTCGTACGGGTTTACAGGGATCTTGCCGCCGAGGATTACATCTTCAGCTTTACCGATCTCAGAAACCTCAGGTGATTCGAATACGCGTTTCATGGGATTGTCTCCTTTCTTGTTGTTTTCCTGATTGGCTTTCGCCGTTCCAACTTTGTCCGGATCTGCTGATTCGGACGTGTTAATCCAGCAACGTTGTGGAAAATTGATATCGATCTTTCGGAACATCAAATTTGATTTCGTTGATCGCCCTCAACCAAACCTCTAAGGAAACTGCCAAGACGATCGAAAGCGAGGTGAGATCTGAACCCTCTCTAGCCCGAATGAGAGTACTTTTTAGTTC
>DASROI010000077.1:0-6072 GCA_035646955.1 Pyrinomonadaceae bacterium
GAATTGCTCGGCTCAGAGGAAATGAGAAAATTACTGGCGAAGCTGAGCGAGCGTTTTGCCCACATCATCATCGATTCGCCACCGGCCATCTCGTTTACCGATGCTTCAATTCTTTCCACGATGGTCGATGGAGTTGTCCTGGTGGTCCATGCCAGTAGAAGTTCACGCGCCGTGGTAAGACGTGCGAAACAACAGTTGTTGGATGTGGGGGCTCACATCTTTGGCATCGTACTTAACAACGTAAGACTCGAGTCCCAGGATTACTACTATTCCGGTTACTATTCGAATTACTACTCGACGGATGGCGAAGACGGACGCGAAGCATCGCCGGGTGGGGCGGCCTAAGGACCGCAGGATAGGCTGTGTTCGCGTCGAAATTTATGCGAACACAGCTTCTTGTAATGACTGCTAATAGTCCTCTTCATCTCAGCTTACAATCTTACAGTTTCAGATGAACGTTCCTCTTCTTGATCTACAGGCGCAGTATGTCTCAATACGTGACGACCTTTCGCGGGCTGTCCAGCAAGTGCTCGACTCTCAACGGTTCGTCCTGGGAAATGAAGTTGCCGAACTGGAAAAATCGCTGGCGCATTACTCGAACTCCAAATATGCCATCGGTTGTGCGTCAGGGTCAGACGCGTTACTGCTCGCCTTGATGGCGCTCGATGTAAGTGATGGAGATGAGGTAATCACTACGCCTTTTAGCTTCTTTGCGACAGCCAGTGCTGTTACTCGTACTGGCGCTCGTCCAGTATTTGTCGATATTGATCCCGACACTTACAACCTCGACGTCTCGCAAGTTGAGAATGCGATTACTGCACGGACCAGAGCGATCATGCCGGTCCATCTCTACGGGCAGTGCGCAGATATGGATCCGTTGCTTGAATTAGGAAAGAAAAAAGAGATCCCAATTGTTGAAGACGCTGCTCAGGCGATTGGTGCGGAGGATTCTCATCGCCGCGCCGGCTCAATAGGTTTAGTGGGCTGCTTTAGTTTTTACCCAACCAAAAACCTTGGCGGCGGTGGCGATGGCGGAATGCTCACAACGAGTGATGATGTGTTTGCTGAGCGGCTCAAACGTTTGCGGACTCATGGTGGGGTTACTGAATACGAGCATTCAGAAGTTGGACTTAATAGCCGTCTTGATGAGTTGCAGGCAGCAATACTTCGAGTAAAGCTCCCCCATCTTGACCAGTGGAGTAATCAGAGAGCAAATCGAGCGGCCAGGTATTCGCAGCGATTTGAAGAGGCCGGCTTGAGTTTCGAGCTGCACACGCCGTTCGTCCGCGAGGAAGTTCGACACATCTTTCACCAGTATGTGATTCGTGTCCCCCGTCATCGTGACCACTTGATCGATTACTTACGCGACAAGGGAATCGGAACAAAGGTCTATTATCCAATACCGCTTCATCAACAGCAGTGTTTTTCATACTTGGGCTATAACGAAGGAGCGTTTCCGGAGGCTGAGCGTGCGGCGAAAGAAACGCTGGCGCTGCCCATGTTTCCTGAACTCAGTGACGAGCAGCAGGATTACGTGGTAGACACAATCGAAGGCTTCAAACCTTGAAGGTTAGATTCTGAATGACTTTAAAACTCAGCATTGTCACACCATCGTTCAACCAGGGCAGGTTCCTCGATGAGACTATCCTAAGTGTCTTGAATCAGGGTTACGAGAACCTTGAATACATCATTATTGATGGCGGCAGCTCGGACGATAGTGTCTCCGTTATTCGTCGATACGAGGATCGCCTGGCTTATTGGGTGAGTGAAAAAGACCGCGGACAAGTACATGCCATCAACAAAGGTTTGGAGAGGGTTACCGGTGATATTTTTGCGTTCATCAACAGCGATGATGTCTATTTGCCTGGTACCTTCAATGCGGTCATGACGCACTTTGAGCAACATCCGAAAAGCGAATGGGTGTGCGGCGATACGGTGATGTTTGGACAGGGACACGAAACTGAAGTGATTCATGCAGTCGTTCCCAAATCGGCGGCACACTGTCTATCGTGGGCTTACAAAGCGCCGCAACCTGGACACTTTTGGAAAACAAATATCGTGAGATCGGGATTCCAGGAACGTTGGAATTACGATTTCGATCACGACATGTATGTGCGCTTGCTCCTTGAAGGGCATCAGTGTGAGTACATGCCGTTACCCATGGCCGCATATCGGCTACATGAGGTGAGTAAGACGATTGCCGAAGGTCACCGGCAGCTAGAAGAGTTCGATCAGATTGCCGAATTCTACGAAGCTAAATTGCAGGGCGCTGATCAGCGTTGGTGCCGGGCAACCAGATTTCTTCGATTGTCGTACGCCGCCAGTGAAGCTGGTCGCAAATCAGAAGCGACGAAATGGTTGGTCCGCGCACTTCGGGCTCATCCTGAGAGCTTGATGAATCGACCTTTTTGGGGTTGCCTTCGCAGGCTGGGAATGAGCGGAAGCGCTTAGCATAATTCGCGGGGCTAATACTTGCATTAATTTCGCAGGATAATTAATGTCTTGCATTTGGATTAGAGAACTGAAATTCGGAGAAGGATATTAGATGACACAACAAACAAGAGTTCTGGTCACCGGGGCTGGCGGCTTCATTGGGCATCATTTAACGAAGTATTTGGTAGATCGTGGCTATTGGGTAAGAGGCGTTGATGTAAAAGAGCCTGAGTATGAACCAACCTCAGCACACGATTTCAAGTTGCTCGATCTGTCGCTGCCGGACAATTGCCTGGAAGCCACTCGTGAAATTGATCAAGTGTACGGTCTGGCTGCCAATATGGGTGGGATCGGCTTCATCGAAAACAATAAGGCGGTGATTGTTCGCGACAACACTCTGATTAACATGAATACAATCGAGGCATCGCGCGCAAATGGCGTTAAGCGCTATCTCTATACGTCGAGTGCCTGTATCTACCCCGGTTATAAGCAGAAAGAGACCGACATTTCTCCTTTGCGCGAAGAAGATGCTTATCCCGCCGATGCCGAAGACGGCTACGGCTGGGAGAAGTTGTACATGGAACGAGTTTGCCGTCACTACACCGAGGATTTTGGTCTCGACACGAGAGTTGTTCGCTTCCATAACATTTTTGGTCCACTCGGAACCTATGATGGTGGCCGAGAGAAATCCCCGGCAGCTATTTGTCGGAAGGTCGCCCAAGCCAAAGATGGTGATGACATCGAAGTTTGGGGAGACGGCGAACAAACGCGCTCGTATTGTTACATCGATGATTGTGTCGAGGGTATTTATCGCTTGATGCAGAGTGATCACCGCGATCCGATTAACCTCGGACAGGATCGAATGATCTCGATTAACCAATTAGTCGACATGGTGTCGGAAATTGCTGGCAAGAGAATTGGTAAACGCTACGACGTTACTAAACCTCAAGGTGTACGCGGACGAAACTCAGACAATACTCGCCTGCGGGAAGTGTTGAACTGGGAGCCGGCGATATCGCTAGAGGATGGGCTCGAGCGAACCTACCACTGGATCGCGGGTGAACTCGAGAAGGCGAAGGAGCCTGTGAAGGTGAGTGTTACCAGTTGAGTTCTTCCACGCACCTAACCAGACAACGTAATCGTTCTTTTAGGGCTGAAAGAGAATTCGGCCTGGTTGTCGGTGGAGTGTTGGCTCTTCTGGCGGGCTGGTGGCTTTATCGAGATAAGTTCCCGGCTCTGTCGTTTAAGGTTCTAGCGGTCGGAGCCTTGCTGATTGTTCTTGGCTTATTGGTTCCACGCTCCCTGGTTTATCCGAACAAGGCCTGGATGCTCCTGGCGGAAGCGCTGTCATACGTTTCGACCAGGATCATCCTTGCGGTTGTATTTTTTCTCATCCTCACACCGATTGGTTTAATAAAAAGAGCCATGGGATGGGATCCGCTAAATCGAAGAGCGGTCCCTGGTGATTCGTACTGGCGCCCCTATCCCCAGCGACAACTGAATACCAAACACTACGAGAAGATGTTCTGAGAGACTTGCATGTCAAAGGTACAGGTTGTCAGCGAGCTGTGGCAGTTCATGCGGGAGAACAAGAAATATTGGCTTGCCCCAATCGTAATCACGCTTGTCTTGGTAGGTGTGCTCCTGGTGCTGGCTAAGAGTTCAGCAATCGCTCCGTTTATTTATACTCTTTTCTAACAACTAATCAGTGGTAAGCATTCTCGGGATATCGGCGTTCTATCACGATTCGGCCGCTTGTCTGGTCATCGATGGCGATATCGTGGCAGCGGCCCAGGAGGAACGCTTCACCCGAATTAAGCATGACCACAATTTCCCGCTCCATGCCGCACGCTACTGCCTTCACGAAGCAAAGTTAAAGGCAGGAGAAATCGATTACGTCGGTTTCTACGACAAGCCACTACAAAAATTCGATCGACTGCTTGAGACTTACCTCGACTATTCTCCCGCTGGTTTCAACTCGTTTCTTCGTTCTATGCCGCTCTGGATGAAAGAAAAACTCTGGATGCCGGATCTGATCAGAACGGAGATGGCAAAAGCCGGCGGCGAAGAAGACGAACGACGAGCGAAGAAGCTCGGCAAGAAATTTGAGTGGAAGCTCTTATTCGGTGATCATCACGAGAGTCATGCCGCGAGCGCCTTCTATCCGTCACCCTTCGAGGAGGCGGCGATCCTGACCATAGACGGCGTCGGTGAATGGGCCACCAGCTCGATTGGAGTTGGTAAGGGTCACAGCCTGACCCTGCTGCAGGAGTTGAGATATCCAGACAGTCTCGGCCTCCTGTACAGCGCTTTCACTTATTACACCGGATTCAAGGTTAATAGTGGCGAGTACAAAGTTATGGGGCTCGCTCCTTACGGCGAGCCGCGCTACGTCGACCTGATAAAAGAAAAGCTGATCGAGATCAAGGAAGACGGCAGCATTCGCATGAACCACGAGTACTTTGGTTACTCGCAGGGTCTGCGGATGACAAATCGAGCCTTCAATAAGTTACTTGGTGGTCCGCCCCGAAAGCCGGAATCGAAAATTGGCCAACGAGAAATGGATCTGGCTAGAAGCATTCAGGTAATCACCGAAGAGGTATTGCTAAAGATGGCCCGCTACGTCGAGCAAGAGACAGGAATGAAGAACCTCTGCCTGGCTGGCGGCGTGGCCTTAAACTGTGTCGCAAATGGAAGAGTGTTGAGAGAGGTACCATTTGAGAATGTCTGGATTCAGCCGGCAGCAGGAGATGCCGGAGGAGCTCTCGGAGTAGCGCTGGCTATCTGGCATCGATATCTGGATCAACCCAGGGTTAGCGCAGAGAGTTTAGGCCAGTGGCGTCCCCAGCACCGCTCGGATAACGGTCTGGCGCCGTACGCTGACGCCATGAAGGGATCGTACCTGGGACCAAAAGACAGCGAAGCGAGTATTGAACGTTATCTCAAGACCAACAAGCTGCCTTATAAGAGTTATCCTCAAGAACAACTCGCTAAAATTGTCGCTGAAATGTTGGCCCAGGGAAAAGTGATTGGTCTGCATCAGGGGCGAATGGAATTTGGTCCAAGAGCGCTTGGCGGTCGCAGTATCATCGGCGATGCTCGTTCAACAAAAATGCAATCGCTGATGAACTTGAAAATCAAGTATCGCGAAAGCTTCAGACCATTTGCGCCAAGTGTCTTACGTGAAGATGTTGCCGAGTGGTTCGACCTTGAAACCGACAGTCCGTACATGCTGCTGGTAGCCAACGTTACTCCGGGCAAACGGAAAGAGATGTCAGACCGGGAGAAGTCACTCTGGGGGATTGAGAAACTGAATGTTCCGCGCTCCGAAATTCCTGCAGTGACACATGTGGACTATTCTGCCAGAGTGCAAACGGTGCGGCGTGAAACAAACCCTCTGTACTGGAAAATCATAGAGGCTTTTAAGGAACTGACCGGCTGTCCCGTCATAGTGAATACTAGCTTTAACGTAAGAGGTGAACCGATAGTTTGTACACCAGCCGACAGTTACCGTTGCTTCATGCGCACAGAAATGGATGTCCTGGTGCTTGAGAACTGTGTGCTGCTGAAAGAGGACCAACCCAAGTTTGAAGACACCTCCGACTGGCGTTCCGAGTTCGCACTCGACTAACCTTGGAG
>DASROI010000078.1:0-10132 GCA_035646955.1 Pyrinomonadaceae bacterium
CCGTCGGTGGTTACGAACTTGAAAGTATTGACGCCGAAGTAGGCAAGAGTGCCGTAACTCACTGGAGGTGGTCCAGGATTGGTCGCAAAGGGTTTGGCCTCTGGATGAGCTTCCAGATATTTCTGAATTGGAGTGGGTGCCGCAGTTCCTGGACCACTGGCGATTACAGCCAGGATGAATTGCCTCATGTCCTCGGCTGTCTTCGCCGGAAAGCCGTTTAAGGAATGAGTAACCAGGTCGGTGTCTGTACCGTCCGGTAGATGAAACTTGATTGCCATTCCGTGGGGCCGCGCTTGCGGTGCTGCATCAGGCAATGTCGGAATTCCGGTGTTATCAGAAAATCGAACAGTGATCGGAACTGCCTGCTTGAAATGTGGCGCTTTGCTAAGAGCTGCAGCCTCCGAAGCCGGTGTAAATTTGCCCAACAACACAATACCCTTGGCATGAGTCGCTCGATTTGTTGTCTGCTTTCCAAAAGCACCGTTCAGCGCGTCAACAAAATCTCCCGGTGTGATCCGCGGTGTGGCCGTTGGCTCAGGCGTCTGCCCGTGCGCCTGATGGCCTGACGCCATAATTACTAATGCCGCAAAAGTAATAGATAGATAAGTGTTCCAGAATTGAATCGCGCTCATTTGTGTAACTCCTCTAGTCTGGCCCCTTAGGGCGCCGTCACTTTAGCAGCTAACGTCTGAAGCTTCGCATCAAGCACCTCGGCTGCCGCCAACAGTGGTTCATTTTTCTCGACAACCATCAGCGACGAGGGCCTTACATATGTCAGACTGCTTTGATTATTGTCTTCTTCAATGATGATGAGTTCAACCGGCGCGAAAAGACCCGCCGTCAAATCATGACGCAGCATTGTGATCGCCAGAAGAGGGTTTCCGATCACTACGCGCAATACTTTTTTTCGAATCGCGACTTTTTTGATCCATGCGCCATGATTCATGAGTGCGAACAAGATGAACCCACTGGGACCAACGTGCGATTCCACTTCCGTCCTGTACGACTCCCAACTTTCAAACTTCGCGGGAAGTTCATCGATCTTCAGTGGTTCCTCGCCGACATCGGCCAGTAATGCAGTAACAAGTTGGTCGAAACTCTTCTTGCTGTCGAACCTGATACGAACGCCATGAAAGGGGATTTCTCGCGGATTAGAAGTTGTCATATCGTTCTCCTGTCACTACGTCAAAATGATCATTGATAGGTTCGACAACCGGTGCCGGGTTGGTGCTGCGGTCATGCACATAGGCAGCAGGCGTCCGATCAATCAACAGGCTCAGCAGTTCAGGACGACTGTAGTGGCCACGCGAATCCATCAACCGTTTACGCTTGTCGATTAGAGAGAAATCAAGATCGGCAATTACAACGCCTTCACCGGAGCGTAGTGGCTCACCCATCAATTCGCCTTGTGGCGAGACAATCGCAGTAAAGCAGCCGCTGGAGATCGGACCAATTGGGCAACCGGTGTCATTCATGAGCTGGGTCTGCTGGTCAGCATCAAGCCAGGCAGTGGCATTTACGACGAAGCAACCAGACTCCAGCGCATGTTGACGGATGTTGACCTGGATCTGCTCGGCGAAAAGATCGCCTCCAAAGGAACCGGGATACATCGCGGAGTGGATCTGTTCACCGTCAGCCATCAAAGCGTATCGCGCTAGCGGGTTGTAATGCTCCCAACACGACAACTGTCCAATGCGCCCGACTGCGCTGTCGATCGCTCGCAGCCCTGAACCGTCGCCCTGTCCCCAGAGCATGCGCTCATGGTAGGTCGGCGAGATCTTGCGGCGACGTTGAAGCAAGGTACCGTCAGCATCGAACAACAACTGCGTGTTAAAGAGCGTGCCGCCATCGCGTTCGTTGACGCCAAGGGACACCACCATTGCGGCTTGCCTGCACGCGTCGCCGATAGCATGTGTGGTGACTGATGGTATGGTCACAGCTTGTTCAAGTAATTGGAGATATTGTGGGCCCATCTCGAAAGGTCGCTGTACATATGAGAAATATGGGTAGTACGGCACCAACGTTTCCGAGAAGGTGCAAAACTGCACGCCCAATCGTCCAAGGTTGAAGATTTTTTGGACAACTTTGTTCACCGTACCCTCACGGCTATAAAGAACAGGGCTGATTTGCACGGCTGCGGCTTTTATAATGGTCACTGCATTTATCCTCTGTTGCTTCATTCTTCAAACGCCAATGCGATTCAAATACGATTGAGCGATTAAGCCTGAAGCGCAAAGCCGAATCTATTGGACCATAGTATCGATCGATACCTTGGTATCAGCCGGCGCCACTGCTAAACGCCTGTCACTTTTCACCCCGACAGTCTCTTCACCTTAGAATTGGGCGGTCATTCAGAATTACTGAAAGGTTAAAACGAATACTGAGCGCTTTTATGCTGATATCGTTGGACAGACCGATACCAAAGTATGATGGACATCATCGGTGAAAAGGCTCATGCTACGCATCATGGGCGCCTACCAGGAAACGACGCAGGTGCAGAGCGAGCACAGCCGAGTGGTCGACGCACTCCCCGGATTGGTGTGGACTGCGCTTCCAGACGGTCAGGTCGACTCGGTCAATCAACGTTGGATCGAGTACACCGGTCGAAGCCTCGAAGAAACCCGAGGCTGGGGTTGGCAATCTGCGATCTATCCTGACGATCTGCCGGGACTACTGACGCGCTGGAGATCAACGCTGGCTTCTGGCGAAGCCAGCGAAATAGAAACTCGCTTGCGCCGCTTCGATGGAGAGTATCGCTGGTTCCAACTATGCAGCTTCCCTTTGCGAGATGATGATGGGCACATCGTCCGCTGGTGCGTCTTGGAAACCGATGTTGACGACAGGAAGCGTGATGAAGCTTTGCTGACTGGTGAAAAGCGAGTGCTTGAAATGCTCGCATGGGGCTATTCGTTTCCAGTCGTACTCGATGCGTTATGTCGACTAGTTGAAGACACAACCACTGGTTGTTATTGCAGCGTCGTACTGGTCGATCTGACTGGCACGCATCTCGAACACGGAGCCGCACCGAGCCTGCCAGCTAGCTTCATTACCTCTATTATTGGTCGACCAGTAAATCTGGATTCGGGGCCGTGCGCGATGGCGGCATATTTGAACGAACAAGTGATCGCTCCCGACCTAACGTCGGAAACGCGATGGGCAGAGTACGAATGGTGTCCCATGGCCATGGCGCACGGGTTGAAGGCGTGCTGGTCAACGCCGATCTCATCTACGACAGGCAAGGTCCTGGGTGCCTTCGCGATTTACTACGACAAGCCTAGAACTCCCACCCCAGTACAGCAAAGCCTTATCAATCGGTTTACCCATATAGCGAGCATCGCAATTGAACGCGCGCAGAGTGATGCGGCGTTAAAGACCAGCGAAGCGCGCAAGGCTGCGATTTTGAACTCAGCACTCGACTGTATTGTGACCATTGATCATGAAGGCTGCATCACTGAGTTCAATCCGGCGGCCGAGCGAACATTCGGACATCGTCGAGACGACGTTATGGGTAAGCAGTTGGCCGACGTCATCATCCCGCCCTCATTCCAGGAGAGACACCGCCGGGGATTCGCGCGTTACCTCTCCACTGGTGAGGCGCACATGCTCGGCAGGCGCGTTGAGATGACGGCCTTGCGTGCCGACGGGACCGAATTCCCAGTGGAACTCGCGATCACACGTACACCGATAGACGGACCAGCTTCGTTCACCGGCTATCTACGCGACATTACGGTACGAAAACAAGCCGAAGAGGAGTTAAGACGCAGTGAGGCATTTCTCGCGGAGGGACAACGTCTCAGCCGAACGGGCAGTTTTTCATGGCGAGTGGCAACGGACGAAATCACCTGGTCCGAGGAACTCTATCGCATTTTCGAATTTGACCAGCGCGTGCAGGTGACGCTTGAGCTGATTGGAACCAGAGTTCATCCAGATGACGTCCCTTTGATGCGTGACATGATCGATCGAGCGCGAGGTGCGGGCAGCGACTTTGAATATGAACACCGGCTCTTGATGCCCGATCAGTCAGTTAAGTACGTGCACATGGTGGGCCACGGGATTCGACACAATGATGGCCGACTGGAATACATCGGCGCAGCGCAGGACGTGACGCAGCACCGCCTCTCGGAAGAGGCACTCGGCAAAGCGCGTTCTGAGCTCGCCCACATGGCGAGAGTCACGACCCTCGGAATGTTGACGGCGTCGATCGCGCACGAAGTAAACCAGCCGTTGTCGGGCATCATCACTAACGCCAGTACTTGTATGCGCATGCTGGCCGCCGATCCACCAAACGTCGACGGCGCGCGCGAGACTGCGCGGCGCACAATTCGCGACGGCAACCGTGCGTCCGATGTCATCACGCGATTGCGTGCCCTCTTTGGCAAGGATGGCCCCACCACAGAATCGGTGGTTCTGAATGAAGCCACACAAGAGGTGATTGCGCTGTCTCTGAGTGAACTTCGGAGAAGCCGGGTAATTTTGCGTACTGAACTGGCCGACGACCTCCCGCCTGTCAGAGGCGATCGTGTCCAAATTCAGCAGGTCATCCTCAACCTGCTCCTGAATGCCTCAGACGCGATGAGCGGCATTGATGATCGACCGAGGCATTTAGTGATCAGAACTGAACGAGATCAGGGTGATCAGGTGCGTCTGACCGTGCAAGACTCAGGTGTGGGGTTCGAACCTCAAACTGTGGACAGCCTCTTCGAAGCATTCTACACAACCAAGAGTAGCGGTATGGGAATCGGTCTGTCAGTCAGTCGCAGTATCGTCGAAAGTCATCATGGACGCATCTGGGCATCACCGAATGATGGACCAGGAGCCACGTTTTCTTTCTCTATTCCCACCTCATCAGTGGGCGTCGCAACCGAGTCCGGTCCTGGCGCCGAACGAATGTCTGCTGTGACAAAAGCGAACGGGTGATGATCACTGGTCCACTAATAACGATAGTCGATGACGACGATTCTGTGCGGGAGTCGCTACCCGACTTGTTGATGGAGCTCGGCTTTGCGGTCCATGCTTTTTCGTCCCGGGAAGAGTTTCTTGCGTCCGATTCTGTGCGCGAAACCAAATGTCTGCTGCTCGACGTCGACATGCCGAGTATGAGTGGTCCCGGTCTCCAACTTGAACTGAGGCGTCGCCAGCAAGAGATTCCGATAGTCTTTATCACCGGCCACGGAGATGAGAGCGTCCGGCCAAGCCTGCTAAAACAGGGTGCCGTGGATTGTTTGTTTAAGCCATTCAGCGAGACGGCTCTACTTGCGGCTCTTAATGCCGCACTACAGTCTTCATTCAAGGGTCGCGCGAAATGTGCCATGGATTACGAGCAGGTGTGAGGCCGAGACGTACGGCCATTTTCACAAGGTCGGCGATGGAGTCAGCCTTCATCTTTTGCATCATTTTCCCACGATGCGCTTTTACAGTGATCTCGCTGATGTCAAGTTTTAGACCAATCTGTTTATTCAACATGCCCGACGCTACCTGACGCATGACCTCACGCTCGCGCGGCGTCAGCGCTGCATAAGAGTCACGCAGCACCTGTAATTCAGCCTGCTCGTCGAGTGCCGCCTCGCTACGTTTAAGAGCACTTCTAATCGCCGTCAGCAATGCGTCGTCGTCTATTGGTTTCGTCAAAAACTCGACTGCTCCGCCCTTCATGGCTTGCACAGTCATTGGGACGTTGCCATGGCCAGTGATAAATATGACCGGCATGTCAGTGCGATCCACCGCGATGAGCTTCTGTAGTTCAAGACCGTTGAGATTCGGAAGTGAAATATCGAGTACGAGGCAGTTCGGTATAAGAACGCGCGGTCGGGCCAGGAACTCTTCCGCAGACGCAAATGTCTCGGGTTGCCACCCCTCAAATTGGATTAGCAGCTCCAGAGATTCACGCACTGAGACATCGTCGTCCACAACAAAGACGATTGGCTTGCCCTTCGATGCACTTGAGCTGCCCGCAGCAGTCATAAATAAATGCTCAAATGGATGAACTTCGTTCCAGCACGTTCTTGAGAGCGTCAAGCAATTCTGAATCGCTGAATGGCTTGAACAGGCATTCGACCGCACCATTTGAAATCAGCTGAGCGCGTACAGTCTCATTACAGTTCGCCGTGATAAACACTATCGGAATCTCGTGTTGGCGCCGTTTCAATTCTCGTTGAAGATCGGGACCGCTTAGTCCGGGCATCGCGACGTCGAGTATCAGGCATTTTGTTTCGTGAAGGTAATTCGACGTGAGGAACTCTTCTGCCGATGAGAATGACTGAGCGGCAAACCCGAACTCCTTCAGCAAGTCGGGCAACGACTCACGTACAGACTCGTCATCATCGACTACCGATATGAGTGTAGGTATATCCATCAACCATGCCTCGCAGATTCCTTATGATTTTTGTCATTGTTGTTCCTTTCGCGACCCTTCGGGACTTTTGCTCCTCAAGGATTGGAGAAGTTGCTCCTAGACCATCGCTAGAATGCGCCTCGGCAGGACGATTGTCTATCAGACTTTGGTATCGGTTGCAGCCCAGATTGATACCTTGGTATTGATCGATACCATCGTCCAATAGATTCATTTTTGGGGCCGTGTTGTACTCCTGACGTTGTTAGTAATGATGAAGGAGACCAGAAATGAGTAATAACAAACAGGCAGACAGTTTGTCTCTAAGAAGCTTTAGTTCGGTGTTTTTGCGTTGTGCTCTCGGGTTAGGTTTTCTTTCGGCCGTGGCAGACAGGCTCGGTCTGTGGGGACCATTTGGACAACCGAATGTCGAGTGGGGGAATTTCTCTCGGTTCCTGGAATACACGCAGAGTCTCAATTGGTTTGTGCCAGCGAAACTGATCCCGGTGCTGGGAGTAACAGCGACTGGTGCTGAGACGCTGTTTGGTCTCCTTCTCATCGTGGGCTGGCACACCCGCGCCACCGCGCTGTTAACTAGCCTTTTGCTGCTGACATTCGCGACGGCAATGACGCTCGCGTTAGGAATTAAGGCGCCACTGAATTTTGCAGTCTTTACTGGGGTAGGAGCAGCGTTGCTACTCGCGAACTGCGAACGCTTCCCGTTTAGCCTCGATGCACTGTTGTTTCATCGAACGCATGCCGAGGTCGAAAGGTGAAAAGCAGAACTGAACATGTCACGAAGATCCCTGTCCTATCGGAACTCGCGATATCTGTTTGTGTAAACGCAGTGCGAGGTAACAAGAATATAGTCAACCTCAATAGTTGAAAGGAGCAGATAATGAACAAGATCAGAATGTTTCTATTATTGACAGTTAGCATCGTGGTAGTTGTTAGCAGCGTAGCGGTGTTCAGCCACTCTCATCCCCAGGCCGGAAAACCGAAAACTCTGATGACTAAGGAGCTGAGTGACGTGCCAGGCAAGGAAGGCATGATCGAAACCGTCGACTTTGCTCCCGGGGAAGTCTCTCAACCGCATCGACATAACGCGGACGTGTTTGTGTACGTGCTCGAGGGAACTCTCATTACTCAAGTGAAAGGTGAAAGCCCCAAGACAGTTCACGCCGGTGAGGTCTTTTCCGAATCGCCAACGGATGTACATACCGTGAGTCGCAATGCCAGTGATACCCAACCAGCAAAATTGCTCGTGTTCTACGTGAAAAAGAAAGGTGCTCCGCAGACGGTGTTTCTCGGAGAAGGGGAAAGGTAACGCAGTACAGTACCGCGAGCGCAGCGACCGGATACCACACTCAATCCACGCGCTGTGATCTTCCCGATCGCTTGGTTGAGTGTGGCATCCCTGTCGCTGCGCTCGCGGTACCATAATGGTCAATCACACAGGAGATACAGAAGTGGCAAAGATATTTCTCGCCGGTGCAACCGGAGCAATTGGCAAGCGGCTAGTGCCGCAGTTACTCGCCGCAGGTCATGAAGTTTTCGGAACGACGCGATCAGAGAGAAAAGTAGTCGAGCTTAAGACCGCTGGCGTCACACCCATCATCATCGACGTGTTTGATGCGCCGGCGTTAATGCGAGCAATGGCCGGGGTTCAACCTCAAGTCGTGATCAATCAACTTACCGATCTTCCCGCTAATCTTGAACCGAGCGGCATGGCAGAGGGCGTTGTTCGAACTACGCGTATCCGCATCGAGGGAACGCGTAACCTGGTTGCGGGAGCGCTTGAATCCGGTGCCCGTCGTTTCATCTCACAAAGTCTGGCGTGTTGGGTCTACGCGGATGGACCTCAACCTTATTCTGAAGACGCTCCGCTTGATCTTCGTGCTGAAGCGCCTAACGCAGTTGTTGTGGAAGGGGTTGCGACACTCGAACAATTGACTACAACATCACCTCCACTCGAAGGCGTGGTGTTGCGATACGGTCAACTATATGGACCAGGCACTGGCCGTGATGAGCCTGTTCGACCCGCGCCTCTGCACGTCGACGCAGCAGCCCATGCGGCATTGCTCGCGATCGACCATGGCAAACCCGGGATCTTCAACATCGCCGAAGACTACGGCTTCGTCTCAATCGACAAGGCCATACGCGAGCTTAACTTTGATCCCGGTTTTCGGCTGAAGCCCTGACGCGTTGTCGTGGCTTGGACCAACAGAGGTCAGTACCGATTCGCGGTAGCGTCGGGTGAGTCTCGAGATGATATGAATGGGCGATAGCTGGGACTCACCCGACGCTACCGCGAATCGGTACTGACCCTTGCTACGCGCTTGTAGTGGCGCAGCTCCGTGGGCGCCCCACTCAGGATCAACGCCGGTTGGTCTATTAATTGTTTGACCGATCGCAAATCCTCGGCGAAAATCCTTCAACGTTTTCAAAATTAATTATACAGGTGGGTTCATGAATCATGAATCGGCCGTTTCGAAAGCTGCCGAGATCGGCAGGACTGTTCTGGCGCCAGCCGCTGCCAAAAACGACAAGACCGGCAAATTTTTTGAAGAAGCTATTCAGTCGCTTGAAGCGTTGGCTAACGCCTCACGTCGATGGTTATGCTGACTTGCGCCAAGCAGCAGACCAACAGGGATTCTTCAAACAGATATTAGCAAAATCGGCGTAAAAGATTGATCAGAGGAGGAGCCATGAAGAAGGGTTACTGGGTTGTCGCATATCGTTCAATTTCAGACGAGTCTGCGTTGAAGCGCTATGGTGAACTCGCGATTCTGGCTATTGAGGCAGCAGGCGGTAAAACCTTGGTTCGGACCGCTGAAGCTATCGAACCACGCGAATCAGGCTTAAAGCAGCGGACTGTGGTGACCGAGTTCGAAAGCTTCGAGCAAGCGGTGGCCACTTACAACAGCGCCGCCTATCAAGCGGCGTTGAAAGCTTTAGGTTCTGCAGCCGAACGAGATTTTCGCATCGTTGAAGGCACCGCTTAGTTCAACGACCACATCTGCATATAACCATTACGGTACCGCGAGCGCAGACCGCATGCCATACGCAACAAAACGATCGCTAATCAGAATTGTGGGTGGCATCCGGTCGCTGTACTCGTAGTGCCGCATGAACAATATTCATGCGCAGTTAAAGATCCGAGCCAGCTTATCGGCGTGCTTGCGTTCGCGATCAAAAGCGCGGCGCACGGCGGCGAACGACTCGAATAAAGGAAAAATCTCTCGCGTCACCAGTAGGTCGTTGTCCTCGGCACCGACTGGATGCCAGTAGACACCCTCAGCCGTAATTGTTACTTCCGGCACCAGATCTGTTCGACCAACAGCAACACCTTCGCTCGCCAGACGACGCAACGCGATCCGACGAATAACTCGATCTTCTAATCTTTTCTTCGTCGAGAAATTTACGAAATTCTCTCGCTTCATCATCACTCGAGACGGTCGCAGCTAGACGAAGTCGGAATCCAACCTCTCGAGCCTGTTGAGTACCCTCTCGAGTTCGGGACCAGGTACCGGTTCTCCGATGAAAGTCGTGACGATCTGGCGTCGCGCTGTATAAGCTGATCTGGAAAACAATTCGATCACGCGGCAAGCGATTTGTTTTACTCGCACGACGCCCAGTTCTCGTCGCGGCGCAGTTGTTTTTCTGACGATGTTTTTATGCGAGGACATTTCCGGGGGCAGTAGGCAGATCGGCAATGCGAGACCGGTCAGTACCGAAACGCGGTAGCGTCGGGTGAGTCTCAAAATGCTGACAACAGCTTGATCCTCGAGACTCACCCGACGC
>DASROI010000079.1:0-8151 GCA_035646955.1 Pyrinomonadaceae bacterium
CCGAACATCGCACTCCTAACGGAGTGCCGCCTCCTCAACGACTCGTCGGCTATAAACATCTCACTCCTACGGAGTGAAGAGCAGGAGGAGACGATCACCTTGTCTTCACTTGGAAGAACGAAGTGTTTATAGACGTTGGTATTGTCTTCGCTCCGCTAGGAGCGAAATGTGGACCGTCCCGAACATCGCACTCCTAACGGAGCGCCACCTCCTCAGCGACTCGTTGGCTATAAACATCCCACTCCTACGGAGTGAAGCACCTGGCTCGAGTTTGAGATCGAAGTCTTTTGGAATGGCACTACTCTCATTGCCCAGCCTGCGCCGGCATTAGAATCGCGAAACGATGAACAGACTGCCTGTTACGCAACGGGTTGGCACAAATCTGGGCACAAAATAAAAGGCCACCGAGTGCGAGTGGCCTTTTAATTGAATGTTTTTGGTCGGGGCGAGAGGATTCGAACCTCCGACCTCACGGTCCCGAGTGATAGGTGCGGCAAAAACGTAAGTATTTGCCTTTTCGAAAGTTGCAGCCACCAAAGAATTTTGAGGGTTTTTACATTCGTTCCCATTCTTTACCATTCGTTATCGGTCGCGTGCTGAGAATTCTGTCCACAAATTGGCCACTCGCAACGAATTTTCTCAGCTGCCATACGGCGGTCGTCGGCCGATTGGCCCATGGAACTTCCTCGACCTCATTGATTGACTCAAGGGACAGGATTACGACGGTGGCCAGAACAAAGAGTTGTAAGGATTCCTTGTTCCTACCGTTCCTGAACTGAGAGCAGAACCGCCTGAACCGCTAAACTGATCTAACATGTAAGAGTTGAACTTCGCACAAGGCTTCACAGGACACACCTAATTTAACTCACGCTTGGAACGACTATAGATTGAGACACTCGTGTGTAGGACTCGAACGAAACCGTATTTTTACGGGTTGTTAAGTGCTGCAGCGACAGGTTAACTTTCATTTGTTCCGGTCAGTTTCGCTCCCGGCTCATCGCGTCACTTTTGTGCCGACGAGGGTGTCGTTTCAATGATGCCCAAGCAGTCGCAAAGAAATTAAATCGGCTTCGACGTCTCTACTTGAACGGGCCGCACCTTATGTCCGAATTGGGTTTGTCAAAGCCCTAAGAACAATAAGAGAAAGACAGTTGAGAGTTTCCGATACGCTAAGGTTTCGGACCTCGGAGTTAGCGAGAGTTGTCAATCAGGAAACAAGCTGAGTCGCCAGCGAAATCTTTTAGATGTAGCTTTTTGTAGCAAATTTATGCGATGGCTCTCGACTCTTCAATCGTCTCTTCCTCACAACTTGCTGGGCGCACTTCTCGCGCTCATAGGCGGCCTCGAAAAACTAGAACTATCAAGGACCGTTGCTAGATTCAGGAAAGCGGCCAAAGCATTATGGAAGCCCTTGATTGTTCGATTCCTCCACGTTCTAATTTCTAGCGTACTGGTAGTCTCGCTTCTTTCTTTTTTCATTTCCAGTGTTACTGCGCAGAGTACCTTTACGGGAGGTCTTACGGGCGTAGTTAGCGATCCGAATGGTGCAGTCGTACCCCACGTTATTGTCGAGATCACCAACGAGCGAACGGGAAAGGTCGAGCGCAGCGTCAAGACCGAAGTGGACGGAAGCTATTCGGCTACGATGCTGCCACCTGGCACTTATAGCCTGCGAGTAACGGCCAGCAATTTCAAGCAATCGTTTATCGGAGGTGTGTCGGTTCGCATTAACGAGACCAGCCGCCAAGATATGAAGCTAGAGCTCGGCCACATAACAGAAACCCTGGAGGTCGTGGCTGCGCGTTCGCTAGTTAATCCTCTAAGCCCCGTCATGGGCCAACCTATCGACGCGGAGATCCTTGACAGGCTGCCGCTCGCCTCGCCAAACCCGCTATTCCTGCTTTCACTTTCATCCGGAACGGCTGGCGAACTCACGGACGTACGGACAAACGGTCGCGGCAGCGTGAGTATTAATGTTAACGGGGGAAGGACAAGCAACAACAGCTTCTCGCTAGAAGGTATAAACGTTAGTGACTTTAACCTCGCACAATTTGACACCGTTCCACTCCCAAACCCGGACGTGCTTCAGGAGTTTAAGGTCGCTACCGCACTCTATGATGCTTCACAGGGGAGCAAGAGTGGTGGAGCGCTTGGACTCGTGCTAAAGAGCGGCTCGAAAAACGTTCACTCCGACTTCTATTGGAGACACCGCAACGACGCGTTAAATGCGAACGAGTGGTTCCGCAACGCGAACGGCTTGAGCAACAAGGCTCGTCTGCTTCAGAACGTATTTGGCGGAACGGCGAGTGGCCCAGTGCCTAAGGTTGGCGGATTCTGGCTCTTCAATTATCAGGGCATGCGGGCGCGCAACGGCATTGATCCAACTGCGTCGAGTCTGAGTCCGATTATTCAGAACTTTCCAACCAATCCGGACGGCACTACCTCAGCGGCACTCATCGCTCCAGCTTTCGGATTGACGACTGCACAAATCGATCCGGTTGCAATCAATATTCTCAATGTCAGGAACAGCCTTTATGGTGGCCAATTCCTGATACCTCGAGTCGGACAGGGTGGGTGCGGCGGTGTGACTAATGCCGCCGCCAATAACCCTGGCTCTTTCAACTGCCAGTTTTCCGCGGTCGGAAGCTTTACAGATAACCAGTACACCATTACTTACGATCGGCCGATGCGCAATGGCAAAGAGAAGTTAACGGGACGTTGGTTCTGGGACAACAGCTCTTCACTTAAACCCTTTGGTACCGCCAGCACCCTGGCCTTTCCACGCGCCGATGTACTAAACAATCGTTTTCTCTCGCTTAGCGAGACCCACATTTTCAGCGACACGAAGCTGAACGAGTTGCGCTTGGGATATAGTCGTTATGTTGTTCGCAACACACCCACGGATTCCGTAAGCCTTCAGCAAGTAGGGGCATCGCGTCCGAACAATGCTGACTTCCCCGGCATATACCAGCTCAGCCTTACAGGCCTGTTCTCATTGGGCACTGGCGTCAATGACGACCGCGAGATCATCTCTAATCAGTACAATCTGGTCGACACATTCTCTTGGACAAATGGCAAACACACCATGCGGATTGGCGGCGAGGTTATTCAATACCGCGTAAATCGGAAGACCAATTTCGCTGCTCGCGGAGTCTTAACTTTCGGAGCAACTTCAGGCACCAATAACACTTTTGCAGCATTTCAAAACTTTCTGCAGGGTCGAGTGACGGCGATTCAATCAGCGTCAGGCGATTTCGACAGAAATAATACCGCTACTGACTTCTCAGGATTTTTTCAAGACGACTACCGCTTTTCTCAGAGATTGACGCTGAACCTTGGTCTGCGGTGGGACGGGTTGAGCATTAGTCACGACAAGCTGTATCGAACTGGGATCTACGATCCCTCACATCCTGATGCGGCCAACAATCCTTTTCGGTTTCCTGAGAAACTGAACCTTGCCGGCTTCACCGGCACTCCGGGCGTCGCGGACTGCGCCCTGGTGAGTTGTTTTGACGGAAACAACTTTGGACCTCGAGTCGGTTTTGCCTGGGACGTGCTTGGCACTCAGAAGACAGTCATCCGAGGCGGGTTCGGTATTTACTTCCAACGAATTTCACAACAGAACATCAATCTTCTTTCGTTGAGCGCGCCGTTTTCTCTTCAACCACTCTCAAACAATGCGACTCCCAGCGCGCTTCAACTGGCGAATCCGATTCCGAACCAGGCCGCCACAACCTCTATTGTTGGCCCGTTTATACCGCAAGGAACACACTTCGCCGGGTTGCGACGCCTGAGCGGAACTGGACCATTGGATCCAAATGATCCGAACGTCGCGCCACTATTTGTGAATGACGACGGGCAGGCCTGCCTCAACTATGGAGGAACCGCAACCAATTGTTCGATCAATCTGGCTTCCTTTACAAGCGCGTCGCCAGATACCTATATGCCTTACACGATGCAATACAACTTGTTGGTCCAGCGTGATGTCGGCCACGGTTGGGCCATGGAGCTTGGGTACGTCGGTACTCACTACGTTGGAGGCTTAGGCATCTGGGATCCATTCATCGCGCCGCTCGCCAGCCCGTCAAGTCCGATCATGGTACGCGACGTTAGTGGTCAGAGCTACACCCTCACTGCGAACACCGTAAACAACGAAGAGCTTCGTCACCAGGTACTGGGCCTCTCTAGAAAGCGCGGATCTCGTTATGTCTCCAACTTTGGACAGGCGAGTTACAACTCGCTGCAGATGACCGTCTGGCGCCGCCTGCAGCACGGATTGTATTTCCTGGCGGCCTATACGTTTTCTAAGTCCGTCGACAACGTCAGCGGTTCGCAGAGTTTTGACGAATTGAACATCTCACGTAACGGGCAAGGGGGCGCGTCCATTCTGAATTTTCAGGATGACCCGCGACAGAATCGTGCGCTGAGCGACTTTGATCGTCCACACCGTTTGGTCGTGTCTTACTTTTACGACCTGCCGGTGCCTGGTTACAGCTTCTTTGACAATCAAGTCTTTAGAGGATGGAGCATCGGCGGCATAATTACCTACCAAAGCGGTCTCCCATTTTCGGTAACTGACAGTACCAGTGGCGGGGCCTACGGAAACACTGGCGGTGGTACCGCAACGTTCCTTTGCGAAGACGCACCGGGAGCCTACACAAAGGGCTCGCTTTCCGATAGGCTTACACACTATCTAAATCCAGCGTGTTTCACACGTGCTTCCAACGTTCCTTTCGCCGCTGGGGCTGGCGCGACTGGGTATGGCAACGCACCGCGCAACGCCTGGCGTGGTCCATTTCAGCAAAATTGGGATTTCGTTGTGAGCAAACAGATTCAAATCTTGGAGAAACAGAGTTTTCAGTTTCGCATGGAGTTTTTCAACGTGTTCAATCACCCAGTCTTCCGGTTTCCAAGTGTCGTGAACATCGGCGCCCCGTCTACATTTACCCAAATCACCGAAACGGCAATTCCGGCTCGGCTTATCCAGTTCGGGATAAGGTATAGCTTTTAAAGTGAACTTACGAAGGATGTTTAATCCCCTAATTCAAAAGAGATTCTTAGTGATTGTTGGCAAAGTTTCTTTGCTTGCACTGACAGTGCCGTTTCTCCTTCTTTTTTCGCCGGTAGCTCTCGCTGCCGAAGCGCCGAAAAAAGTTCTCATCTTTTCTGGGACTGACTCGGGTCTTCCAAGTGTGGTCCTTGTGAATCAGATCCTCCGGTCGACTCTTGAAAGAGATCTGCCGGTTCGCGTCCAGTTCTACAACGAGGCTTTGGACAATCATCGAATTCCAGAAACTAAGTATGAGCAGGAGATGGTCACACTTCTGCAGCGAAAGTATGAAGCAGAAAAAATAGATCTGATCTTTACTCTTGGATCTCAAGCCCTGAAATTCTTGCTGAAGCATAAAGACGAAATCTTTACCAACACACCCAAGGTGTTTATTAACACGAACGAACATGAGCTTGATGGTTTAGATCTTGGACCAAGCGTCACCGGAGTGGAGGGCAGGCTAGAACTGAAACCGGCGCTGGACCTCGCGCTGTCGCTTCATCCAGGCACGCGGCGTGTAGTAGTGGTAACAGGGAGCTCAGTACAGGATAAGTTCTGGGAAGGCTTCGCGCATAGTGAGTTCAAAGCTTATGAGAACACCTTGGAGTTCAAGTATGTGACTAACGTCTCCATCGACGAGCTGAAAAAGGAACTGGCATCTGCGCCGCCGAACGCAATCGTCTTTTTTCTAAATTTCCTGGCTGACCGTGAGGGTAATGGCTACTCTCTCACGGAATCGGTTTCTTTAGCCGCTCCAGCCTCCTCTGCACCAATTTACGTAGCCATCCAATCTGGATTTGGACCGGGCAGCGTTGTCGGGGGCCGAATGATTAGTTACGAAGCTCTCGGCAAAAGTGGGGCCGAACTTGGATCGAAGATCCTGGCTGGAGCCAGGCCAATCGACAATCCACCACAAACTATCGCGAGTGAAGCAATATTCGATTGGCGAGAGCTTCGGCGGTGGGGGATTGACGAAAGTAAGTTGCCCGCCGGAAGCATTGTTCGCTTCAAAGAGTTTTCGGTTTGGGAGTTATATAAATGGCGCATCATTGGAGCTATCACAGTAATAGTTCTTCAGGCGTTGGGCATTCTCTGGTTGCTGTTTACCAAAGCGAAAAGACGGCAAGCGGAAGCGGCATTAAAACAGAACCAGGCGCAATTGGCTGGAATCATTGGAACGGCGATGGATGCCATCATTTCAGTTGACGATCGACAACGGATAGTTCTCTTTAACTCGTCCGCTGAAACTGTTTTTGGTTGCGCGTCAGCCAAAGCAGTGGGCCAGCCTCTCAGTCAATTTATTCCTTCGCCTTTCCAGAATGGAAATCAAGACGGCCTCCCTACTGCGAAAAGTACAAACGGTGGGCCATTGTCAGCCGGCTCCTTCACCTCTCTTATAGCGCGGCGTGTTGCTGGGGAAGAATTTCCAATCGATGTTTCAATCTCTGAACTGGAGCTCAATCGAGAGCGGTTCTACACCATCATTCTGCGGGATATTACCGAACGCCTGCGAGCTGAACAGACTCTGCGTGAACGCAAAGAGGAACTCACCGAGGCTCAACGCGTCGCCAAAGTGGGCAGTTGGGAGTGGGAACCAGGTACTAATGTAGTTACCTGGTCCGAAGAGATGTTTCGTATTGTGGGACGCGATCCCGCGCTACCTGCGCCAACCTCTCCTGAAGGTGAGCAGTTTTACACTCCTGCGAGCTGGCATCGCATCGAGTCTGCCTTGGACAAGGCCTTGCGGAGCGGAACAGCTTTCGAGCTGGAGCTAGAGATGATCCGTCAAGACGGAAAACTTGTTTGGACTAACGCCCGCGGTGAAGTGCTGCACGATGCTGAGGGAAAAATCATCAAGCTTCGCGGCACGCTCCAAGACATCACGTTGCGCAAACACGCAGAAGAGGCCTTACAAAAAGCGGTCGAAGAGGTGAGCTACTTAAAGAACAAGCTTGAGGAAGAAAATGTTTATCTCCAGGAAGAGATCAAACTGGCGCACAACTTTACCGAAATAATCGGACGAAGCGATGCCACCAAGTACGTATTATTCAAGATCGAACAAGTTGCAACAACCGACAGTACTGTGTTGATAACGGGGGAAACAGGAACCGGAAAGGAACTCGTTGCTCGTGCTATACACAGTTCGAGCGTCCGAAAGGGAAGATCGTTGGTAAGAGTCAATTGTGCAGCTCTTTCACCAACAATCATCGAGAGTGAATTGTTTGGTCATGAAAAAGGCGCATTTACGGGCGCCAGCGCTCGCAAGTTGGGTCGCTTCGAATTGGCGAATGGAGGGACGATATTCCTCGATGAAATTGGTGAATTGCCGTTGGAGCTTCAGTCGAAGCTGTTGCGAGTACTACAGGAAAGCGAGTTTGAGCGGCTCGGCGGTTCGAAGACCATTAAGGTCGACACCAGGATCATTGCTGCCACTAATCGCAATTTGAAGATGGCCGTCGAACAGGGCACGTTTCGCGAAGATCTTTGGTATCGACTAAACGTTTTTCCGATCACCGTGCCGCCACTTAGAGATCGTAAAGAAGACATCCCGAGTCTCATCGAACATTTTGTTAATAGATTCTCTCAGAAGGTGGGTAAACGCATCTCTTCCATCTCACCGGCTAGTCTTCGCTCAATGCAAGAATACTCATGGCCAGGGAACGTCAGGGAACTTGCGAACGTTATAGAACGTGCCGTCATCAACACCACTGGAACCGTGTTGCGCATGGTCGACCAGTTCGAGCAGCCTAACGCAGTAGAACGAGCGCCGATAGACAAGACTCTTGAAGAAATCGAAAAGGAATACATTATTCGGATTCTTAAAAGTACAGGCTGGCGAATTGATGGCGCCAAAGGAGCCGCGCGGATTCTCGGACTCAACCCGAGTACTCTTCGGACTCGCATGATCAAAATGGGAATTCAAAAAACCGCGAGCAAGACGTTGGCCTCCGTCGCCGATTGAATCTCTGGATATTTCCCCCCAGAGATTCACAGATTACTCAGCGCGGCTTGGGCCGCAACCAAACGATAAAGTGCGAGACCGGTCAGTGCCGAAGCGCGGTAGCGTCGGGTGCGCCTCGTGTTATTTAGCTGCTTGAGGT
>DASROI010000080.1:0-17488 GCA_035646955.1 Pyrinomonadaceae bacterium
TTTTGCGGCGTAAGCCAGCAAGCTCTCTTTCGATTTCCAAAACGAAATGAATCACTTGATGAATATCTGAGAGGTCTAAGGAGCGCAAACAGATTTGTAAATTGGAAAACTATTAAATGAATTTTAGCGAATTAAACCTCGACCAGGAGTTGATTAACCGGTGTACTGCGCTTGCATATACCAAACCAACCGCTGTGCAGTCGAAGGTTATCCCATTGATACTCGAAGGCCACGACATAATTGCGTGTGCCGAAACAGGCAGCGGAAAAACCGCAGCTTTTCTCCTTCCACTCATTCAAAAACTGGGTAAACGAAAGTCCAAAGGCGTACGGGCACTCATCATTTCCCCCACCCGCGAGCTGGTCCAACAAACGGTGAACGCTTATCAAGCGCTGCGGTTCAAACACAGCCCTGAGTGCATTTCCATCATTGGCGGCGCTAATGCCAGGCAACAGCAGGACGGCTTGCGCAAAGGTGCAGAGGTTGTTATTGCTACACCAGGCCGCCTCATGGACCACATGGAACGAGGGCTTAATTTTTCACGACTCGAAGTCCTTGTACTTGATGAAGCCGATCGCATGCTGGACATGGGATTCTGGCCGTCCGTGAAAATGATCCTTGAAAAGCTGCCGCCGCAACGTCAAACACTTCTTTTCTCCGCTACAATGTCGTCGTGGATTGAAAGTACAGCACGGACCGCGATGAGCAATCCGCGGCTTATCGAAGTAACCCAGCGAGGTCTTCCGCCGACGACGGTTGAGCAGTTCGTTTACCCGGTTGCCGCAGAATCAAAGACTGCACTGCTTATCAATCTCCTTGAGCGTGAAAGAGATTTTGATCGCGTGCTTGTGTTTACACGCACCCGACGTGGCGCCGAACGACTGTCACATATTTTGAAGGCAAGAGATCACAGCGTGAATCGCATTCACGCAGATCGTACTCAACCTCAACGAGAAGCAGCGCTGTGGGACTTCAAACGAGGTCATACTCGAGTGATGGTGGCCACCGATATTGCGGCGCGCGGGATCGATGTTGACGCCGTTTCGCACGTCATCAATTACGATGTGCCTATGGCGCCTGAAGATTATGTCCATCGTATCGGTCGCAGTGGCCGAGCCGGCAAGAAGGGCCGGGCAATTACACTGGTGACTCCGGCTGATGAATCGTCGATCGGAGGCATCGAGAGACTTACGCGACAGACCATGAAACGAGTTCTGGTGCCGGGGTTTGGAGGCTCGACGGCTACGTCTATCCCGCAGAAAAAAGCAGGAATGCCAGTACGTCAGCCAGGAGGAAGCCTGGTTCGCTCGTTCCGTCCACGACGGGGACGGTAACTTTAACAAAAACACCCAAGAGGAGAACAAAGTAAATCATATGAGTGAAAGACAAACATTCTCTGTAGGGGATCGAATTGAACACACCTGTGTTGCCTGTGGTGAAGACTGCGGTCACATAGTCAGCTCATTAGGAAAACGAGGGCAGATAACTCGCATTACCTGCCCTATGTGCGGTTCACGGGTCGCTTACAAGGCAGACTCGTCAGCTCCACGAAACCTATCTGACGGCAAGACCAGTATTCCCTATGATCAGAGTCGAGCTTATCGGAAAGGTGAAACGGTAGCGCATCAGTTATTTGGCGCGGGCAGAGTGACTGCCGTCATTCAACCACACAAAATGGACGTGCTGTTCGCCGATAGGATGCGACGTCTGGTTTGTGGCAACAGCTAACGAACAGGCCGGGACCAGTCTTCCCCGGCTCGCTCCAACCTTTAGGGATCTTTCCCCTGCCCGTTCCCCCGGGGAGTGTTTCACTTGCTCATCACTGAGTTTGGCGCATTGAGTTTTGCGCCCGGTGAAACACTCGCCCTGGTCAATAAAATAACCTGCTCAATACTTCCTTCTTGTATACCACTGACTTCAATCGTGAGTGCTGTTAGTTTTTGTTCGTGTTAGTTCGTGTGCTTTCGTGGCTCGGCGGACGTCTCCAATAGAACGATCCACGAACCTATCAAAGCTTTGAGCGCGTGGAAGACCTGGTGCGCAGGCGAACTTGCCATTTGCTTCTGGGGATATCCAACGCTTCAAACTGATCACTTGCATCCTTCAGCGACTCACCGCCGGCTCGTCGCGTTTTCAGGTAGAGCAATGAGATCATTATTGCGATCAGAGGAGTGACAAAAACATTCAGCAATTGAAAGAGAGCCGAACGGCCAGACATGCTGAAATTAAACCCGAACTCTTTTGGTGAGAAGTCGTCGTTCAGTTTCAGCGTACCATCCTGAGTCGCTTTGTAGACTGCGCCCATCCCACCTTGTCCGAGCAGTTGCTCAATCTGATATTTGCCGTCCAGAACTTCCATTTGTGTCCAAATCGACGCTTAAGTGGGATTGCTCTCGGGTTTACACCGAAGGTGTTGGCCAATTTCAGCCCAGGGTTGAGCTTTGGCAACCCTGGGAGCACGAATGTTCTTTTGCCAGCGGCGCAACCCTGAAAGGGGATGCGCTGCGCTACTCAAATCGAAAGCAATCCGCAATAACACTTTCAGGGTTTTGAGACAACCAATCAATCGTCTATATCCCAGGGTTTCCAAAGCTCAACCCTGGGCTGAAATTGGCCAACACCTTCGGTGTAAACCTTGGCTCGAAATTGACCAGCAACCCTTGGAAGCGCAAACAGACTTCGAAATTTTGGCTAAGCTCAAAACCGAACCAACACCAAAACGTCTTTGACTACGGCCGAGTGACGCAGAATCCTCACCTTGGAATTGATACTGCAAAATGCTATAAACAAATCCCCCTTCTCCCTCTTCAATCAAGAACCCGACTATATTATTTCTGCTGCCTAGTTCTAAGTTGCTGACGCGATCGATTTTTTCAAGGGGGGGTCAGGATGTATAAATCACTTCTTCCTTTATTCTTCTTGTCTGCCGGAAACTTACTATGCGTCGCACAAACTACTAAGAGTGATCCGCAGCGCAATCAACCCTCTACCGAGCAAATAAAACAGAGTTCGTCAGATAGTAGCCCGACCGCACAGGATTTCTACAAAGAGGGTTTGAGGCTCACTGATGAAGGACAATTGTCTGAGGCAGTCGAACAGCTTCAACAAGCCGTGCAGATCGACCCCCAATATGCCGAAGCGCACGCCGCACTCGGCCGTGCGTACTTTAAATTGCGGCAGTGGCAAAACGCCGTAAACAGCCTCCACCGCGCTTCCGCGTTGAAAAGCACCCAGCGCGCTTTAAAGGAAGCAAGCCAAACGACTAAGCAGCTGGATTCTAAGAATTCAGTGACTAAGGCGATGCCGCTTGAACCGCGGCAACCATCAACTCTTCCTCAATCTGGACCAGGCAAAGACGGTAGTAGAGCGTTAAGGAGCAATGTCCCAACTATTGAGACCGGACAACCAGTTTCAATCAATACGAACTTTGCTGCCGCCAAGCCAGCATCGTCGCCGCCAGACCAAGCTCGCGAAGAGGAAAAGCCGCCGACTCCTCCTTCAATCCCTTCCGCTACTCCCACCCAAAACTCAACTCTTCAGACGGTATCAAACCAAACTGTCTCGCGAACAGACCAAGATAACTTAGTACGGGTAGCCTCTGCAGAAGCCACAGTGTCTGTACCCCGACACGAAACCGAGGTAACACCTCCATTCGAACCGCCTGCGAGTCTTACGCGCCCATCAGACACCAGCGCTGTAACTGTCGAATCGCCCAAAGAAGCAACCGCCGTGCGTGTTGCGATGAGTGTCACACCCGCATCAACGCCTCTCGAAACAAAAGCTGTTGCTCCCATTCCCGTCAGAACTTCAAGCGACGAGATGTCGCTGACCAAAATCTACCGTATTGGACCAGGTGATGTTTTAGACGTCCAGATCGACGATTCAGAACCAACTCGATCGACACTGTTTACCGTTACACCAGCGGGACTTCTCGAACATCCAAGGCTTCCTGAGCCATTAGTCGTAACCGGTTTAACAACCGACGAGATTTGTGCGAGGGTTGAGGCCGGGCTGACTAAAGACTCATCCGTGCAGAACTCCAAAGTCATCGTGGGCGTTCGCGATTATGCCAGTCACTCTATTCTCGTGAGCGGGCTGGTAAAGGAGTCTGGTACTAAGTTTTTGAGACGTGAGGCAATCCCGCTTTATGTCGTAGTGGCGGACGCGCAGCCATCACCTCAAGCCGCGAGGGTGACGGTGACGAGAAACGAAGCAGGCCAGATTTTTGATATCGATTTAACGCAAGCGGCTGAGATGAACATGATGATTCGTCCAGGTGACGTCATCACTCTTCAACCAAATGTAACTCAGTTCTATTACATCGGCGGTGAGGTCCAGTTTCCTGGAGAGAAAACATTTCGCAGAGGCCTTACTCTCACCCAGGCGATCATCACCGCGGGAGGAGCAAATCGAAAATCAAAGTTTGCGCAGATCGCGCGGGATGATGGTCAGGGCTTTTTAGTTGACACAAAATTCGACCTGAACGAGATTGAAGTTGGAAAAGCCGTCGATCCAATCTTAAAGCCCGGTGACCGCATCACGATAGTGCACTGATTCACAGGTGATTCCTCGCTAAGTGTCCGACCCTTTCTGCGATGCGTACAGTAAAGTTCTTGCAAGCCAACGCATGGACCGGACTGATTAAGACAATCGAGCACGACCAACTATTCTTTAATGTCATACGACCATAGGGTTCCGAGGTCGCGAATGTACAGCCGACCATTTGCGATTACGGGATACGCAAACGCGCCTTCACCAAAGTCTCCGGAGACCGAATGCTTTGGTTGGGCCGGCGGCGTGAATTTCCCCTTCTGATGAAATGCTTCTGCAGTTGCCTCAACTAATGCCACATCTCCATTGATAAGGTGCAGATATAAATGACCATCAGCAGACGCCACTGAGCCCCAACCAAAATTATCAGCCTGCCACTTCACTTTTCCTGTAGTGAACTCTGCAGCTACCAACTTTTGACCGACTTCGGTCCCGTAGATGTGGTCACCAACAACGACGCCTCCCCCAATTCCGTTCGGGAGTCCGCGGATGAAATACACCTGATCTGCTGAAATACCAGTGCCGTCAGCCTTTAAGCGAACCAAGCCGCCACCAATACCAAGCGCTCCACCGTAGACATATTCACCGCGCGCCAGCGGAGTCCAATACTGGGCGGGTCCTTTAGCAACTTCCTTGTAACGCCATAAGGTCTGACCGGTTTTTGCATCGACACCGACCAAACCTTTGGTCAGTAGCTGAACAAATTGTTTGCGACCCGCGGCCTGGACCACAATTGCCGACGCATAGCCCGCCGGCTCATTGCCCGGGACTAACGACTTCCAGATCAAAGCACCAGTCTTTTTGTTAAGCGCAACAAGCGTCGCTTGCGAACCACCCGGTGTCACCACAACCATGTCGCCGTCAACCAATGGCGACTCAGCGTAAGCCCACTCACCCGGTTGGCCACCAAATTCCTTTCGAATGTTCTTCTGCCACCGAATCTTCCCGCTCCTGGTCTCGAGGCAAACCAGGTCACCATCCGAGCCGAGTGCGTAGATGAAGTTGCCATCGACGGTCGGTGTCGAACGGGCTTTTGGATAATTTGGATTTTGATCCGGATTTCCAACATTGCCTACGCGTGTCGTCCATACAGGTTTTCCGTCCTGAGTCGAAAGTGCCTGGACAAACTCATTATTCATTCCCCGATTGCTCATCAGGTAAATCCGTGACCCAACTACCACCGGCGTTGAGTAACCGTCGCCGATATCGTTGACTTGCCAGAGCAGTTTTGGCCCTTCCTTTGGCCATTGTTTGAGAAGTCCTGTTTCATTCGATACCCCACTCCGTTCTGGACCACGCCACTGAGGCCAATCTGAAGACTTCGCCGCAGTTGTTGCGAATGTTGTCGAAGAAATTACCGATAGACACAAACAGAGAGCGGCAACTGAAAGGGACAACTTCGATCTCATAATTCTCCTTAACGGCTCGGGGATGGATTTAATCTCGTAACCAACTGATGTCGGAGCATACGGATCGTTTTCACCAGATGTTTCATCTTTAGGTCTGGGAGTGCGCCGCCGGCGCTTTGTTATACACAGAACACCAAGCGCCGGATCACTTCGGTCGCTGTGCTGTATTTGATGTGGCTGCCCACATCATTCCCTTCGGGCAAGCGCTTAAGACTACTGGTGACCGCAACGTGTCGGCCTCTCGATCAAGTCGGTAATACTGCGACCTTTGAGGTCCAATATTGTGGCCATACTCCGCTCAGTTCAGTTTCCGACGTCCTGGATATTCCGATTTCTTTCTCTTGCAACGATTGCTGTAACGGTATCACTCGCGGGATCGATATTTAGTCTTACATCATCGGAATGGAAGGTCGAAGGTGTGCCAATCGCATTCTGGGCCTGGCGCAACGAAGCTCCCAGACAACGTGATGTCACTGCCGCGGTCGATAAGGCGCGAGCTCGCACCCTGTTCTTACGCGCTGGACAGATAGATTGGCAGGACGGGGAAATCAAACGCATCAGGCCAGTAAACGGTCCCTTGCCGGCGGGGATCGAGCTACACCTGGTCTACAACGCCACGAGATCTCTACTAACCAAGTTGGACCAGGTCGATGAAAATGTACTAGCCACCACAATCGTCAAAGCCTTCAATCAGGACGTTGAACGCGCCCGGCGGGAACGCGTACATATAGCCGGCATTCAGCTTGACATTGACATGCCTACACGACTGCTCGGCCGGTACAAAAAGTTGCTGGCCGCTACCCGAAAGTCTTTAGAACCCGGGATTCAGTTATCAATCACCGGACTACCCGCCTGGATGGAAGCATCTGAATTGAAAACCACTCTGAAGGAAGTCAACTTCTGGATTCCACAACTCTACGGGTCGGAGCTACCTGGGCGTTTCGATCAGATGGTCCCGATCTCCTCGACCGACGACATCACTCACTTTGTTAAGCAAGCTCGAGCTCTCGAAATCTATCTTCAGGTCGTGCAGCGTTTTCCCAATACACGCGCCGCACGCGACTCAATGTTTACGGTCGCCGTCTGTCACGAACGCCTTTCAAACTACAATTCCTATTGGCGCGAGATCTATGAAAATGGTCTTCACGCTGGTCAGCGCATGGTGACTTACGAGGACGTGAAAGCAACGTATCCAGGTTACCAACTCCCGCGCGGAACCTTTGGCTGGCAACCATCTACTCGCACGGTTAATGGTGGTCCAGGCTGGGCGCCACCACCCACCCCCCCACTCCGTCTGAGTCGGAAGCAACGTCTGTTATTGATGGCCTACCAATTAGAGGACCAACTCAAGAGATTTTTTGCCAAACACGCTCGTCATTGGTTAGCTGAGGCGCTCTTACTGGCAGGAGTGCTCCTGACGTGGCCAGTGGCGAAACGAGATCGAAAGACCCTGCTCACCAGGTTTTACCGCCTCAGACGCCGGCGTGCAGCGACCAAGGTAACTTATCCGTGGTTTGCCCTGTTTTGGATCGACCCACAAGAGCAGAGTCGTCGTGAAACTTTTAAGCAGACGTTTCACGAGAACTACGGATTGTTACGTGACATGTCGCAGAACTACCGGAATAGCCACCTTCTAATCAGGAGCTTCGTTTTAGACGTTTTGCTGCTTGGTTCAATGATCGCGTTGATTTGGATGGCGTTTTTCAAACAATACTAATCGTGCGTTTGCTCGATCTCTCCTAACGGAGCACAATACCGGTACAGATTAAATAATTTGTCACTGTGTTTCCGGATTGTGCAGATGAACTCATATCAAACGTCCAACGCATCTTTATCGAGCCACGAACTCCAACTGATTAACGCATACTGGCGCGCCGCAAATTATTTGTCGGTCGGGCAGATCTATTTGTACGACAATCCATTGCTGCGCGAGCCCTTGACTCTCAAACACGTTAAGCCGCGGCTATTGGGTCATTGGGGAACAACTCCAGGACTGAACTTCATCTACGCGCATTGTAATCGTCTGATCAAGAAGCTCGACTTGAACGCCATCTTTCTGGCTGGCCCAGGACATGGTGGGCCCGGAGTGGTCGCTAACGTTTACCTTGAAGGTACCTACACCGAATTTTATCCAAACATTTCGCAGGACGAAGCGGGCCTGAAAAAGCTGTTTAAGCAATTCTCTTTTCCCGGCGGCATACCTAGTCACGTCGCCCCAGAGACTCCGGGCTCGATTCATGAGGGAGGCGAACTCGGTTATGTGATCGCGCACGCGTACGGAGCGGTTTTTGACAATCCCGATCTATTAGCAGTGTGCGTGATAGGCGATGGTGAGGCAGAAACTGGTCCATTGGCAACCAGTTGGCACTCGAACAAGTTCCACAACCCGGAACGCGACGGCGCTGTACTGCCGATCCTCCACCTAAATTCGTACAAGATTGCCGGTCCAACTGTGCTGGCTCGTATTAGTCCTGAAGAACTTAACAGTCTCTTCCTTGGTTATGGTTACAAACCTTTCCTTGTGGAGGGCAACGATCCCGAGACGATGCACCAGTTGATGGCCGCAACCATGGAAACCGTCCTTAATGAGATCCGTTCAATTCAGACGGACGCACGCACAAATGGATTTTCTAAACGTCCGCTTTATCCCATGATCATTCTTCGGTCGCCAAAGGGCTGGACTGGACCAAAAGAAGTCGATGGACTACCAACTGAGAATTCCTTTCGCTCGCATCAGGTTCCGCTTTCTGAGCTAGCCACCAAGCCCGGGCACCTGAAGATGCTCGAGGAATGGATGCTTAGTTATAAGCCCGAAGAGCTCTTTGATGATTCAGGACGATTAATGCCCGAGCTAGCGGAACTGGCGCCGAAAAAAGATCGACGCATGGGGGCGAACCCGCATGCGAATGGCGGGCTGCTTTTAAAAGATCTGGTACTGCCCGACTTTCGCAAATACGCCGTGGACGTTCCAACACCAGGTACGCTTTCGGGCGAAGCAACTCGGGTAATGGGCAAATTCCTGCGCGATGTGATGAAGGAGAACGAAAAGTCGCAAAACTTTCGAGTGATGGGACCTGACGAAACAAATTCGAATCGCCTTAATGCTCTTTTTGAAGTGACAAATCGAGTTTCAACGGCAACCATTTTGCCAACCGACGATCACATCTCCAACGATGGACGGGTGATGGAGATCTTAAGCGAGCATATGTGCCAGGGCTGGCTCGAAGGTTACCTTCTGACTGGTCGCCACGGCTTCTTCTCTTGTTATGAAGCATTTATTCACATAGTTGATTCCATGTTCAATCAACACGCCAAATGGTTGAAGGCGAACCGCCACATTGAATGGCGACGGCCCATTGCCTCTCTTAACTATCTTCTCACTTCGCACGTGTGGAGACAGGACCACAACGGCTTTAGCCATCAAGATCCAGGATTTATCGATCACGTGATCAATAAAAAGGCAGAAGTCGTGCGCGTATATTTACCGCCAGACGCCAATACGCTGCTTTCCGTAACCGATCATTGCTTGAGAAGTAGGGACTACGTAAATGTGATCGTGGCCGGAAAACAACCAGCCCTGCAATTCCTTGATATTGACAGTGCTATTAAACATGCGGCAGCGGGGATTGGTATTTGGGAATGGGCCAGTAATGATGCTGGTGCGGAGCCAGATGTTGTGATGGCTTGTGCGGGAGATGTACCGACACTTGAAACCCTTGCGGCAGTCGCCCTCCTACGTGAGCATTTCCCCAATTTGAAAATTCGCGTGGTAAACGTCGTCGACCTCATGACTCTTCAGCCGCAGAGTGAGCACCCGCATGGTCTTTCGGATGCTGACTTCGATTCCCTGTTCACAGCAGACAAGCCTGTCATCTTCGCCTTTCACGGCTACCCGTGGCTTATCCACCGGCTAACGTATCGCAGAACAAACCACGATAATCTTCATGTCCGGGGTTACAAGGAGGAAGGGACAACGACTACTCCATTCGATATGGTGGTGCTAAATGATCTCGATCGGTTTCATCTTGTCATCGACGTGATTGACCGAGTACCGGTTCTGCAACGCATCGGAGCTCATGTTAAGCAGTTGATGCGCGAGAAACGGCAGGAGCACACTGAATACATTTGCATCTACGGTGACGATATGCCAGAGATCCGTGACTGGAAATGGAGTTGATGAGGTGCCATTTCGAACCTTGCCAATACTGTGTGCGCTGATACTTTTAGCAGCCTCCTTTCATTGGGCGCAGGAGAAAAGGCCGATCGCCGACATTCAGTATTTTGGCCTCACTGGTATCGATATCCAGAGAGTTGCCGGTGCGTTACCTTTCCACCAGGGTGACGAACTGAGATTTGAACAACTGACGGATTTTATTCTGCAAACCAGGGAGGCTCTCAAAGCTCACGGCATTGAGCCAACAGATGTTGCTCCGGTCTGTTGTAACGAGCAGGGTAACTGGATCATCTATCTCGGCTTGCCTGGTAAGAATCTGGAGACGGGTTCCTATGCTGGACCACCAACTGGCTCAATACAGCTACCTGACGAACCAGTCAGTCTCTATCGTCAGGCAATGGATCTTCTCTTCGAGTCTATTCAAAACAAGGCCACCGAAGATCGATCGAAAGGTTACGCACTCTCAACGTATCCACCATTGCGCGCAAAACAACTGGCCATGCGCGACTATGCAACTGCTAACGTGAGCTTGATCAGTAGGGTTTTAAGTGAGTCTTCGGATCCGCAACAACGTGCCGTGGCAGCGCACCTGCTTGGTTATGCGAACACGAACGAACGACAGATTGCACAACTTGTCTCTGCAACTCGCGATATCGATGAACAAGTGCGGAACAACGCTGTTCGGGCTTTAGGAGTGCTTGGTGAGTCGAGTAGTGCGATTGCCGCACTCATTCCCGCCGATGGCTTTATCAGTATGTTGAACTCCGGCAGCTGGACGGACCGAAATAAAGCAGGTTATCTGCTTGGAATATTGACTAAGCCCCGTGAGCCTCGCTTGTTAAAGATGTTGCGTGCACGTGCGACGGATTCTCTTTTGGAAATGGCTGGCTGGCGGGAACCGGGGCATGCGATCAGCGCTCGCATGATTTTGGGCCGAATTGCGAAAATTGACGAGAATAGATTAGAGCAGCTCGTAGCTAACAAAGAAGTTGATCTAATCATTGAAGCTTTTAAGAATAACCGATAGTTGATCAGCTCAATTTGTATCATCAACGGTGACGGCGACGTCCGGTGCGGCCAGCGCCGCTCGTCCAATCGAGGGTCATGCTTTCACCAACCTCCAGCTTGGACCATATCGCACTGACTGCGTCGAACTTGCGACAAACGCGACCTAGATCTTCACCCGAGACACCCTTCACAGAACTGTTAATCTCAGTTTGAGGATTGTTCCACATTTGGCATGCAAGATATACCAACCTCTCGGATAGGAGCGCATCTTCTCGACTCGTTGCGGCTATGCGATGACCTCGTTTCGCAAGCTTTCGCCTCACCCTATTGTCGGTTGGATGAAAAGTGCTTGAGTGCCCACCAACGGCAAGTTGGCCGAACACACCTCCCGTGATCCCTAATTCGTTTTCCACAACAAAATGGGCCATGTCGTGCGGAAGACGACAGTCATAACCTGGCGCTGGCTCCATCCACGAAGAGACAACTCCGGGTCCTTCGACGGACACGCGATATCGTCGCTCAGCTGTTCTCGTGAATGTAACTTTCATGGCTTTCCAGGAATATTAGCGGAAGGTTTTTTTAGTTGCCAAGGTTGGTATCGCCGTTTAACAAAGCCGCAGGCTCGCCCTCGGGATTTCTCCGCCCATATGTGCGCTGGCACACGGAGCAGGACAGTGGTTTGTCCTATTCTCGATTAAATCGGAGGAATCAGAGTTGAGCGACAAATGCGTATTGAAACACTAATGACGGAGAGGAACGTAAAGCCCTTCTCGATCAAGATTCTCGATACATATCCTCGGGTTCTCCTGGAGCTCACGAATAACTCGGGAGTTACCCTCAAGTCTATCGAGATCCTGACTGTGTTTTTGAAGGACGACACTACGGCCGGAGCGCCTTCAAATGCGCACATTCGGTTCGATCAGATTAAGTCCGTCCAACCAAACGAGAAAGCCGTTATCTCTCATAAGACCTGGATTGACGGCAAGCCCGCAACTGACGAGCAAGATCAACTCGGCCGGCTTCGAGTCGTATCTGGTTCCGTCAAACCCTACGTACTTGATATCTCCTGGGAAGATGTGGATGGGAAGACCCAATTTCAGAGGATCCCGGTCGGTTCTTAGTAAGGATGTATTAATGTTATACCCAAAATTAGAGCTGGAACTCGCAACCTCCAAGAAGGCACTTCAAAGAGCTAATAAAGAAAACATCGTCGATCAGTGCAAACACTACCTGGCGCTGCTCGGCGAGTACCGCGTCCAGCTTTACGACCTGCAATCAGTGCCCGGTGTAAGACAGTCGAAGAATTCGAGTACAACGCTCGATGAGGCGCCGGATAGAAAAGCAATTAGAGAGGCGATAGAGACTACAACTCGTGAGAGAAATACGACCCAGGTTCTGTTGCTCTCGTTTACAACGGTCAGCGGTTATGAGGCAGTGGAGATTTTTAACGAGCGAAAGTACCAGGGTCATGATGATTGGGAGCTTCGTGCCAGCGGCGTGAAGTTTCACGGAGCCGACGCCGGGGATTTAATGACAACTCAGGAAGCGGTTCAGCTGGCCAGCCTACTGCGCCGAGAAGATTACGTCACCGGCAACGCCATAAGCGACGAAAGTTAGCCTGAATTAAAGCCTTCCCGAGACAGGGTTTCACAAAAAGTAACTCTATTCAGCTTCTGCTACGAGTGTCCTATCAACTGGCAGTTCCGGTTCGCTCTTCAATTCCTCTTTGAACAAAGTACTGAACGCGGGGAATGCTGTAGGCCGATGCTTTCGACGGAATTCCTTGATCCATGATTGGATCGCGTGTCGTGGCTCGGTAACTACACTTTTTGCCACGGGCTCTTCCCCGGTGCTATGACTTTTCTTTACTAGTCTTACTGGTTTCCGATGACCTGCCATGTTTCAGTCCTGGCTACATTTCAGCTTGATCAATTTGCTTGTGTTTGGAACGAGAGGGTGACGTTCGATTTGAGCTCAACCGCAGCCAGTCATTGATGAGGCGGAAACTTGCTTTCCGGCTTCTCATCAAAGGGCTGCAGGTGGGGGAGTTCTAATTTCCGCCATAACCATCGTCATAGCCGTGTTCGTACGCTTCACGGAAGTAGCGCTGGTAAACATCGCGATCGCCAAGGCCAGAACTGTAGTCCTTGGTTGCACTCTGATAGGCCTTGCGGTCCTGATAGCCACTGCCGCTGCGCTTGCTGCGGTCCGTGCGGCCTTGCTTGACACCTTCATTAAATCCAGCGTTCAGAGCTGTTTGTCGCAACTGAAACGAACCACCGAAATTACCGTAGCCATCGTTGTTGCGGCCCCGGCGGTTTTGCTTGACGTTATTATTGTAGGCACCGCCATCTCTACTTTGAGTATAGCGTTCCATGTCGTAAGCATCCTCGAACGCTTCACGAAAGTACCGACGGTAGAGGTCACGGTCGCCAATATTCGAACTGTACCCTTTCGTCGCTCGCTGATAAGTACTCTGACCTCGTAAATCAGCAGCACGACCAGCTTCTCGGTCCCGCCGAGCCTCACTAATGCCTTCGTTATAGCCGGCGTTCAACGCCGTCTGGCGGAGTTCGGTTGAGCCCCCATAACTGCCATACAGTTCCCAATTGCGCCCTCGTTGATTTTGGTGACCGTCATTATTGCGTCGCTCTCCCGCATAACGGTCATCCTGACTTTGTGCCTGAACCTGTTGACTCATGGCTAATCCAATTCCTATCAAAATCGAAAACACCAGGAAGGCGCCACCGACTCTGTTTTGTAAATCATCTGACTTCATACCAACTCCTCCTTGAATGAGGCCCGTATATTGATAGCGTTGCGAAGAGCGGGTCTTTGATCTCGCCGAAGCCGGCACTTCTGCTTGTTGCAAGCCAAAAGCGCTATTTCGCATCGACCTCAATTGATCGAATAACTCTCAATCGAATAAGGCCATTCGCTTCAGGCGTACATAACCGGAATAAGACTATTAGAGCTTATTCATCAGTAGGTGTCTGTGCCGTAACACACATAGAGACAATCGGATGGGGCCTTGAAATCGGATGTGTTCTTTGGAAAACCGCGGGTAAAGTTAGACCATCATTTCCACATTAGGAATGTGCTTCGAAAGGCTCTGCAGAAGAGCATCGATATCAGGTTTGCTAACGTATTCGCTGGCGCCCGCTTGAAAAGCTTTTCTCTTATCAGCGTCATAGGCAGCAGCGGAAAAGAAAACAATCGGAGTGTCTGGGTCCGAGGTCCGCAATTGGCGGCACAACTCAAAGCCATCGACGTCCGGTAACCATGCTTCCAATAGGTAGACATCAAAAGGCTCTACTTGAGACATCGATAATGCTTGAGCCGCATTTGAAGCCGACTCAGAATCAATCATTGAATACTTCAGCAAAGTGCTCAACATCTCGAAACTGTCGGCGTCCGAATCCACGCACAAAAGACGATGACGACCATGGAGAGACATTTCTTTCTCCTGACGAAGGTTTTATGGATTGCAATATTAGTTGCTCACGCGCGGTGAGTCTGTGTGCTAACACACATAAGGAAAGATCTTTTCGACAGCGGTGCTGCGGACTTAACTACCGTCGACGCATCTCAGAAAGATTGTAAGCAACTGCCAGAGTATTTATATCTGAGTATAGAGTTCGCCAATCATTTTGCACGCGATTCGTCAGCAGATTCTCTCGCATATAAGTATCGATTGGCCTGGTCCGGACCAGTAAGTTTGTCACGATACCCGTTAATGGCTGTCTCGCGTCGAACTGACTTCGCAGCTGATCTGTTTCCTTCTTGAGGCCTCGAAGGTCATTGTTCATTCTTCCCTCACCCGGTGTCTTGTCGTAGCCAGTCAGGTCAAAAGCATCTGTCAAACTCGAACGGAACGTATCCCCGCCAGTTTCAAGGCGTTGAATGAGTTGATTGAGTTCTTCATCGGAGAGGTGGGCCGATCCATTTGCGTAAGGTGGGGAAACACTCTGCCGATTCCACGACCAGGTCACTCCATAATTGCGCGCGAGTAAGTTCAAATCTGTTCTTACCGCAGCCCAGTCACCTTGGACCTGCTTATTAAGCCGATGCTGGATCATGAACGCGTCGACGAGCGAGGCTTGTCGTAGAAGGCTCTCGACGCTAGTCCTTGTCTCGCCGGGATTATCATTCTTGATTCGCAGCTGATAAATGGCGGCTTGAAGACGCGGTACGAATGTGTTGATGTCGTTTTGAGAAGTCGTTTGGTCGACACGTGATTGGACTAGAGCTCTATTCACGTTGAGCCGGAATTTGCCCGTACTTAGTTCGAGCCGGTCGAGTATGACATTAATGTTCGCCTCCGTTGCGCCCTGACTGGAATGTGGCTTTGTCTGCGCAGGCACGACGACTGAGCAGGCGAAAAAGATAGAGGCCGAGACAAGAATTTTTGAAAATTGCATATAGCTTGGACCTGGGTAGCGCTCGATTAATAATTGCGGTGTGAACTGTCGTCGGAATGTTTCCTGGAAGGTTCTGCTGAAAAGCCCAGCGACCTGAAAGCACAAAAGAAACGCAATGTGCCAGATCGGATGCCTTCGTCAACGACCTCACAAGGCACTTGCAGTTCCTTTGCAATTTCAAAGTTATTCATTCCTGAAAAGAAAGCCAGCTCAATCATTCGCCTCTGCAAATTAGGAATTGCCTCGAGCATCGATCGAATAATGCGACGGTGTTCGGAGATGTTTATGTAGGCACTCCCCCGGATCGATTTCGGCTGGCTCTGACTTTGTAACGCGTACTGGCTCGGTCGTTCCTGGCAAAGGCGCTCGACTGCGCGCCGGTGTGCAATGAGCAGAAGTAACGTCAGCCGTTGTTCACTGTGTCTGTTGAACCAGGTGGCTTTGCGCTTTACCTCTTCATAAAGCTCCGACAAGACCTCTTCCGCTATCTGCGTATGACTCAGGACGTGGAGAAGAATCGCAAAAAGCAGCCCATTAGTAGCTGTGTAGAATGCGTGGAATGCGGCTTCGTCGCCGTTCTGCATGGCGCTAATGACATTTCTCGCTGGCTGAACTGTTGACCGTCGCGGTCCGAGATCAGCATTGGTCGGCCGTAGTTCCACTTCCCTGTTCTCCTTAAAAGGGTCAGCGCTGCTTGCGACTGAAAACTATTTGCAGATTTAATCAGAGACTAAGCACTTTGTTATGTGCGGAACCACACATATAACAAATCCGTCAAAGTCTCTCCAAGCTTTTGGGGTATTTTGACGTTTCTCAATTAAGGTAAGCGTCGCTCTCAGCCTTGATGATCGCATAACACTGGCAAGCACTGTCCTCGAGGAGATCGCGATCCAGAATGGTGATCATCCCGCGGCTGTAACGAATCATCTTATCGGTTTGGAGCATCCCCGCCGCTTTATTAACCCCTTCACGCCGGACACCCAACATGTTGGACATAAATTCCTGGGTCAACCGGAACTCATCAGAGCCCAGCCTATCGCTGGTCATCATTAACCACCTGGCCAGTCGCGTGTTAACAGAATGAAAGCGGTTACAAGCAGATGACTGCGAAACTTGTGCTAGGAACGAGTGGCTGTAGCGATGCATGAGGCGATGCAAAGAACTAAGACGATTGGACTCGTAGCGTACCGCAGATGACGCCAAGCGCATCGCTGAACCAGAACCTTGTACGATCGCTCGTGTTGACGAACTGTTGACTCCCATGAAAACGGAGAGCCCCGCCATCCCCTCACTTCCCACCATTCCGACTTCAAGGGTGGACCGTGCGGACATGGACGAGAGCAGGGAAACTATCGAGTCTTCTGGGAAGTAGACGAACTTAATAATGTCGCCAGGTTCGTAGAGAACTTCGCCAAAGGTCAACTGGACCCGTTTCATGCTGGGCCCCAACCGTTTGTACTCACTCTTTGGGAGGGTTGCCAGTAACCTATTCTCGTTGGTCAGATCTGTAGTTTGAATCATTTACTCCTATTCGTAAGGCTTTCCCGATACGATAATGACTATCGGAGCGAGGACTTCGCCTTAGTTTGATGTGTGATTATGAGGGAAACTGGCGAGACTGTCTGTGCGACAACACACAGATCAGAGAGGACCGGAACTATCCTAGCAATCGATCAAACTCGTCTCTGACGACTTGATAACATTCGCAAACATATCCTTCTAACTTTGCGCGGTCCAGTATGGTGATGTGGCCGCGCACATAACGAATCGCACCTTCAGCCTGTAGCCTGCCGGCTGCAACCGTGACACCTTCGCGGCGAACACCCAGCATGTCACCAATTAACTCCTGAGTCATGATCAACTCGTCTGCGGGCACTCGGTCATGGCTCAATAGCAACCAGCGACAGAGTTGTTGTTCGACCGAG
>DASROI010000081.1:0-2228 GCA_035646955.1 Pyrinomonadaceae bacterium
GCCGGATAGATGGGATCTTCTCGGAGTAGCGGTAACCCTTATTGGCATGTCGATAATAGCTTTTGCCCCACGTGTAAGATGAGAAGCCATTTTTAAATGACCTACCTAGTCAGGCAGTTTGATGCAGCGCGAACTTCAACAGCGGCGACGCACCTAGTTTTCAAGCCTGCGTTCAGATCTTTTTGGGGCTTCTTAGAGTGCCGGATCATCGTTATTGCTCTCGACGAGGGACTCAGGATTATTCTTACTGCTTGAGGTGATAGGGCACGCTGATGACTATGACGCCTTCTTTAAAGAGGAGTGCGCCTTTGAGCATTAGGGAACTCTGATTATGCAAGAGGTGTTGCCACCACTTTGCAGGCACAAACTCCGGTAGCAACACAGTGATCACGTCATTCCCGTTCTTTCGTTCCAGCCGAGTGATGTAACGCAACAAAGGACGTGTGAGTTCGCGATAGGGTGACGGAAGCACGACTAGTTGGACGCCAGCTCCCCAGCGCTCCCACTTCTCACGTAACTTCGCCGTTGCCTCCTCATCGAAGTCTACATAGACAGCCCGGACATGGTCCGGCGCGATTGACTTCGCGTATTGAAGCGCACTGATTACACCTCGGTGGATACCAGAGATTGGCACGATGACTGTGTGCCTGATTGGACGAAGTTCTCCGAGTCCCTCCGTGGAAAGTTGTTTCGCCACGCCGATGTAGTGTGTGTGGATAGCGCGAAACATGAATACAAATAAGGGAATGACTACAACAACTATCCAGGCACCGTGAATGAATTTTGTGGCAATGAAGACGCAGAGAACAATGAAGGTAGCGATGGCCCCAAGCGCATTAACTGCAATAGATTTTTTCCAGTGTGCACTGTCCGTCACTTCGTCGGAGATGAAAGTCGATCCGCGTTGCTCAGAGGCCTCCAATTGTGCGTCGGGCAGCGGTTCTACATCGACGGTACTCTGCGTGTAATGGATGTCATCGGTGCGCCGATTTTGCCTGTTAATCTTTTTGGATGACGCACGTTCCTTGAGCCAGTGCCGGACCATTCCGGACTGCGAAAGCGTGAAGGAAAGGAATACGCCGACTGCATAGAGAGGAATGAGCCGACTCGTATCACCGCCGAAGGCAATTACAAGAATGCTAGCAAAGATTGCCAACATCACAATCCCGTTGGAGAAGACTAATTTGTCACCACGCGTGGCAAACTGACGGGGGAGAAATCGATCGCGCGCGAGTAAACTGCCGAGCCGCGGGAAATCCGCAAAAGACGTGTTAGCGGCTAGCACGAGAATCAACGCCGTCGCGATCTGTACGACGTAATAGAACCAGGCCATCGGTCCGGTAAACATGATTCGAGCAAACTGCGATATGACTGTTTCACTCTCGTGTGGATGAACACCGTAGAGATAGGCCAGCACACTCGTTCCCAGAAACATCGTAGTTAGAAGTGCCGCCATTATGATGAGCGTTGTCGCGGCATTCTTCGCCTCCGGTTTTTTAAATGCCGGGACACCGTTGGAGATTGCTTCGATACCAGTTAAGGCTGCGCACCCGTTTGAAAAAGCTCCAAGTAGCAGAAACAGTGTCAGGGGCTGAAGTTTGTATCCCTCTGCGATCTTGATTTCTTCAGGGCCTAGGATTCGTGCGGCGCCACCGTAGGTGTAATACGTGTAGAGCCCATAACCAATCATGAAAAGAAAGCTGACGAGAAAAGCGTAAGTTGGCGCGGCGAATAGCGCCCCTGATTCTCTTACCCCGCGCAGGTTAGCCAGCGCGATGAAGCCGATGAAAATCAGACAGAGCAACACCTTGTGATGGTCCAGCCAGGCATAGCGCGTTCCTTGCATCATTGAAGTGATGGCCGCGACACCGGCTGCAATCGACACGGCAACGGTAAGCACATAGTCAACCAGTAGTGAGGCGCCAGCGACTAGTCCGGCATTTATACCGAGGTTCTCTTTAGCAACAATGTAAGCACCCCCGCCCGACGGATAGGCATGAATGGTTTGCCGATAGCTAATAGCGACGATAACAAGAAGCACCCCGATGCCGATAGAAATTGGCACCACGTACTTAAAGGCGCCCGCCTGGCCGTAAGCCACGGCAGCGGCCAACACGAGCAGGATTTCCTCAGTCGCATAGGCAGTGGAAGAGAGTGCGTCGGAAGAGAAAACCGCTAAGGCTGTTTTCTTCGAGAGACGTTCATGGGCTGCTTGTTCTGTTCTGAGG
>DASROI010000082.1:0-34304 GCA_035646955.1 Pyrinomonadaceae bacterium
CTGTAAGACTGGGCGATAGAGCGATTGCCCGCGACTGCTTGAGCGTCAATCTGTTGGGCCGCCCCGAAGTCATTAATCGCGCCATTGAGATTACCTTTTACCAGCACTTTTTTTGTGCCAAACTGCGTGCCCACATTCCAAGACCCTTCTTGCGATCGCCAATCCAAAAACTCTTCAACAACATATAGTTGTCCGCAAATAATCAGCCGAGAAATCAAACTAATCAGCTGAAGATCCTTTAGATTGCTTAGATCAACAGAGTCCTCCTTTTGCTTTGGATGATGAGGCTCTGGAGGAGTTCAAGACCCATCGCCTGAAAAACAGTCAGCATCGCCACAGTGGATCGTGAGCTATCGATAGCGCCAAAGATGTTTGGTGTCGTGCTCGCGAAACTCGCGCTGTCAGCAGAATCGTCGCTCTATCACTGCGTTGACTAACTACATCCAATCTCGGCGATCGACATAAGCGTGCAAGAGTTAGAGCGACAAATAGGCGCATATCGGCGTGATGTCGGCGTCTTTTTCAAATTTCAGGGCCAGTCTCGGCAAATACCCGCACGAGTAAGCATAATTTGCTTGACTCCCGCAACCATTGGGCAATAAGATTAGCGGCACTAGGAGGGCGCGAACGAATGGCTAGGAGCGATGTGGGCCTTTTCCGGGAAGAGCGGATTATCCAGATTATTAGTTTGCTGGAAACGGATTCCAGGGTAGAGGTCGGCAATCTTTCAAATCGGTTCGGCGTCAGCGAAGACACCATTCGTAGAGATTTGCGCGAACTCGAGAACCGCGGGGTCGCCTTGAAGACACACGGTGGGGCCCTTCGCCGACTGGCGGCCCCAAGGTCCTTCGAGAATCGCCTGGAGTACGCAACACACTTCAAGTCGATTATTGGCGAGGCTGCAGCAGGCCTCGTCGAGGACGGAGATTGCTTACTAATTGACAGTGGAACGACCGCCCTTAGTTTGGCGTCCTCATTGACTGCGGAGCACGCCAAAGTTTTAACGAATAGCCTTGAAGTGGCAAAAATAATCTCGGAAAGATCCAACCTGGAGCTAATCGTCCTGGGCGGCAAGTGGGATCCGCTTCATCAACTAGTCGGGCCTTCTACGATAGAACAGCTGTCGAAGTATCGCGTGGACAAGCTTTTTCTTGGGATGGCCGGTCTCGACTCCCAACATGGCATTACTGCGCCATCCGAAGAGGAAGCGTCGGTGAAGCTCGCAATGCTGAATATAGCTAAGCAAGTTATCGGGTTGGCTGACCATACCAAACTCGGAGAGGTTAGCTTCGCCTATGTGGCTCCAGCAACCATCATAAATGTACTCGTCACCGACGATAAGGCCGATCTCGGTTCGTTTGCCGGACTCGAGTGGAAAGTCATCAGGGTTAAAAGTGAAGAAGAAGTCTAAAGTTGATCGCACACGTACGGTACGCTCTTAAGTGATTAATATTGACCCTTACTATTCTGCGAGCTTAATTCTGTGTTGGAAGCAAGCCTTCGCGACGATAGACCGCCCGAATCTTATGCGTAGAAGCTGAATAACGCGACTCTAACGGAGCGTCCAGGGTTCGAACGGTCCTATTAAGATTAAAGTCTTAGTTATTTCCTTGGATTTGCTGACTACCTGTTCCCCAAGGCGGTGGTCGCCTGAACCTCAATTGGGAAAGGGACTGTGAGATTCATGCGTTTAAGTAGAGTAAAGAGGCGTTGGGCCGAAGGTAAACCAGTGCTCGCTACGGTTGCTCACTTTACCGATCCTTCGAGCGCTGAATTGATCGGATTGATGGGTATCGACTGCCTTTGGATAGACCTCGAACATCAACCCATGACTCTCTCCGAAGCGGCAACAATCATGCGAGCGGCTCGAGTGGCGGACATGGACGTTATGGCTCGGCCAGCCAAGGGTGAGTTCATGCGCACAGCTCGGCTACTCGAAGCCGGTGCCACACTGATCATGTACCCTCGGTGTGAAAGCGCCGAGGAAGCGCGCGAATTGGTCCGCTGTACCAAATTTCCGCCATTGGGTGAACGCGGATTCTTTAGCGCGAGCCCCGACAACCCTTACTGCATGACTGACATGGGAGATTACCTGCGACAGGCGAATGAAGAAACCATTCTCATCGCTCAGATCGAGTCACCGGCCGCCGTTGAACAGAGTAAACAAATCGCCTCCGTTGATGGTATTGATCTGCTTTTTTTTGGACCAGGTGACTTCACACTGGCTGCCGGGATTCCCGGCAACTTTCAATCGCCGCTGGTCCGTGACGCCATTGCTGAAACATGTCGGAACGCGATAGCGGCTGGAAAGCGCTTCGGCACCTTAGTGGGAAGTGTCGAGCAGGCAAAGGACGAAGTCGCCTTGGGCGCTTCTCTCGTTTGCTACGGCGGTGATCTCCATTTCGTGAGAGAAGCGCTAGCAAATATCAAACGGGAGTTTGGAGCCATTGGCTTCGACTTCGATAACAAGGTCGAAACAGCGAAGACGCGTTACGCCGTCTAACCAACAGATAGGGCAATGAGATTCAGAAGATTCGGTAGATTGGATTGGCAGGTGTCTGAGATCGGCTTCGGAGCGTGGGCGCTCGGCGGCAATTGGGGTCTGCAGAGTGATAGTGACTCAATTGACGCTTTGAACCGAGCCATCGATCTAGGCTGCAATTTCATAGACACCGCCCGGGCCTATGGCAACGGACGTAGCGAGTCTTTGATAGGCCAGACCCTAAAGCATCGGGCCGGTCACAGTGTCTATGTCGCTACGAAAATCCCACCGAGAATGCCAGGCGATTGGCCACCGAGTCCTTACGATTCAATAGAAGACCGCTATCCCGTTGCGTATGTTCGAGCAGAGATTGAGAAGAGCCTTCGTTCTTTGGAAACAGATTGCCTAGACCTCATCCAGATCCATACCTGGATGCGCGCTTGGAATCGCAATCCGGTTGTTTTCGAAACTCTGCAGCGGTGTAGAGAAGAGGGGAAGGTCAAAGGAGTAGGAGTAAGCACACCCGAGCACGATCAGAACGCAGTCATTGACCTAATTCGTAGTGGATTAGTGGATAGCGTCCAGGTCATCTATAACATCTTCAATCAGGAAGCCCAGGAAGGGCTGCTTCAAGAGGCGCTTGAGCATGATGTAGCTGTGATAGTTCGTGTAGCGTTCGACGAAGGATCCCTTACAGGCAAGCTCACTATCGATCACACCTTCCCTGACGGCGACATGCGCAGCGAGTACTTTGCGGGAGATCGTCTGCCCCGGACCGTTCGGCGCGTTGAGACAATCAAGGAAACTTTGGCCGGTGCTAATCCCGACCTCGCGGAAATTGATCTCGCCTCCGTGGCTCTTAAATTTGCTCTCAAGCCTCCTCCTGTCTCCGTAGTGATTGCTGGCACCCGGAATGCTGATCAGGCGACCCGCAATTTTGCCGTTAGCGATCAGGAGCCTTTGAGTGACGAACTGGAGGGTCGACTGAGGAAGTGCAATTGGCGCCGCTCATTCTGGTATCAAGGCAAATAGTTCAATCGCAGTAATGCCTATGCCGCCGAGTGGCGCCGTCTAGGTTTGTTCATGAAAATAGGTGGTGTTCTGAATGCATCAAATGCCTCTTAGAATCGGTCTTCTTGGTTGCGGTACGATCGCTCAATTCGCGCACCTTCCTGCTCTGGAACGGGCGGTCGGGGTAGAGATGAAGGCCATATGCGATGGGCGTGAAGATTTGCTGAACGCCATTGGCGCGCGCTTTGCGGGAACCCGGCTCTACACAGACTGCGGTGAGTTCTTGCAGGACGATGGCATTGATGCGGTGCTTATCGCTGTGCCTGACGTCCTTCACGTACCGCTGGCAACACAAGCGCTTCGGGCTGGAAAACATGTATTAGTGGAGAAACCGCTCGGCAGCAATAGCTCAGAATGTGAGCGACTGTGTGAGTTGGTGGAGACTACTAATCTCACGCTCCAAGTCGGTTCAATGAAACGGCACGATCCGGGGATAGCCTTCGCTGCGGAGTTCATCCGCGCTCGTCTGGGAGAGATTCTGTCAGTTTCAGCTTGGTATCGCGACTCGCTCTTCCGGGGTGAGATGCAAAAGGCGATCCTCCCTATGGTTATAGGGAGCAATTCCACCACTAGCTCAGTCGCCGATGCCAAAACCTCGGACCGCCGCCATTATTCATTGGTGACTCACGGTGCCCACCTTTTTGACACCATCCGATATCTGTCCGGCGAAGTGATCAATGTGTCGGCATGTCTAGCAGAGAAGTTTGATCAATATTCGTGGCATGGAATGTTTCAGCTAGAAAGCGGCGCCGCTGGCAACTTTGAGCTCTCGGTCAAAGTAAACGGAGACTTCGAAGAGGGCTATGCGGTCCAAGGAACGCACGGCAGTGTCGCAATTCGGACCTTCCTTCCTTTCTATTGCCGTTCTAGCGAAGTTCGCGCCTTTGACGGTCGTACCCAAGAATGGCACGTGCCGCTGGGCGCTAACAGCAATCCTTACAAGAATCAACTCGAAGCTTTTGCCCAATCGGTGCTCAAGGGAAAAGCAGCGAATCCCAACGAAATGGACGGCTTAGCCGCTGTAAGGCTGCTGGAGGCTGTGGAGGAATCAGCTGCTTCTGGTAACAGGATCAACCTGATGCCCAGCAAGATCGAGGCAGTGTGAGGACGGTGTTCCAATTTGTGATGTTTGGCTATTCAGCTTTTCTTTATCCTTGATCATTCGAATCATAGATTCATATTTGATATGGAAATTGGCATCTTTTCGCGTACCTTTGTTCAGCCAACCCTGACGCAAGTCGTCGAGTCGATAGCGAGACATCAACTCAGCCTCGTCCACTTTAACTTTAAATCCGCTGAGGTAGAAAGCCTTCCGGAGACAATAACAGACGACCTTTGTAAATACATCCGCGAGACCTTTGATACCGCTCACATGCAGATGACTTCAATCTCAGCCACCTTCAATGCGATTCACCCCGACAAGGCTCATCGAGAGAACTTCACGTCGCGAGCATGTCAACTGATCGAAAGGGCTCGCGATGTGGGGACTTCGCTGGTCTCATTGTGCACGGGCACACGCGACCCAAGTAACATGTGGCGCAGGCATCCTGATAACAATAAGCCGGAGGCATGGACAGATTTAGTGTCCACGCTCAAGACCCTGCTGAGTGTTGCTGAACGAAATAAGGTGACGTTGGGTGTGGAGCCTGAAAGGGCCAACGTGATCAACTCTTCTCAGAAGACCAGACGGCTGCTGGACGAACTAGAGTCTGACTATTTAAAGGTGATCATTGACGGTGCGAATCTCTTTGATTCAAGTGAGTGTGCCGACATGCAAGCGGTACTAGAACAAACATTTGAGTTAATCGGACCTGATATTGTGCTGGCTCACGCAAAGGACCTGATGAAGGATTCCGGGAGCGAGTTTCAGGCCGCCGGAACCGGGGAACTAGACTGGGCCACATACTTCCGCTTGCTTAAGTCGAATCGGTACGACGGTCCTCTTATACTTCACAACCTTAAAGAGTCTCAGGTTGCCGACAGTATCAAATTTGTAAGGCAGACCTGGGATGCTGCATAGGGGCGATCGCGAAGGAGGGCTCTTCAGTCTGAGCTGCTGACTATGGCATTTTTTGAGCATGCGGGAATTCGCTTCCGCTACAGTTTGTTCGGGACAGGACCAATGGTTGTCTTCTGCCACGGCCTTACCGGAGATCTGCGGAACAGCTTGGAGCTAATTGGTCCACTACCCGACCACCAACTATTGGTTTGGGACGCACGCGCCCATGGTGAGACGATGCCCGTTGGCCCGGCGGCCGAGTTGACTTTTGCTACCTTTGCCCGCGATCTCAACGCCTTGTTCTCACATTTGGGAATCGACAAGGCAGTGGTGGGAGGCGTTTCAATGGGTGCGGCAACCGCCACGCGGTTCACTCTCGACTACTCGCAGCACGTTGCGGCCCTCGTCCTGGTGCGGCCGGCGTGGCTGGATCAACCTAACCCCGAAGCTATGCTTCTGTACCCTCAGGTAGCTGATTGCCTGGAGCGATATGGTTGCGACGGGGGCCGGGTGAAGGTGAAGACCCTTAGAGAATATCAATCGCTCCTGTCAAAATCGACCGAGGATGCCCAGGGGATAATCGAACAATTTGATCGACCTCTAGCTGTTGAGCGAAGCGCCCGCCTGCGAAACATACCAGGCGATTGCCCCATCAACAACTGGGAAGAAATTCGGTCACTAAATGTTCCGGCTCTCGTGGTTGGAAACGATCAGGATCTTGTTCATCCTCTATCTTACGCGGAAACATGGGCTCAAAGACTACCCCAAGGTCAACTGGTCCAAGTCCCCTCGCGACCTAAAGAATTTGAAAAGCATGTCCAGGCATTCCGCGGTCAGCTCGCGCAATTTCTGACATCAATCCATTGGTAAACAAACATGCGAAGCAGCGACCTGACTCCTCGAACAACGAGCTCGATCCAAACCGAATTTCGCAAGATAGTTTCCGACATTCCGGTTCCAGAATCGATCGATGCTATTAAGAGATTGCGCTCGGTAGAGCCGCGTTCTATGAGCGGCATGCCTCCGATCATTTGGGACCAAGCCTACGGATTTACGATTAGAGATCCTTACGGCAATCAATGGATCGACCTCAGTAGCGGGATAGTTCTGGCCAACGTTGGACATGCGCATCCTCGAATCGTGCAAGCGATCAAGAATCAACTGGATGCTCAATTGATTTTCAGCTACGCATACCCCAGCGATCAGCGTCGGCAACTATTAGAGGAATTAGTAAAATTGGCCCCCCCGGGCCTGGAGAAGGCAATTCTCTTCTCCGCTGGCACGGAAGCGACGGAATGCGCGATCAGCCTAATGCGTAAACACGGCTTGCGCTCTGCTCCGGAAAAGTTAGGAATACTTTCATTCGAGAGTTCGTACCACGGTCGCACTCTGGCGGCGAAATTGGCGGGCGGTGGCTCAGGTTTAGTCGATGGAATGCAGCGAGAAGCTCTGTTGCAGTATCAGCTACCTGCGCCTGATTCGGCCGAATCGAGGGGATTCGAAGCTGATCTAAACGAGCGCGCAATCGACCCGGAGAGAATTGCGGGAATAATTTTTGAATCGATTCCAGGTTGGACCACCACGGTTTATCCACAAGAGTACATCGACGCGCTTATGCTTTGGGCCAAACGGCACGGGATATTAGTTGCGGCGGACGAGATCCAGACCGGAATGGGGCGCACCGGACGATGGTTTGCCTTTGAGCATTACGGTATTACACCGGACCTGATTTGCTCTGGCAAAGGCCTAACATCGAGCCTCCCGGTTTCAGCCGTAATCGGACGCAGTGAGATCATGGATCTTGCCTCCCCGGGTGAAATGTCGAGTACTTTTGGCGGGAATCCAGTTTGTTTGGCAGCTGCACTTGCGAACATTCAGATTCTTCACGATGAGCAGCTCGTGGAAAGGTCGAGGGTTCTCGGTCTGGAGTTAGGCAAACGAGTGGCAGATATTACAGAGAGACACAAGCGTTTCATCAAACGGGTCAGCGGTATAGGACTATTTTATTCCATTCACCTGAAGGATCCCGCTACTGACGCCCCACTGGCTGAGCTATGCGATGAGATAGCTATGGAGTGTGTTCGTCGTGGAGTTATGTTGTTCGTGACCGGTAGAGGTTTTCTCAAGCTGGTTCCACCGTTGATGATCAGCTCGAAGGCGTTGTTTGAGGCGGTGGATGTGATCGGAGAGGTACTCGATACAATGTTGCCTGGCACCTCGAGTTCAAAGATCGTCCCACTAGCAGAGATGCCAGTCACCTGAAGATCATCTAATTTTTGTAATCACCCGCGTTGTTCTCCGATTCGAGTGGACAACCATTCAAGCGTGTGCGCGCGAGAAGGACGTAGTTGCGGGATTAGGAGCACTTCCGCAGACAAATTTCTTTTAGTCGCGGATTCTTAATACTCAAGCGTCGTCGCGAACGGTTCACACAGGATTAGGTCCTTCAGCATCATTCGCACTCATCTCAGTTAACATTTCTTGCGCAGCTTTCGTCATACGCGAATAACTTTCCTGTAAATGGTCAAGGTCCATCCCTGCGCAAATTAGCCTATAACCTTCGGCAATCCGAGCGCAAAGCGCAGTCGGTGTAAGAGATACAGCCGCGGCCACTTTACCGGTTCTCTTGCACGCCTCTAGGAGATGACTGACAGCACTCGCCACCTGCTCCTCGGCATTATATTGCGTGGTGCTCTTACCCAACCGCAGAGCCAAATCTCGAGCGCCCAACAATAATCCCGTGACTCCCGGTACGGCCGCGATCGCCTCAGCATTCTCGACGGCCTGAGGGGTCTCGATCTGCATTATCGTGACGATTCGCTTGTTCCACTCATCCAGGTCAGCCTCGATAATCTCAGGTCGGGTCGCACCAAAGGACCGATTACCAAGCGGTGGATAGAAGCACCTTGACACAATGCTCTCAGCCTCCTCTTTCGTGTTGACCATGGGAACAATTATCCCCTCAGCGCCGGTGTCCAGCATTCGTTCCAATGTGGCACCGTCATGAGTCCACGATCTGATGAGCAGCGGTATTCCCGCGCCATAAGCCGCTCGCACGCCCTGAATTGTTCCTTGCCAGTCCACATGCGTGTGTTGCGTCTCCCACCAGATCCAATCCATTCCCTTGGCGCAATACTCGATTACCTCCGGACAGTTGGTGTAAAGTCCCGCCCCGATCAGACAGTGACCAGCGTCGATTCTTTGTTTCAGATGCATGCGGTTATTGCGGGCTTCCTGGTTGAACAACCGTTATAGGCACTTGACGCACCGGCCACAGAACCAGAGCCGTCACAGCTTCCAACCCGCTCATGGTGGAAAAGCGTCATGATGGTAGCGATCCTCATTGAATTAATTGCGCCCCATGGTCATCGCACCGTGGTCACAGCGTCCAGATCGCTTGGCAGCAAATATGTTCCGCGTATCCACGAGCAGCCGTAAGGAAAGGTATTCGTTCCAGGCCAGATGACTGCAGTGTCATCTGTATAGTTCACCACAAACACCCTGTTGTCTGGCAACTGCACCCACCCAGAGTAGCCCTGGTCCATACCCGACACCGTTGCCTCAACCTCTATGACGTTATCGAGTTGATACTGATCAGGAAATCCATCCTTGGCTGCTATCCAAGAGGTCCTATGTTCTCTGCCGTTTTGAGATACCGTGACTACCTCTACACTCTTCCACAGAGCCAAACCTGTCACGCCTGGTGTGATCTGAAATGGAAGCATGGCGGTGGAACAAGGCGCGGCGTCCTGCGAAAATAACTCGGGAGTGGGATAGTTCCCGAAGGAGAAAAGCAGAGGGCCAACACCGAATGGCAGGCAACCGGCGTTCGTGTTGCGTTGATCTACATCAGTGGTATCGAGCGCAAGTTTACCGTCAATGTGGATGGTAACTCTTCCCTTACCGCTCTTCACCACATATGTGTGAAAGGTCTGCGCAGCAATCGACAGCGTTACCTCCTTAGTTCCACCGCTGAACACAGCATGTTCAGGATAGATACTTAACCTGCCTGCAAATGGAATAGAAACGGTAGCGGCGTTACCCTGATTTTCCAACACCATTACGTTGGCGATGAGGCTAACTTCGTCCTCGGGAGCACTCGGCGGCCTGAGCAAATATCTTGTAAATTGACCGAGGCGGCCATCGTTGTCTATATAAAGCACACCATCCTTAAGACCTTTGCTCGATTTGTCGTTATAGTGTACACCGCTGATTTGAAAGCCAATTCTGCGGCTCGGATTCTCGATCCATGCCCACAAAGCGGGACGGCCGATCCATGTTCTAGTAGTCAACATTACCCGACCATCCGCTAAGAAGTTGGCCAGTATTCTGCCGCTAGTTTGAATCGGCAGATCCTCCGGCTCGGACCAAGTATTCCCCTTGTCGTTTGAAAACACCCTAAACCCCGGAAAGCCATCATTGCGGCTTTCGCGAGCGTAGATCGCCAGACGGCCGTCGGAGAGTTCCAAGATGCTAGCCTCACTACCGCCATGTCCTGTCGTCGGAAAAGTATCAATCAACGCTCGCAGATGCCATTCCCTACCCCGATTCCCTGAGGCAAATACCTGGAGTCGTTCTCGTTGCTCTTTTCCTACCATGTCGGACCCAACAATAAACCAGGTTCCATCTGCACTTTCCAACACATGACTCATTGCGTAATGTTGATAGAGTCCAAAGGATCGAACATCGAAACTTCCGATGACCGTCCATGTCTTACCATCGTCAAGACTCTGCTGAAAGTCTACGGTGGGATACATTTCACCGCTGGTGAACAGCAAAGATCCGTCTTTGAGTTTTTGTATACGTTCATTGGCGCCCCGTAAGGCCTCCATAGTCTGTTCGCCACTCCAGGTCTTACCCCAGTCATCACTACTTCTGATTACTGCTTTACCGTTACCCCCGTGCTTTGGACCATCACAGTAAGTCGCTAGCAGTCGACCGGTTTTGCTGAGAGCTACATCCGCGAAACCCTGCCAACGCCTCTCATCCCGCGAGATGACCACATGCCGACCTCTCTCCCGCCACACACTCCTCATGCTCTGGAATCGAAACCCACGGCCAGCCGTTACACGCCGCTTTCTACCCGTATCACTCCCGACAAGCACTTCCCTTGCGGGGTTACGCACCTGTTGGACAGAAAGATCATGCACTCCAGCCGCGTCGGCGTATTGTTCAACTAATACCTCATTGATCTCACTAACCGGAAATATAAGTCCGACGTCTTCAGCAAGCATGAACCAATGGTCATCTCCTCTTCCGGCAGTGAAGACCGTTGCACTTGAGGTAGCTGTGTCAAGCTCAATGCGAAAATCATAAAGCGTTGCGGGACGCGCATATCCACCAAAGTGGTTCGTAGTGCCATCAAACACCCAAGGCATGAGTTGTGCTCTTTGTCCGGCCAGCGTTTCCCGCTCCTTAAGTCCGAAACGGATCGCTGGAAGAAACTTTCCTGCACGCGTCTCTCCCAAGGTTACGAACTGCGCGGCGATTGGTGAACCTTGCAGGTAGGGCACGGGATTTACCGCAGGCATTCCTAGCGAGGCGTAGATATACACCTTGCCTGACGTCGGCGGAAGGCTCGCGTGATGAACGCGAAATTCACCATCCCGCAAGGCGTGTAGAGGCTTTCCGTCGACATAATGAAAAGAACGCGGAACGGTCTGCTGTGCCAAGCCAGTGATTGAAGTTGCTGAAACGCCGACAAGCAAGGCGAAAACCGCACTGATCAAAATGAGTTGTTTTCGTTTGTGGGCCATTTGCTTATTGGTCGGCGTCACTTCGGTCGTCAGCAGCCAGGAAAAGTCGTGCTTTTGAGGCGCTTGCTAAGAAGGCTGGATGGTCTGTTTCAAAACCGCGCTGCGCTGAAACCGCAGCGTCCCGGTAATTGCCAAAAGGATGGCCAGTACGAGGAACATTATTCCGCCGGAAGCCATAAGACCTCCCAGTCCGTGGCTCTTCATCAAGAGCGCTCCCGCAAACGTCGCGGTTCCTCCGGCGAAGCACGAAGCCATATTCATGATGCCGTATGCCGTTGCTCGATTCCTTTCAGACACGACGGTCGAGAGCATCGGAGTCCAACTGACATCGGTGCCCGCCATTGCTACTCCAAAGAACAGCAGTCCACCCGTCAGCAACAGTGTTGTCTTCCCAAATCCTACAACCGCCAATGCCGGCAGTGCGGTCGCCGCGGTAATGGCGGCGAAGTAAAACCTATTTCTCGGCTGTTGGGACGATTGTCTGTCCGCCACGGCACCAAAGATTGGGTTCAAGATTAGTGCCCCTACCTGCATATAAAACGTCGCCTGAAAGGCGGCCGCCTCTACCGAAAGACCAAAGTTTTCAAAGATGAAAAGGGGTAGGAAAGTAAACAAGATGAAATAGGCCGCGCCTGACAAAGCAAAAGCTATCAGGATCCCGGCGAAGGCTTTATTTCGAAGAAGTAATTTCACGGAGTCAATTGAAGACCCCTGACTAAGGGGGTCCGAGCTTGGATCAGGAGTGGATTTGCGTGGCTGAACGCGCGGGATGTAGCTCATTGAAAGTGCAAAGACCAGGCTAATACCGCCAATTAGTAGGAACATCGTTCTCCATCCGAATGATGTCGACACCCAAGCGACAGGCATACCCGAGGCAAAGACGCCCACATAGCACCCCGCCATAAAGATACCAATCGCCTTAGCTTGGGTCCGCGGCGTGTGGAGATCCGTTATCAATGCCTGAGCGGTTGGGATATAGCAGGCCTGGCTCACTCCCAGGAGCACACGGGCTACCAGTAGCTGCCAGGTTTCGGTCGCGAATCCGCAAAGCAGGGTCACCCCGCCCCATGACACCACACTTAAAGCGAGCACGGTACGACGAGGAAACTTGTCTCCCGCAAATCCAGCGAGGGGAGATAGCAGGGCGTAGGTCCATAAAAACGCAGTTGCAGATAGGCCGATCTCGAAATCTGTCATCTGGAGATCCTGCCTCAAGAGTGGAAACACTGAGTTGATAGCCAGACGAGCCAAGTAGTCCAGTCCCAAACCGGCTGACAGAATCCCCGCTACGATCCATTTCTTGCTATTGGACGAGGAGGCTTGCAGAGAATCCGCCGCAGGATTGGAAGCAATCACGTCTTGTGATGTCATTGAATGCTCTCTTTTTGAAAGCTAACGGTGCCGCAACTCTGTCCCTTGACCCCACCACCGCTTCGAACGATGACTCGTTGAACGACTTTTTGATTACGACTGGCGATGCGTTATATGCAGCTCGATCCGTTCGATTACTTTCTCCGCGCCAGTGACTACGGGTTTGGTAAGACGTAGCCCAACAAGGTTATCGCCCACAGCAAGCTGCCTAGGATCAACTTTGAATACCAGCCAACCCTGCTCGACGGTTGCCGACGGAAGTAACAGATTGTTAAGCCGACACTCTATTTGCCCCTCGATTCCCTTGGCTGGGGGCTTGTTCATTGCCGTAGGATCCGGACCCGGACGCGTATAATTTCCAACTACAGTTGCTTCAAGTCGGCTGCCGGCAGGAAGCCGATCAGCCTCAGGATCTGAAATCACGACGCGCAAGGTAACCTCTTTAACGTTAGCCGCGGCGCCGATGTTACTCATATCGTCTGCAACTTCGAGAATTACTAAGGAGTCGGCCTTGGCGCCATTCGACAGTTCGGCGGGAAGTTGCGAAAGCATGTTGGCGCCGAAATACATGTGTCGTGGAGTTTCCCATTCAGTGGGCTTTGGCCACGCGGGAGGACCGAGGTTGTCACCACGTCGCTGCACAATGAAGACTTTGTCGCGGTTCCTAAGCGAATCGGTTGATCCTACCTCGCTAAAAATTTGCGCCTGACGCTTCCACAACGTCCGAGTCTGGTCTAAGTATTCAGGTGAGAAGCCTTCAACCCGCATCTTGCCGACCTTAGCCAGCGCAGCTGGAGAAGGACTTCCAATATTAAAGAGATGGATACCATCAGCTCCTTGGTTCCACCAATTGGCTGCGACTCCGCGGACAACTTCAACCGGCGCATTCCGATATCCATCCGAAGCGTGATAGTCATCCCATGATGGATAAAGCTTGATTCCGGTTTTAGCAGTAATCTCTCTGAACTTTCCTAACTCCACGTCGGCTGATCGATTTCCCAAAACGAAGATGTCAACCAGCTGATCGCGTGCCCAAGTTTCCACGTCGTATCCGTCGAAGTGGCTACCCATGACCGACTCAGGAACTCGAACTGCGAGAAGGAGTGGTCGGCCGCGCTTTTTTTCAATCTCCAGCAATGTCATTCTTACCGAACGCACAAAAGCTGTCAGATGCTGGCGATCCGACCACTGTTCACCGGGAGGAAACATGATCGGCATTCTGGCAAAATCAAGTTGTATGCCGTCAAAATCATAGAGAGTTGCAATTTCAGCAACCACGCTGCGCTTCAGTTCGCGCACCTCGGGAAATGCAAAGTTCCAGTAGTGCTTGAAAGGGTATATGGCTTGAATCAACCGCTCCGGATGCTTTTCCTTATTAGGCCTAACTAACTTGAACTCGCCGGGTCCGTTATCATTGCCGTTGACACGATAAGAAAAGAAGACTTCCCGACCGCGCCGTCGAGTTTGATCGAGCAAAACCCCAACGGGATCGATGCCCGCCTGCGACCACTTCGGAAAGATGGCGGTCTGTCGAGGTAGTATCTGGCTGGGCCAAGAAGCAGAGTTCCCTTCAGTCCAGTCCCACCAGACACTGTCGATCTGATTCTTCGGCTGATCGATCGGCGACAAGTGGTAGTCTATGGCGTCGGCTAGCTGACTAGGTCCAATGGCGTCACTGTAGAACGGACCCGCTCCAACATCCATTTGCAGAATGATTCTTCTCCGCCGGTTTGTAGCGGCAACGTGCGCGGCGCTTAGACGGATCTTGCGACTCTGGATAGCTTTGGCGGGTTGGGGCCGCTGCTGCCCATACGTGACTGTACACTGTCGGTCGAGCATGTGCGTCGCAGGAACTGCCGCGAGCAAGAGCAGCAGAGAGCCGAGGTGCCGAAGTCGGACACGTGGTTTTTTGGCCAGTCTTTCCACTATTTGTCCCTCGTTATTGTCTTAGAAACAGGACCATCTGTCAGACATGTTCTCGATTGCATTCCGTACCGTGCGATTCTCGCTCCTAACCTAAGCCGATGCGGCACCGCGCGTCGACGCTGTCTCAATCTAGAGTTACATGCGGGCTCACCTTGCTGACGATCAAGCTTGAGCGAGTCAAAAACTAAACTTGATTGCCACTTGTATGTCGCGCATATCGCGAACACGCGTGAGCTTCGCACCGGATTCTGTGGCAAAAAATATGTTGAGCGCTGGCGCTAGATAGTTAGGGTGATTCAAAGCGTTGAACGCCTCAAATCGGATTTCCAGCCGCTTGCCTTCTGTAATTCCGATCGACTTATGTATTCCCAGATCCAGATTTTTCAATCCGGGGCCGGTAATAACATTTGGACTAGCATTACCATTCAAAACGGTAAGAGTATTGCCGTCAGGAAGCGTTACTGTCTCCGGCGTCTTAGTGGGGAAACACTTAATGTCAAACCAGCGATCGGGAGTCCGCTGATCTGAGGGGAGGTTGCCATCACAAATGCGATTGGGAAAACGCTGCGCGGGATCGAATACTGAGAAAGGAAAACCATCCTGCATCGTGAAAATGTAATTAAGTGACCAGCCGCCCAACACACCATCCACAACTGGATGCCAGCCGCTACCAAATTTCTTATTGTGACCGAGCGGCAATTCATAGGTGCCACTCAAAGTGAACCGCTTGCGCACATCGAAATCGGCGTTCGAGTAGCGCCGCTTAGTCGGGTTCGAAGTCCCCGCCAAGTCATAGAGTGTATTTTCGTTGACGTCTGAGTTGGAGGATTCTGCCATGGCATGACCCCAAGTGAAGGCAGCTAGAAAATCCAAACCATTTGACAGGCGCTTGGTCGCCTTTAATTGTAGTGAGTTGTACTTGGAATTGTGTCCTTTCGCCCTAAGACCAGGGTTAACCCCATTAGCGATCGCCTTCTGGTACGCTGCTAATGAGTATCCTGACAAGGACATGATACCGTCGAGATTTGTGCCTTTAGTTCCTACATAAGCAGCCTCCAGAGCGACGCCGGCTCCTATATCTCGCGCGATTGAGACATTGTATTGTTGCAGATACCCCGTGGGAAATTCAGGTGTCGTGGTATAGCTCAATCCCGAGTCCGATGAGGCGGCGAACCTAAAATCCAACGGCTCCTTATCGAAAGTGACGAAACGATCTCTGCCATCCGGCCAGATGAACCCACGCGAAAAATAACGGAACTCTCCGGCAAATGGATTGACCCAAGAGCCGAAGACCGTGCTCCAGGCCGTCTCACTAGTATAAAAAACGCCATATCCCGCGCGAATTACGGTGCGATTATCGTTAAAAGGTCTGAATGCCAGGCCGACCCGCGGCGAGAAATTCTTCTTGCTTGGTTCAAACGGCCGGTTTGGACCCCCCGTATCATACTTGAAACGCAATGGCGCCAGCCGATCCGCTGGAGCACCCGCGGCATACCAAGGTCGTCCCGTGTCAAAATTCAATGTGACAAACTGGTTATTTGTGCTCGCGAATGGAGCCTCATAGTCATAGCGCAAACCAAGATTCAACGTTAATCGTGGCGTTACTTTCCAATCGTCCTGAACATAAACGCCGAAAGCATTCCGTTTCAACTTCATCGGTTGGCCATCTCCGACGTTGTGGTAAGTGAGCGCCGAGAGGCCCATCAGCAGGTCTGCGAACGTGGAACCGCTGACTTTCCATACATCATCGGAGGCAGGATCTCCATCCAGCAAGCCGATCAAGTACGTCGCGGGAATATTATTGAACTCCCAGTCATATGGCTGGCGGATGAACTCCCCGCCGATAAATAGAGTGTGCTTTTTGCTGGTCCACGCCAGATTGTCTTTGAAATAGAGGTTGCGATTTACATACTTAAACGGTCCAGCGTTGCCCAACGTAAAAGCAGTAAACCCGCTTCCATACATAACTAGGCGAGGTGCGCCTTTAATGTCTGCATTGGTACCACTCCAAAGCCCCCATTCCTTCGCGTAATTTTTGTCGTTTAGGGTGAAATCGCCCCCGGAACGATAGTACGTGTAGCTTCCCTTTAGGTCATTTACCATCGTCGGTGAGAATACATGGGTATAAGTTACGACGAGCGCTCGATCTTGCGACAGATCGCTAATGTCACCGTTTTCCGTGTTGCCCACCTGCGTGCTGGCATAGTTTCCGAAGTTAAAACTAGCGCTGAGCGAATCGCGCTGTGAAAAGGTGTGGTCGCCTTTCAGCAGAAACTTGTTTTGAGTGAAAGTGCCAGACCTAAAGTAGCGTAGGTTCAGGAACGGATCATTGAAATTGGGCTTGGGCCAAAGGTCCATTAACTTCTTGCCAACCGGGTTGATGAGCTCCGGAGGCAGTTTGTTCCCAGGAATTACCTGACCAGTGAAGGGATTCGTAAGCACCACTGGCCGCAGGGTCCACGGATTAATACTCTCACTGAAATCACCAATGCGCTCCTTATCAGTAGGAGCAAAGGTCGTAATTGCTTGACCCGGTAATTTTTGCCTGTAGCCCTCAAAGCTACCAAAGAAGAACGTCTTATTCTTTATTACCGGGCCACCACCTGCTATGCCAAATTGATTGAGTAAATACTGAGGCTGATTTTCGCGAGACCCGGTGTAGAAATGGGGCCGAGCATCCAACGCCTTGTTGCGGTGATATTCATAGATAGTACCGTGATAAGCGTTGGTGCCCGACGAAGTGACGATGTTAATTACGGCCCCTCCTGAGCGTCCGTATTGCGCCGAATACATATTAGTCTCGACGCGAAACTCCTTGATCGCTTCCAAGGCCGGCGAGGAGATTAGCTCATTGCGGTTGGGAGAGGTACTACTGGCGCCGTCAAGGTAATAGGAATTATATCCGGCCCGAGCGCCATTAAATCCGACGGAAATTCCTTTACTGTAGACGGCGCCACGTTTTGGATTACCCGATTCCGCACCAGGTACTAAGGCGGCTAGGGCCAGAAACTCTCGTCCATTAAGGGGAAGCTTCAGTATTTGGTCATTGTTGATTACGGTTGCCAAGGTGGCCGATTCGGTGTCAATGGGAGCGGCACTCGACGTAACCGTAACCTGTTCGGTGATCTCACCCAACACCAGTTGAATGTCCACGCGAGCGGCCTGCCCGACCTGCAGCGTCACTTTTTCAATGACTTCCTGCTTAAACCCGATACGTTCAGCAACAATACGGTAGTTGCCAGGTGCCAAGAAATCTACTCTATAATGCCCCTCAGTATTGCTCTGGCCGGACCGCTTAACACCGGTTTCATTATTGACTACCGAAATGTCTACCCCAGGAAGCGCGTTTCTATTAGGGTCTGTAATCGTGCCCAAAACTGCTCCTTGACTTGAGGATTGCCCGCTAGCTTCCATGGCGTAAGAACAAACCATCAGCGCGACAACGACCCAACAACAACACAATCTGAAAACTTGATGGTTAAATGCGATGACTGGCCTCAGATCAAAGCCAACCCACTCCGTCAAACTGATGGCTGTCTCGTTCACCTTAGGCATCGTCTCTCCTCCTACAATGAAAGTTAATCGGTTTTCTAACTGAGGGTTTCCGGGCACCGAGAATCGAGATCACAGCGTGAATCAGGAAACGCTGGGGCACCGTCGGTCCGAATCCAGGATGAAGCCACGCGCACTGGCTGCGCTGATGTTGTGCTCTTTATGGGCAACTAGTGAATGAACGTTGGGGAGTTATAAGTCCCGCACGGCCGAGATTCGGCATCCACGTCGTCAGGCGCCGATGGTTTCAACGGAAGCCGCCATCGACAGAAAATTCTATGACCGCATGCTTATACAAAACGACGGATCGCGTGTCAAGTAAAAAACGCATATTCATGCGTTATCCCTTACGGTATGGCTCCCGGGATAAGCAGGAATTTGCGGGTTTGTCGTTTTTCCTGTCGTTTTTCCCTTTTTTTGGCTAGTGCGATAATCAAAAAATTTGAGTCGGGTTAAGGAGCCGTCCAAATCCGAGTGGCAGCCGATCAGTTCGTTTGCTAAGTTTGTTGAATCTTTTCTAAATGCAAAACCCCAATTGGTCAGTTTTTTGTCATCCCGTCGCGCGGCGTCCAACACGGCTTGCAGGATTATGGCGATATGCGCGCGAATCTTCTTGACTGCTCTAGGATTTGGCAGTATAAGGGCCAGTTATAGAGGAAGCGACATTCGTGAGCTAGGCTTGAGTAGCCCTAAGAAGAGTCCTACGGAGGGGGTAATTTGAAGTCTGCAGATGTAATCATTGTAGGTGGTGGGGTTACCGGGCTTACAACTGCAATTCATTTGCGGGAGCAGGGAGTTCGAGACGTCCGGATTGTTGAACGCCATTTTGTCGGCGCCGGACAGTCCGGACGTGCCGCTGGAATAGTTCGTAGCCTAGTAGGAAACTCTGCGGTAGCCTCAATGCTTCAGTATTCGATCAAGTTCTTGTCCACATTTAGGGATCGTTATGGGGCAAAGATAACCCTCAATCCCATCGGCTATCTGCTCGTCAATGACGCTGACGCTACAAAACAGCTATCCAACGTAATCGCCGCGGCAACCAAAGGAGGCTGTGTGGCAACCATGATTAGCCCCCGAGACGCGAGCGAATTGCAGCCTGGACTCCGCAGTATTGATGACGATATCTATGCGTTCGAGCCCGGTGCTATCTATGTGGATCCCATGCCGGTAGTACAAGTGCTCGCCAATGTTGCTCGCAAGATTGGCGTCGAAATAATAGAAGGAACTGAGGTCGAGGAAATCAGAACCGACTCGCGCGGTGTGCAAGGCGTGACCACCAGAGAAGAGACCATTGCTTCTCGAAAAGTACTTGTTGGGACGGCCAGTTGGGGAGCCGCCATGCTCGCAGAAGCCGGAATCGAGGTGCCGGTCTACCCTCATCGGGTGGAGATGGGCTTCTACTCGGCGCCACTCGAATCGCCTTTTCGACTCGTACGGATCATTTCCGATGCTCGCACGACGCTGTACATGCGTCCAGAGGGTCCGGATCTCATGTTCGTCGGTTGGCGTGAGGGAGACCGAATCAGCTGCACCAGCGACCTCCACCCGGAGGATCCAGACAACTACCAGCAAACGTCCCGTTACTCTTCCCTAATGCAGATGTCCGAGAGTCTTGCGAAGACACTACCCTTCATGCAAGACGGGTTTGTCCACCGCACGTATGCGTGCGTTTACGACTACACGCCCGACGCAATGCCCATTCTCGATGAAGCGCGGGAAGTAGAGGGGCTCTATTTCGCACTAGGTTTTAGCGGCGGAGGCTTTTCGCTGTCTCCCTGGGTGGGACGGGCCATGGCCGAGTTTATGGCCACGGGAAAAAGGACTTCAGAGTTGGAACTATTGTCCGTAAGTCGCTTCTCTGAAAATAAGCCGGTTAGCTGGAGCAATGTCAGCTCGGGTACACCTCCCGTCAGCTCGGAAAGGAAGTAGAGATAACCGAATGTGTTGGTCCTGGCCGATCATAATCGCAGCTCATCGATATGTCTCAAGAGCTCGCACCTGCGATAGTTGGCTGTTACGGAGTCTATCCTTGGACCAAGGCGGGGCCGATCTTAGTAATAACAAAAAACGATCACGTGCGCAGGAGGCAACTCATGGAATGGTCTCAACCGATGCTCACTTATGATCATGAGCACTTTCTTAAAAAGGGGTTTTCGTTTCTCGGCAAAGTATTATCCGACGAAGCTCTGGCGTTGGCACGCCAGAATTTGGACCGGATAATCGGAGAACTGCACCCCAGCCTAAAGGCCGACGAAATCTACTCAGCCCACCAACAGGAACGGTGGATACTGGAAATTGCCTGCTCCAAGTCACTCCTTGATGTTATCGAACAGCAAATTGGTCCAAACATTGTGCTGTGGTCAACTCATCTCATCTGCAAAGCTCCCCAAACCGGCAGGCCGATTCCCTGGCATCAAGACAAGCCTTACTGGAACACTACAAAGCTTGCAGGCTCTGTTTGGTTGGCCTTTGACGACGTGAATCATGATAACGGCACCATGTTCGTACTGCCAGAATGGCACAAACGAAAAGACCTACCGCGTCGAAAGACTGAGGACGACCTCTTCAACGAGGAGATAGCCTCGGGAATATTACCCGCCGATGTTGATGAGTTGGAAGTCGGCTACTTCCTGAGAGCAGGTGAAGGTGGAGTGCATGACCCCTTTATACCTCACAGGTCTACACCGAATGAGTCAAATCGATGGCGGCGGGTCTTGGTGTGCCGCTATATGAGCGCTGAAGGCGAGATGGGGCCAATGGAATATTCGGATTTCAGGACCGCAAAGCCCTTCTCGCGCAAGTACCTGTTGGTACGGGGGAATGATATTGCGGGAAAAGGGCTCGAGCGAGTTTGATACTTGCGTTAGCATTCGACCGAATGCCCGAAGGGAGTTCATCCACCATGTTTTCATGCTTACTGGTACTAGGCTTGTCATTATTGACGATTCAGCAAGGACCATCGCCAGCTGCTACGCCCCAACCGGTCTCGTCTGCCACTTGGGCGACTAACGCCGCAAATGATTATACCATCCATCCCAATATCACGTATCTAACGGCTGAAAACTACGAAGCTAAATTAGATGTATACCGCCCTCTTAACAATCAGAAGCCGGTACCTACTGTGGTCTATTTTCATGGAGGAGGCTGGGTCGGAGGAACTCGCTCAGCGAATGTAATGGAGATCCTGCCGTACCTGGAGATGGGATGGGCGGTCGTCAACGTAGACTACAGGTTGGCGAGCGTATCGTTGGCTCCAGCAGCTGTCGAAGACTGCCGTTGCGCGCTCAAGTGGGTTATTACACATGCCGAGCAATACAAGTTTGACGTGAAGCGGATCGTGCTCTCCGGACGTTCGGCAGGTGGCCATCTTGCTTTGACCACCGGGTTCTTAGCGACTACCGCAAACCTCGACTGGCGGTGCTACTACGACGAGGCTCCGATGGACTTGAAAGTTGCAGCAATCGTCAATTGGTACGGCATCACAGATGTTACAGAGCTGATAAGTGGTCCAAGTCTGAGAACTTGGGCCGCCAGCTGGTTGGGACCGAATGCTGACCGCATTAAAACGGCGGAGTTAGTTTCACCTCTGAACTCTGTGCGCAAAGGTGTCCCGCCAGTGCTTACGATACACGGCGATGCGGACCCGGTGGTTCCTTACAGTCAGGCCGTCCGATTACACCGAGCTTTGAACGGGGTAGGAACTCCGAACAAACTAATTACGGTGCCGCGTGGAAACCACGGTGGGTTTAGCTCAAAAGACACTGCCGAAATCTATGCAGCCATTCGTTCATTTCTGAAAGAACACTTGCACTGATTAATGGTGCAACGCCGCATTGGTATACAAGGACCGAAGGATAATATCGCCGCCCTTCGGTTCAGGATGTTAAATCTTCTGTCATCTCAAAATGAGGAGCTAAATATGGTTACATTGAAGGACGCCCACAGAATCATTGCCGCCGCCGAGAAAAAATCGACTGAGATCGGTCAACCCATGAATATCGCTGTGGTCGACTCGGGAGGCAATCTTGTTGCTCATGTGCGAATGGACGACGCGTGGATCGGCAGTATCGACATCTCAATCAAAAAGGCATTCACCTCACGCGCCTTTGATATCGCCACTAAGGATTTGGCGACTCACTCGCAGTCTGGTGGACAGTTTTTTGGCATACACGCTTCGAACAACGGGAAGATCATGATCTTTGCAGGAGGTATTCCCTTGAAACGCGACGGGAAAGTGGTAGGCGCCGTAGGAGTCAGTGGTGGCTCGGGAGACCAGGACCACGCCGTAGCCGAGGCCGGCGTGGCAGCTTACTAAACACGAGTGATGAACTCTGGCAATAGCAATCGGCTCGCAAGAGAGGAGTGTGATGATGGCAGGTAACAATTGCGTAGTATACGTAGAACCCGGAAAGGTTGAAGTGAGGGATATTGGATATCCCGAGTTAACCCTCCCCGAACAAAACCGCAAGTGTGAACACGGCGTAATTCTCAAGATCGTCTCTACCAATATTTGCGGCAGCGACCAGCATATGGTTCGTGGGCGCACTACGGCGCCGCCGGGCCAAACATTGGGCCATGAAATTACCGGTGAAGTGATTGAAACAGGTCGAGACGTCGAGTTTATTAAAAAGGGGGACATCTGTTCTGTCCCCTTTAACATCGCCTGCGGCAGGTGCCGTATGTGCAAGGAAGGAAAAACCGGTGTCTGTCTGAATGTTAATCCCTCTCGACCGGGGGCCGCATATGGTTATGTCGACATGGGTGGGTGGAAAGGTGGTCAGGCAGAGTATGTGATGGTTCCGTATGCCGACTTCAATTTACTAAAATTCCCTGATCGAGATCAGGCGATGGAAAAGATCCTTGACCTGACGATGCTCTCCGACATATTTCCGACTGGATTCCACGGGGCCTACACGGCAGGCGTTGGGCCCGGCAGCACGGTCTATGTTGCCGGTGCTGGCCCTGTCGGGTTGGCGTGTGCTGCGTCGGCACAACTGTTGGGAGCGGCGGTGGTGATCGTGGGCGACTTGATCCCCGAGCGGTTGCAACAGGCCGCCAGCATTGGCTGTGAAGTCGTTAACCTGGCTGAAAGCGGTACTTTGCCTGAACGGATTGAGCAGATACTCGGCGAGCCGCTGGTCGATGCTGCCGTAGACTGCGTTGGGTTTGAAGCACGAGGTCATGGCCACAATGCTGGAGAAGCTCCTGCTACAGTACTCAACGATGTGATGACGGTGGCGCGCGCGGGTGCGTCGATCGGCATTCCGGGTCTTTATGTTACGGGCGATCCAGGCGGGATTGATGACAATGCCAAGATCGGACAGTTGGGCATCAAGATTGGAACTGGGTGGGCGAAATCACACTCTTTTACCACGGGACAATGCCCGGTGATGCGCTACCATCGTCAACTGATGATGGCCATTCTGAATGAGAAGGTGCACATCGCCAAGGCCGTCAATGCGACCGTGATAAAGCTGAATGATGCGCCTCAGGGCTATAAGGACTTTGACAGAGGTGCTGCCAAAAAGTTCGTGCTCGATCCGCATGGCCTTTTCATGGCTGCTTAGATTGCCTCTCCCGTAATAGCCCCCTAACGGCATTAGACCAAGGCAGCTTCTTGGAGAGAATTAATAATGCGACATTGACTTTTGACGACCTCGTCGAGAGCTTGCTCACAATTATTAAGGTTTAGTAACTGCACGTTTCTTGTTCAGACGTTTGGGTTACCGTTCACGTGGCTACGTTTCTGTGGTTCAGAACCGACACTTCAAAAATATAGGGTTCAGATCAGATGGATCTCCCCTCCTCGACAACAAACATCAATGCAGGAGAAGCGCCTTCTAATGACTCACCACCGCGAATTAGTGCGAGGTCAGAAATTCCCAGAGGTACACTTGACCGACCGAAGAGGATTTCTTCTACAAGTAACAGCCAGTTGCATATTCGCCTTCTCAACAGGACAAGAAGTGTTTGGTAAAAGTGCTTCGCGCTGTAAGGATCCGCGCTTGGTGACCGGCGAACTGAAATCGTGGAGGTCGTACCCGAACCTTCGACGTTTAGACACTGCCTTTCGTTTTTTGGAGAGAAGAGATCTTAAGGATTTGCCTGTAGGCCGGCAAGAGATTGACGGCGAGAGACTATATGCACTTGTGATGAAAACGTCCAGCCAGCCGCTGGAGACCGCCCAATTCGAGGCTCATCGAAAATACATTGATTTGCATTACACCATCGCCGGTCAAGATACTACTGGATTTGCTCCATCAGAAGAACTGAAAGTGGTCGAACCGTATCAAGACAATATTGACGCCGAGACGTTCTCAGCTCCTAGAAATTATACAAAGGTTGAAATGTACCCCGGCCGATTTGTCGTTTTCTTTCCTGGGGGCGGACATATGCCAAACTGTCACTTACATGGTCCTCATCTCTTACATAAGGTCGTTGTTAAGGTCGAGCGAGATTACGGCCTCAGGTAAGCTAAACAAAAGTCTAAACTCATGCATACCGGATTGAATATGGAGTTACCAAAAAAGTGTCGCATCATCGACACTTTCTCTTATTGGCCCGAAACGCGATCTTAAAACATGAGTAGAGCTGGTCGGGAAGGTCATCCTTGCAATTCAACTAAACGCAAGAAATCTGTACCACCCATCAACATCCTCCTTCATCGCCTCCAGGCGATCTTTGACTGCTTCGTGTAGCTTAGCATTCTCAATCGCCACTGCGCCCAGATCAGACACCGCAACGGCAAAGCTTATTGCCTCATCGCTGAAGCGTCGCATTTGCGAGGAATAAAAACGCATCACTCCAACAATTCTGGAGCGCACTTTCAAGGGCACAACCAACACTGAGTGAACACCCTCGTTCCTGGCTTCTGTAGGATACTGAAGCGCCGCCTCTTCACTAACTTCGGAAATTACCAACGGCCGCGCTTCTTGTAACACTCGTCGATCGATTGGACTTTCCTCAACGGTCACTGGTCCCTTTTTAAGATACGTATCGCTGAGGCCATAAGCGGCAGCTAGATGCAGAGTCTTGCGGTTTGGTCCAAGCAGTCGAATCGAGCCAGCTTTCACATTCAACTCCCGAACTGACTCAAGCAGTAATGTCGATAGAACGTCTTTGAGATCGAGGCTCGAATTGATGTGATGTGCAAATCTATGAAAAGACTCGAACATGCGTGTCCGTTGAATAGCCTGCGCTCCTACATTCGCGATTGCCGCAATAAAGGCCTGCTCGGCAGTACGAAACTCGTGGGATTCTGCTGTGTAAACGTGGAGCACTCCGATTACCCGGTCACGCACGGTCAATGGCACGGCTAGTAAACTGGCTAATTCTTCTTGAGCCGCTGCGCCGGGATATTGAAAGCCAGGATCGTGTCTCGCATCCTCGATTGTTACCCACCGCCCCGTGAGGACTGTTCGATCAATGCCACTCTTTGCGATATCCACTGCCCCCTTCTTTAAGTAGGTTTCGCTGAGTCCGTACGACGCCTTCAACTCCAACTGATCCTGTTCCTCATCGAGCAGTCGCAACGTGGCTGCTCTGTAACCGAGTTCGGTCACAATGTGTTCCAGCATGACTGCCAAAACCTTGTCTTGATCGAGGCTCGAATTGACTGCCAGTGTAATTTCATAGAGCGCGTGAACTCGGCGTTGTAAACCTGTGTCCTGATTCATAGTCCTCCGAAGCCTCGCAACTATCCCTGCCCTAAGAGTACGCTTAGGCCTACAACAACCAATACCAGGAACGTAATGGCAGCGTAACGCCAGTCGCGCTCGTAAAGGAAAGCAAAGATAGAGCCGATAACTCGCAGAATAGGAGTGGCAATGAGCGCCAATAAACCAAGAGCCAAGAAGCCCGACGCGCGGACTTCTATTACTCGACGGAAGACATCCTCAAAACTTGGCACGACAGTTGGCATTTCATGATGCCGAACGAGGTCAAGTCCCAATCCGATGAGCATCAGAGTAGTGCTGATTGCCAATCCGAAAAGAAGAACTCCGTGAACAACCTCATTGAGGTTTCGTCGCCGTATAAAGGCTTGCCGATCTTCGATGGTCTCTAACTTGCCGGCGACAAGATCGGTGAGGTTAGGCGCAACCGAAACTTCTGATTGCTCAACATTGACCAAAGATGGCTTGTTTGGAACCGCTAATGCCTGGCTGGTTGGGTCCGCCTCCGGTAAAGCCACCGGCGTTTCAGCCCGACCAATTTCGACCTCAATTGAGTTGGGCGCTCTCGCCGGGCTGTCCGGCGCTAACGTCTTAGTAAGCCTTAGGCCGTTGATCCTGCCGCCTTCTTGCCTCTGGCTATTCAACCTCTCACCGCCTTATAGAGCATCTGCGCTGCGAAGATAAGTACGAGCCATTGAAAGAGTTGCTTCAGCCTCAGACTTCTCACTCGACCGCCGATGCGAGTCCCAGCTTGAGCGCCAATCAGTACTCCAAGCGAGGTCGGGATCGCGATCCTTGGATCGAGGTACCCATGTTGATAATAGACAACGGCGCTCGTCGCGGCTGTGATTCCAATCATAAAGTTGCTTGTCGCAATTGCCGCACGCAGAGGCACACCCATAACCAGATTCATTATGGGTACTTTGATTATTCCGCAGCCAATTCCCAACAACCCGGAAATATTCCCCGCCAAAAAGCTCGCCCCCATTCCCTGAGGCAGATTGCGAACTCCGTAAGTGACGGTTTGGCCGTTCAAAGGATTCGTATAGGTTGTGTCGAGCAAGCCAGTAGGAGCAATTGAGCCTTCCTGGATTGAAATCCGTCGCAGGGTAAACGCCACATAGACAAGTAGCGCGGCGAATGCACCCTCAAGCAAGTGAGGACTCACCAAAACGGCTGTTATCCCTCCCGCAAGTGCTCCAGTGGTCGTGGCGATCTCCAGAACCATCGAGAGGCGAGTGTGAGCCAAGCCACGTCCCACATAAACAGCACCGGCTGCCGATGAAGTGGCGATCACGCTAACGATACTCGCGCCGATTGCGGTTTTGATTGGCATATCAAACAGACCGGTCAGCAGTGGAATCAGTAATACGCCGCCCCCAATTCCCAACATACTGCCGAAGGCTCCAACCATAAGCGAAACAAGAAAGATCAAAAATCCTTGCATCATAGATACGTCCCGCGCTCTTCGACTTAGACGCTTGGATAGCCTTTTCTGGGATGTCACTTGGGTATCAGACGTTTCCTTCCATCTGACAGGTTAACGCGACGAGGGCTCCTCTTGAGGGCCAGAACACCCTGCAGATTGCCCATGAACCCAGAAGTGCACCCCAGAAAAAACTTGAGCGTTGCATCTTGTCAAATGCAACGCCCAACCTTCCGATGTTTCGGTGCTGCAAGACGGAGGACAGAACCTACCGGTCCAATTGATTTACAAGTTGCCTTGTTTATGGAGCCCGATGCTTCAATGCTCCCAGTCGTTAGTGCATCACTTAGGGTCCCGCACTTACTAATTGACCGATAACCGCACTTAGAAACCAAAGGATCGCACCAAGAGAAAGTACCGTTATGATAACGCCGGCGGCGGCTTGGCTGGCTTGACCAAAAGGACGTCTCTTTTTCCCGCCGAACATGATGATCAAGACCATCAATAAATATCCAGCCACTGGAAACGCATAACCCATGGTCCTATTATCTCGCCTGTAAGTAGCTAAGGAAGAAAGAAGAAATTACCATCCTTCGGGCTTCCTTCGGAGGACATACCATGAACAACGCGTCATTTTACGCTGCTCGCGAAGTCATTGTTTCTTTACAGCCACCCTTTGCATCGTCACTGTAATTATCGGCGACTCGCCGGCAGTACGGTTGTACGAGACCCAGTAGCCTCTATCAGCGTACTGCTGCATGCGGTACATTGAACCGTCTGCCTTTGCCGTGATGTCTTGACCCAGAATGTCAATCGGTGCCGGAGAATTGCCTTTTCCCTTGAAATCGATCGAAATGGCAAACACCTTTTGCTGTTCGTCATAAAACACCTGCGCGGATTCGCTGTCAGAGAAAACAAAAAGATCCTGGGTTTTGTCATTTCCCTTTGACTTACCAAGCTTTTGCCGGGCGTCCTCGGCGTTCATTCCAAGGCGGACTCCGCGATACTCAGTGAACCTTGGCGCATTGGTCGACTCAGGATCAGTCTCTCGGGCGATTGTCGCAGTCCCCTGATCCTGATTCCCGTTATGTAAATGGCTGACTGCTGCATTCACAGAAGTCGAGACGAAGATCGCGCAAGGGAAAATTAGAGGGAGAGTGACACCTCTTATGAAAGTGATTGCCATACTTGCCGGACGCTCCTGGCAGTCAGAAATTACGCTGGTAGGGTAATGAGGGGACCCGATTCCGGACAACAGGGAAATCACTTACAACGCATAGGTGATAACACTCATCGGAAATTGGATGACGCGTAGCACCCAGCGCTGAGATGTTCGTGGGACTATTCCGCGTCTCTCCGTGCCAAGACGTAGCGAGCAATCGCTACTCGATTGTCGAAGTTCTTTTTTGCGAGGATGTGGCTGATGTGATTCTCGACAGTCCTGACACTGATCTCGAGTTCCGAGGCGATCTCTTTGTTGCTCAATCCCAGTGCGACTGCTGAAGCTATACGTTCTTCAGCCTCCGTCAAATCTTCATCGGTGAACGCCACGTCTTTGTTCGCGTTGGATCTGCCGACCAGTCGGGCTATTTCTGTGTGTGTGCGTTCGACGCGTTTCAGAATATTTGCTATGACAGCGAGGAGTTCATCGGGCTCGAAAGGTTTGGTGAGATAGGCATCTATTCCTGAACGAAAACCTGCAATGCGGTCTGCCGTTTCGTCTTTGGCTGTAAGAAAGATGATCGGAATAAGTTCGGTGCGCGGATTAGTTCGCAGTTGACGCGCAAGCACATGTCCATCCATGTGAGGCATGCGAATGTCGCTGACGATGAGATCCGGCAAGCTTTGTGCAACATGGATTAGTGCCTCTTCGCCACTGCGCACTGCGTCGACTTCATAACCCTCACCGCGCAAGCAAGCAGCTACCGCACGCAACAGATTCGGCTCGTCATCAACAATGAGTAGTCGCTTCGACAGTTTCCTCCTCCTTGTCTGGGTTGCGTTCTGCTCGGGATGCTGGCAAATGAAGCGCCAGCGTTGTACCACTCCCATTTGTAGACTCGACATTTATGCTACCGCCGCACTGCTCGACGATTGTGCGCGCCAGATATAGTCCGAGTCCTATGCCAGGGGCCTGCCCGTATCCAGCAGACTGACCCTGCGTCGATTCCTTAACACTCGTTGCCGGGCGACCCCGATAAAATTTTTCGAAGACGTGCGGAACATCGACAGTGCTGATGCCGCAACCGGTATCAGTTACAGTGATCGCCACCTCTCCACCTGCGAACCGAGCTGACAAGGTGATGCGACCGCCATCAGGCGTGTACTTGATACCGTTTTCTACCAGGCCGCAGAGAACCCGCCTTATTGCACTCGCGTCGGCAAGAGCGAATAATTGCTCGTCAACTAAATCAACACAAATATCATGTGAGCGCGCTTCGGCAGCATGACGTTCGATCAAAGCGCAGCTCGTGATGATTTCTGTCACATCCACTCTGGACCTGGAGATACTGAAAGCACCAGCTTCAATGCGCGAGAGGTCAAGCAGATTCAAGACTAGATCAATCTGGCGGTCGCACTCTGCAGCGATGGTCTCCAGATATTCGCGTCGTTCTTCTTTGGTTTCACCTCCACGCAGTAGCACACGGGTTAGCGTCTTAATCGTTGTGAGTGGGGTGCGAAGCTCATGCGAAACACCGCCTACGAATTCGGACTTCAACCGGTCGAGTTCCGTTAAACGCAGAGTGCGTGTTTCGATTTTTTCCGCCATCTCGTCGAACGCTGTGCCGAGTTCTTCCAATTCGCCATGGCCTTCGACCTTCGCCCGCCTTGTAAGATCACCACTGCCGAACTCCTTCGCAGCGTCTCTCAATCTAACCACTGGACGAGCTATTCCGCGCGCAATGAGAATTGCCGCCGACATCGCACATAGGAGCGCCAACAAGCTGAAGACGAGATACCGCGTAATCTGTTTTCGCGCTGGTCTATACAGTGTCGCACTCGGTACGCCGGTAGCCACAACGCAGTCAGTGGAGCCCACGACCGCTAACCCGTATACCCGCTCGACCCCGTCGTAAGGGCTGGTGGTTTCAACCACGGCTCTTGATTGAGTCCTAAGAGGTGTGAAAAGTGGCGAGTCGCTTCTATCTGTACCGAAATAGGTATTCTCAGTTGAACTCCGATAGAGAACGCGCCGCTGCGAGTCGAATACTGCAATAACCGCACCATCCTGAAGTTCGATGTTGCGAAAGAGTTCCCCAATGGCGGCGCCATCAATGCGAGCTACGATCATGCCTCCGCCCGTGACGGGTACAGCTAGAGCTAGAACCGCATGCCCTTCTCCGTGCGTCCAATCTGTCACCACCGCCCATGAATTGCGACGCCGCATCTCATTGCGTAAGGTGCTCAACACTTCGGCGGAAAGAGCTTGAGAATCAGCAGGCTGCGCGACCAGCGACGTAGACGCTGAATCAAGAATCCGAAGATCGATCCAATGTGGGCGAGTATTGACGATGTAAGATAATCTGCCCGCAAAAGTAAATGGACCGCGCGGCTGTTCTGCCGTGATCGCCGCTAGTGTCGAGAGCGGCTGACGTTGACCGTCGATCCATTTTTCAAAAGCGACGGCCGCCAACTGTGACTGTTCTTCGGTTGAATGATCAAGTTCCCTACGGCTTTCCTGCCATAATACCCACAACATTGCCAGCCCCACCAAAGTCAGCGGAATTGCAATTCCGATGGAAAGAGTCATTAGTCTTCTACGAATGCCCATGACGACGAAAGTATAGCGCGGTTTTTTCCTCGGCCGACATAACCAGGAGAAAATCAGCCCCGCTCACCACAACGAATCTTGTCCATAAGAGGAAACACCTAGTAAACGTAAGTAGTCTCACTGTTTCATCCAACTTCCATTCTCACTAGCATCAACAAAAGGGCCGGAGTAGCAGAGCAATGAAATTTCGTCATTGTGGAAGAGAATTCTCGGGAGCGTCCGCGCTGGAAATAGTTGACGCTTTGCAGCTGGACATGATGGGGGAACAACACCAACGCTTGTCGGTGCGGCAGTTTTTGCTCTGGTCGCTGGCGCAATTGAGTGATCGCATACCATTACGCGAACTTGATGTGAGCGACAAGTTGAGCAACGAGATGGTAGCTCTAAATTATCTTTACTTGCGAGATGAATACGGCGCGGGTGAACTGTTAGACGTACCGAGCAGTATTGGCTGGGGACAGAATCTATGACCTGGACCGTAGAAAACATCGCTCGGTATTTTGATGCCTCCACGATCGACGTTGGGAATTATCATCCTGAGCGAGTCAGAACACTTAGTACTTCTGCCGAACGGGTAAGTACAAACTGTCTACGAGTACTCCTAATTCTCACGCACCTTCTAAGTGCCGGCAGTTTTGCTGTTGCCGCTTCATTTAGCAGCGAGTTTCTTTTGCTCACGCGCTTTTGGCCTGGGTTGTTACTTGGCTTGGGCATCTATGGGCTTATTCTGATTGGCACTTGGTCGTGATCTTCTGAATCCCGAGTTATAAGGCGTTGGGCGGAGTGGAATGCGATCCATCATCTTAATTGTCCTTCTGTTAACCGTTATCTGCCGTGCGTTTGGATCTGCGCAGACCCGATTTACGGATCAGACGGAAGGCTACGTGTTGGAACTTCCTTCACCTGAATGGCGAGCTGTTGCGCGGCCGGATGTAATCCATGCGCACACAGATTTCATCTATGGAAAAGCTAACAATGTGCGGCTGCGAATTCGCCTGAAGTTGGTAGATGAAAGTGCCTCGCTCGAGACTATCGTTGCTCGCGACGAGGAGCGTCGACTTCGTTTTCTACCGGGCTTTATCGGTAACAACAAAGAGAAATTCGGTGGGAAACTAAACGGCATCAAGATTACTTACGAATATGCCGGCGGTGGCAAAGCAGTGGCGGCGCGAGTCTACTATCTAGAAGCTAACAATCGAATGATCTACGTGCTGCGGTTTGTCGGGACGCGAACGGACCTTGAGAAGATTCGCGATGACACGGATTCGATTGCGCGTAGTTTCCATCTGCTATGACTGCTAGAGACTCTATTTGAGAGCGATGTGATTCGATGACGAAAAGGAGAACAATACCGCACCAATGATGACCCAGAAAGGATTAGGCCGAAAGCGCACCAGCACTCCAGCCGCAGCCACACCCAACAGGAGTCCAATCGACGTGTGAATGCCCGCTCTCCCAATGGTTATGGCTGCAGCGACGAGCAAGCCAACCACAGCCGGAGTGACGCCGCGCAAGAATGATTGCACCAATTGATTGTTGCGAAAGCGACGTAAGCTTGAGCCGGCCGCAATCGTCATTAAAAATGAGGGCATAAAAATACTGATAGTGGCCAAAGGTTTGCGTTCGAGTTGTCAGCACCGACCTTGCATCTGCCCGTAATGAAGCCCTGAGCGCGCCAAAACAGAACCGTTACTGCCGCCACTATCAACGGCCCGTCATTTCCACTTTTCTATGTTTTGGGCCACGCTTCCCACTTCCTCTGCATGGGAGTAGATTTTGTAATTGCGTTTCTGGTCGCAGCGATAATTTGTGATCTCGTCGCCGTGGTTCTGATTAATGAAGTCTTTGTTACCCATGGACAGCAAAACCGGATTCTTGGTGAACAAAGAATCGCCTCTGAAACCACAGTGCAACATTAACGAGTCCAATCAATGCCGGGACTTCCACCAATGGACCAATTACGGCGGCGAAAGCTGCTCCCGAGTTGATACCGAAGACCGCAATTGCGACGGCAATAGCTAGCTCAAAGTTGTTACTAGCTGCAGTGAATGACAAGGTTGCAGTTTTCGAGTAATCAGCTCCCACCTTCTTACCCATGTAGAAGCTAACCAGAAACATCACCACAAAGTAGATGAGGAGCGGTATCGCAATGCGAACCACATCGAGCGGCAATCGCACGATCAGATTACCCTTGAGACTGAACATCACTACGATCGTGAATAGCAAAGCAATCAGTGTCAGGGGACTGATCTTGGGAATGAAGATACCGTGGTACCACTCTTTGCCTCTTGCTTTGACCAGAATGAAGCGCGTGAGCATACCGGCTACAAAAGGAATGCCGAGATAGATAAAGACGCTTTCGGCAATTTTGCCGATGCTGACATGGACCACACTCCCGGAGAGCCCAAACAGCGGAGGCAACAACGTGATAAATATCCACGCGTAGACGCTGTAGAACAGAACTTGAAATACACTGTTGAAAGCTACCAACCCGGCTGCATATTCAGTGTCACCCCGAGCTAGCTCGTTCCAGACAATGACCATTGCAATACAGCGCGCGAGACCGATCATGATCAATCCGACCATGTACTCTGGATAACTACGCAGAAAAACTATCGCGAGCGCAAACATCAAAATCGGACCAATGATCCAATTCTGGACGAGGGATAGACCAAGTATTTTCCAGTTTCGGAAAACTTCACCGAGGTTTTCGTAGCGTACTTTGGCCAACGGCGGATACATCATCAGTATCAGGCCGATGGCGATGGGGATGTTGGTAGTCCCAACCTGAAAACGATTGATGAAAGTCTCGACACCGCGGTTGACGTAACCCAGGATTACGCCAACCGCCATCGCCGCAAATATCCAAAGCGTGAGATATCGATCCAGGAATGACAGCCGTGCGCGATCCGCGGGCACACACTCTGCTGCAACGTTGGTGTGGTTTGCCTGATTCATAGTATTCAAGCCACTCGGCGTGGCTGTTCTAGAGCGTTCTTGCAGACGTGACACAGTATCTCCCGGGCTGCGATCGGGAGCGTCACGATCCGACCTAGCGGAACGGTAGTTGTGATGTCACGAGGTCGTTCGAAAACATGTTCGTCACAAAGACCAGCGGAGCAGTTGTGACATAACCCGACTGCCGCCCGCTCTACCCTTCGTTGAGCGCACTCGTAGCAATTCATACCGCCTCACTTGACTGCATACACCTTCACGCTCGCCGCGTAGTCATTAACGTTGTACCGACCGAGCAACTCCGAAAGTCCTTCCTTCAAT
>DASROI010000083.1:0-2493 GCA_035646955.1 Pyrinomonadaceae bacterium
TTTGGCGGGAACTTTGTGAATGCAGAGATGGTGAAGGCGTTCATCATCTCGACAGAGTACCGGCAGCGCTTCGGGCCCTGAGGCACTTTTGTGCTTGGTACCAAAGCATTAAGTACAACAGAGAGCCCAAAGCCAAAGCACTAAGCCGACGTACCAAGCATAATCCTCAAAAACTCCAAACTTCTCGCTGTATCCTGAATCCCTTTTGTTATATATTCTCCCAGCTATCTTTACTGTCGGGTTTCGGGATCTTCAGTCGGTCACACCTGCTTAACCAATCCCGAAGTCAGCTCCGAAAAATTAATCGACACTTCGCAATACTCTCAGGAGAACTGTATTTATGTTTCCCTCGTTCTTTATGACCAAAGGTAGCCGCGCGCGTCTTGTCCTGATTTCATTCCTCTGCATCGGCTTTCTCATCGTTGCCGCCGTTGTCTTTCCGCTCGTTTCCGGTGCGAGGCGGCAACAGAATCAACAGCCATCAACGGTTGTTAGAACTCAAAAAGTCTCCCGACACCCCTACAAACGCGGAGAAGTGCTCGTACGTTATCGCAGTGAGTCGATTGCTAAAAATCGCACCGGCACGCAACGAATGGCGACTAAAGCGGGCGAACTTTTATCGGGACAAGTTGAAGACCTGGGAGTCACCGAGTTGGTGGATGGTTTCCGCCTAGTAAGAGTCGCACCAGCGGACACCTTGAAGGCAGTTGCCGCTCTGCGCAGTCAGCCAGACGTACTTTATGCTGAACCAAACTACATTTTGCATGCGACTGTTACGCCGAATGATCCGCGTTTTGGAAGTCAACCCAACATGTCAAGAATCGGCGCGCCCCAGGCTTGGAATACGCAGCAGGGAAGTCGTAGTGTCGTAGTTGGTGTGTTGGACCAGGGGATCGATATTGACCACGAGGATTTGGCGGCAAACATTTGGACCAACCCGTCTCCAGGGGCAATATCACAAATAACTGGCGATCTCCACGGTTACAACTTTGTAGATAACAATGGAACAATTTTCAGTCATACCGACACGGAAGATCACGCTACTCACGTGGCAGGAATTATTGGCGCCGTCGGAAACAACAGCAAAGGCGTCGCGGGCGTTAGTTGGGCAGTTAGCCTGATGTCGCTGAAGTTTCTCGATCAAGAAGGATTCGGCATCACGTCAGATGCGATTCGCGCATGTAGCTATGCAGCGCAAATGCGACAGCTTTGGAACACGAGCAACCATACGCAGGGCGCTAATCTGAAGGTGATTAATGCCAGTTTCGGTGGCGCAGCTTTGAGTCAGTCATTTCTTGACGCGATTACTGGACTAAACAACCAGGGCATTTTGTTTGTAGCGGCTGCTGGAAATACCTCAGACGAAGATACTCAGGAACCCGATAATGATCTGGTGCCGCACTATCCATCAAACTTTAATGTCGCAAATGTGATAGCCGTTGCAGCAACTGATGATTTTGATGGATTGGCAACTCAATTCTCGCATTTCGGCGCGACTAAAGTGGACCTTGGCGCTCCTGGTACCAACATCCTTAGTACCACACCTCATTGCAGCGACCCGGGACCAGCACCGAAACCGTGCAACCCAACTCCTCCTGATGTTAATGCGGCATCGACGTATTCCATTTTTCAAGGTACTTCGATGTCCACGCCACATGTATCTGGAGCGGCCGCCTTGCTTTGGTCTCAGAACCCCAATTTGACGGCACAGCAAGTTAAGGACCTGCTGTTACTCAACGGAGATGTCGAGCCGGGTCTGATTGATAAAACACTAACGGGCCGCCGGCTTAATGTGGCCACTAGCCTCAACAGCCTTGCTGAAAACGACAATGTTGCACCGGGCGCGGTCACCAACCTTCACGTCAATTCTCAAAATGGTCGAACCTTAAATATTGGTTGGACTGCGTCTGGAGACGATGGCGCAGCGGGCCAGGCGTCGTTGTATCAATTGAATTTCATTGACGGTGGTACCAACGCCGTATTTCCGCTAAAGGGCGTTGTGCCTATTACTTCGGGTGCAGGACAGATTACGGGCATCACTATTCCGTTCCGGCACACAAGTGGAAGCTTGCAATTGCTGGAGTTCGATAATGTTGGAAATGCAGGTACGGCTGTCACTATACCGATCAGTATTCCCGTATCACTCGGCGATCCTTTTACCACCAGCGTGGGTTCTGCAGTTCCCTTAACTACGGGGGGGCTTCCGGCGGGAGGTGATAATGGACAGGGTACGAACGCGGATGACACTTACGTTGACTACTTACTTCCATTCGCGTTCCCGTTCAGGGGGAGCGATGTTTCATCCATCGTACTCTCAACCAATGGAAGTATTTATTTCTCGACACCTCCACCAGTTCGTGATGATGGAACTGCGGGTGACGCAAGTTCTTCACCCGAGAAACTCGGCTCTTATCAAATGATTGCGGGCCTGTGGGACGATTTGGATCTCCGCACCGCGAGCCGAGCTGACGCCGGCATTTATGTAACTCAGCT
>DASROI010000084.1:0-18828 GCA_035646955.1 Pyrinomonadaceae bacterium
ATTCGTAAAGGACAACAACGTCGACTACCACATCGGTTGGGCTACACCCGAGGTTGCGGCATTCTTGATGGCTGGCCGAGGTTCAATCCCACAAAGTTTTATTATTACTCGCGATGGCCACATCTTGCGTAGATTTATCGGCTTCCATCCACAGCTTACGCCTCCTCAGATTCGAGAAGCTTTAGAACAAGCACTTAACTACACCGGCTGAGCTGCTGTGTGTATAACACTCAAGGGCCCGAATACCTTCAATTAACATTTGATAGCTCTCAATGGTTAATTGATAAATAATCGGGCCCTCAAGTTTTTTGTACGTTAGCTATTTTTTGTCTTATTTAGTTCTTTCTCACCCTCCTTTCTTAGTTTCTCTCCTTCGTGGGCCAGCGATTCATCGCTCAACCCTTCGCCAACTCGTTGCTTGGCTTTCCCTTCAACGCTTTTCATTTTTGCGTCGACCCGAGGTTCGATTTGATCCATCGGAGCGGGTTCGTTTAAATCGTCTTGTGTTTTAATCTTGTTCTTATCGATTCCCATGTAACGTATCCCCCTGAGCTCGTTTGATGAGAAGACCATAGCAAGATGTTCTTTCAGAACCGCTGGGATTTCATGACAATTTGAAGTCATCTCAAGCTTCACGACGGATTTTCACCATTCCATCACATTCTCTCGACAAATTCTTGATGGCGGGGCTAAACTTAGCTTGATGGATGCGTTTCGCTCAATTCGAACCATTCGGCTACTGCTTGCGACCTGTGTTTCCTTTTGGTTGGCAGGTGCCGGGTGCTTGTTCGGCTGTAGTTATGGCCCCAGCGCGGTTGTCGAAGCTCGAACAGCCTCGACTTCAGCCGTTTCAGGGCCGAGCTGCCATGCAATGCGGTCGCACGACTGTTGTACAAAAAAACAACAGCCGAAGGCAGACAAGCATGCAATACAACTGCACAAGTTGATGTTGAATGATCTTCCTTCGGGAATGATGAGCGACTGTCCACTAGCGGTAAATCAAACTGCGGCCATCTCACCAGTAAAGAGCGAAGCGCCTGCCTTTGTGTTGGCACACAGTGCGATGCCTCCTGTTGATCTTTCGCAGGTCGATTTGAAGAAGGCAGCCGCGCCCCTATCAATACCTAATAAAGGTCCTACTCACGTTCTTCACTGCGTTTTCCTAATCTAAGCAATAAGTTCGATATCGAGAAAAAACGGTTGGTCCGTTTTCTCATCGTGAGCCGTCTGTAATGGACCGGCCCTCGAATAATCTTATTTAGGAGAACGTCATGAAAATTCGAACCAGTACAGCTCTTTTTATTCTCATGGGACTGCTGCTAGTTGCATTCTCAGCAGTTGGTCTCGCCCAAACTCAATCCACCCAAAATCAAAAGCAGAACCAGGCCGCCAGCACGATGGATTCGTGTTGTTGTGCTGCCCACCAGAAAGACTCAAAGTCGGTTGCAAAGACGGATGGGCAAATGTCTTGTTGCTGTTGTGACGATTCATGCCAGATGAAAGCAGACAAAAAAAGCATGAATAATCACGCAGCGTCGAGCGGTTGTTGCTGCTGCGATGGTGACTCGTGTGATATGTCGAAAATGGATGCTAAAGCAGACCATGCGACAGGACACGAGTGCTGCTGCAAGGGAGATTCATGCGACATGAAAGAGGGAAGTCAAATGAGCCACAAGGCAGGCGCCAGTTGCTGCAACATGAAGATGAAACACGACAACATGAAGTCTGAAAAGCCAAAACAATAAGGGGCTGGTATCAGGAAAACGAAGACGTCGTGCCCCGCGGCGCGACGTCTTCTATTACAGGGGAGTTCTGCACAATGTCTTCAGTCAACGGGATAATTATTTGTTTGGTCATTCTATTTCTTAGTGCCGTGCCAGGTTTTGGCCAGCACCAGGGTCATCAGATGCCTGCGCAACCGGCGCCTTCGCCATCCCCATCTCCTTCACCTTCTTCGTCACCAATGCCGTCTGCCCCGAGCCCTTCTCCTTTATCTTCATCTTCGCCAAAGCCGGCAATGGATATGAAAAAGAAATCAACGCCGGGCATGGTGGACCACTCCGGCCACAACATCGCATCAACAATGCCATCGTCACCGGCTGGTGAGGAGATGAGTATGGGTGAGATGGTGATAATGAAGAATGATCAGATGTACATAAGTCTTGGTGGGAAGGCGGCGAATCTAATTCCGATGGGACGGATGGGGTCAGGAACTTCATGGCAACCAGCATCAACCGATATGCCAATGATGCACAAGCAGGTTGATGATTGGTTGGTGATGTTTCACTACAACTTTGTTGCCGGAGTAAATTCTCAGGGTGGACCAAGAGGAGTAACGAAGTTTGAATCCGCTAATTGGTTCATGCCATCAGCCATTAGGCGTGTTGGGCCGGGAAATATCGAGTTGCGTGGCATGTTTAGCTTTGAACCGTTCACGTTTCCGCCAGGTGGGTCGCCGCTTCTATTTCAAACAGGAGAGACTTATAAAGGGCAGCCTCTAATTGACCGTCAACACCCGCACGATCTGTTTATGGAGTTGAGCGCAACATACACGTTGCCGCTGGGCGAACGTGGTTCGTGGTTTACCTACTTCGGATATCCCGGTGAGCCCGCGTTAGGTCCGGTGGCCTTCATGCATCGAGCCTCGGCTGCGGAAAATCCTTCTGCACCACTTTCCCACCATCTTCAGGATTCGACCCATATAAGTTTTGGGGTCGTGACGACAGGTTTTACCTATCGATGGTTTAAGCTTGAAGGATCGTTATTTAATGGTCGTGAGCCTGACGAAAATCGGTACGATTTTGAGGCTAACCGTTGGAATTCGCGTTCAGCCCGGCTTTCATTCGCGCCGAACGATAACTGGTCCATGCAAGTCAGCTATGGCTTTCTAAGAAATCCGGAAGCGCTGGAACCTGGTGATGTGCGCCGGACCACGGCCTCGATTAGCTACAACCGGCCGTTCGATCGCGGTAGCTGGGCATCGAGCTTAATCTGGGGAAGAAACCATGAGAGCCACAATGGCGAGATTTTCAACTTGAATGGCTACGTGGCAGAGTCGACGGTGAACTTTCTCGACAAGAATCACATCTATACACGTTTAGAACTTGCCGACAAAAATCAACTGTTACGAGATTCTGATCGCGATCTTCTTGGAATAACCGAGCACCATCCATCATTTCGGATCGGGGCCTACACTCTTGGTGCCGTGCGCGACTTATGGAATAGTGAAAAGGTTTCGTTCGGTGTTGGTGGTGATCTAACGTTCTATTCGAAGCCGGATGTTCTCGATACAATCTATGGTGACAATCCGGTATCATGGAAGCTCTTCTTCAGAGTGCGTCCCGGTAAAATGAAGATGAACGGCGCGCACGATAAGCACTAAATCATTTCAGGAGAAATGCATGAAAAGAAACTGGCTTTTGGTCCTTGGTCTAGCGCTGGCAGTCGTAGCCGGAGTGTTGATTTTCAATTCGTCTGGCCGCGAACAAGCGAGGGTAAATGCTCCGCCGGCTCATTCACATTCACCGGAACAAGGACCCGCTGACAAAAATACAGTGCCCGCTCACTTTGAAGAAGCGCCGCTGCGCGCGAGCCTTGGGCCAACGCTTCCGCCGGAGCAGTTTTTTGGCAAGGCGAAGGAGGCTTACACTGTGGTCCGCGAAATCCCCCAAACCATTGCTCAACTTCCTTGCTACTGCCACTGTGATCGAGAATTCGGCCACAAGAGTCTCTACAGTTGCTTTGAAAATGACCATGCATCACATTGTGCGGTGTGTGTAGACGAAGCATTGTTAGCTTATCAACTGCAGAAAAAAGAGAAGCTGACCGCCACGCAAATTCGGGATCGAATAATTTCGCAATATTCTCATCCTTAGAAATACAGCTTCGCTCCATGCATACGCAGGCGAGACTGTGTATATTTGGTCAGTTCCCCGATCAATCTAACCAATTTTTTTGCGGAGGTTCAGGTATGCGTAAGTGTCTTTTCAGTTTGGTGTTCCTCGCGATCGCTCTTTTTATGTTGCGACCGGCGGCGGCAAGTACAGAGATGCCGGTAGTTGGAGCCGACGCTCCTACGTTCAATTTGACGACGAATGAGGGCAAACAGGCCAGCCTTGCAGACTTTAAAGGCAAATGGGTAGTGCTGTATTTCTATCCAAAGGATTTCACCAGCGGCTGCACTCTCGAAGCCCGTAATTTTCAACGTGACATCGCAAAGTATGAGGCCGCAAATGCAGTTATCCTTGGCGTGAGTGTCGATACCGCTGAGTCGCACAAAGATTTTTGTGCAAAGGAAGGACTCAACTTCAAACTGCTATCAGATCCTGATGCGAAAGTTTCTGACGCTTACGGCTCAATCATGGAATACAACGGCGCTAAGCTGTCGGCTCGTAACACCTTCATCATCGATCCCAGTGGCAAAATCGCGAAAGTTTTCGCGAAGGTAAGTCCTGGTGGGCATAGCGAAGAAGTACTCGCCGCTCTCGCCTCGTTAAAGAAATCTTAATAGTTTTTCGAAAATCAAAGAGGCCGGAACCGTAAAACTCGTCCGGCCTTTTTGTCTTGAACTATTACAGCTTTTTAATCCCAGTCACCTGAAGTCCACCGACAGAATTCGTTATCTCAAAGTCGACGCGATCTCCTACCGAAATCCCACTTAAGAGCGTCGCATTCTTTACCGAGAATTCCATTTGCATAGCCGGCATCAGTCCTTCGACGTCGCCGTGGTCAATCTCGATACTTGGAACTTTCACGTCCAGTGCTTTGACAGTGCCGACCGCATGATGAGTTGTTGTCTGAGTCGCAGCGGCCGGACCCGAAGCGGTCTTGGTAGGAACCTTGTTGTTACACGAAGTAACTGAGACCAGTGCGATTAAAACCAGGATTATTCGCGCATTATTAAAAGACGGACTTGAGTTAGTCATGATCGATGAAGATATCATGAACCCTCTGATTCAACTTAGTTGGGCTCCACCAGCCAAGGACGCACCCCGGTTGCACCACTCAACCTCTTCTGCCGGATTGCGCGCGTCCTCGCGGGCCAACTTGCCTACTATTCAAAATTTGGCGAGCGAGGACTCACCACTCAACCTATTCTTCCGACCAAACGAACTTTGCCCGCGAGGACGCGCGCGGTCCGGCAGAAGAGACTGTGCACTGTCGGGGAGCATAGAACGCTCTCAAAACGTTAACTTCAACCCAAACTGAAATTGCCTTGGATCGAATGCCGCCGTTGGCTTACCAAATGTGGATAGAGGTAGAGCATTTGGACCGAACGTGTTGTTTGGGACACCAAAATTCGACCGGTTCAGCAGGTTGAACCCTTCGGCCATCACGTTCAGATCGACTCGTTCGTTTAAGTTGAATCGTTTTGCAATCCTGAGATCGAGAGAAGCAAAATCGAACCCCTTACCGGTATTCCTTCCCACGCCAACCGGACGATCATTATTAGTAGTATCAAAATTGCGATCACTTCCCAGTAGGACATTAAAGGGGAGTCTCGAAGCATAGGTAAAGATGTAACCAAGCTGCAGTCCATCTAAAAGCTTACTGGAAAAGTGATCATTCGTAGTCCGTGGCGCCTCAATAGCTCCGCTGAACACAAATCTGTGCCGTTGATCGTTATCTGATCTGCCGCGATCGTCGCGAATGTCGAAATTATTCTGCGCCGTTGAAAAGAAGAAATTACCTGAATCATCCAAAGCTTTCGACAACGTGTAAGAAAGTCGGAAGCTCGCCCATTTCGAAGCGCGCTTGTTCAACGATAGAACCATGCCGTCGTAATCTGACGTCCCGGAACTTTCGAATCGAGAAATATTTCCCCAGCTTGAATCCGGCCGGCCAAGATTTGGTACTCCGGCTGCTGCCGGAACCGTAGGCACATTTACGTTTCGCGAAAGGATCAGATGTAACCCTCGCAGGTGAAGATACCCCACAGAAAATACCAGGCTGCCCGGCAATTCTCGTTCGATTTGAAGACTTGCCTGCTCGGTGTAACTCGCCTCAATGTTTGGGTCTATTCGAGTGATGTTTGGTTTGGTAGGAAGTGCTGTAGGTTGCACCGACAGTACGTTGGGAAAAATTGGAGCTCCGGGCTGACCCGGTTGCAATTGGACCACCAGGTATTTTGAACCATCGCGTTGCAGAGCATTAGACGTAGCGCGCAACGGAATCCGATCGAAAAAGATCCCAAAGTTTGCCCGAATGACTGTTTTATGATCGCCAGGCGCAAAAGCAACACCCAGGCGAGGTCCGAAGTTATTTGTATCGGTCTGAATGGGATCTGGCAGGAACTGGAGGTCATATCTGAGTCCGGCGTTAACTGTAAATGTTGGGGTAACACGCCATTCGTCTTGTACAAACAGTCCGAGATTCGGATTGTTTTGTGACTGCGTGGGCACGCCGAACGCTTGCTGAAAACTACTGTAGTTTCCCGTCAGGAAAGCGTTTAAGGAATTAAATGCGTAAACACCTTGAAGCGCTCCAGGGAACAAGATGTCGACCTTGTTGTGCAACAAATCAATTCCAACCTTGATGGAATGGCGCTCGCGTACAGTCGTTACGTTATCAACCAGCTCGAATAACTGAATCTTTCGCGCGAGCGGCGAAACGGTAGCGATGCCAAAGTTCGCAACCCCGGAGATTCCGACGGCGGGACCAACAGCGTCGTTAACCGGGGCTTTCAGATCACTGTTGGTGAATTGGAATCGAGCCTCGTTGATTGTTCGCTTGCTGATGATCGTCGTGTTACTTAAAAGCACCGTCTGGTCTGTATTATTAAGTCCCGTACCGCGACTGACAGCGTTCAGACCTCCAACACTCCGAGAATTCTCTGCCTGGATGTGGTAAACGCTGTAGCGGCCATTCAACTGGTTCTTCGCATTCATTTTGTGGTCCAGGCGGACGAAAAAGTTGGTAGCGTCAAAGCTTGCCGGAACAACGCCTGTACCAATGAAGGAACCTGGATAACTGGTGCTCGCCAACCGGTTGTTAATTGCTGACACCGCTGACGAGCCTATGGTGAGTACAGCCGAATAGTTTCTCCGGTTCTGTTCGAAGTTTGAAAAGATAAACGTTCGATCTCGACGGACTGGTCCACCCAACGACAAGCCGTATTGAGCCTGGGTCAGAGAATCCTTCTGGTTGGCCAGTGGATTACGGGCATCGAAACGTTGGTTCCTAAAGTAGCCATACATCGAGCTGTGCCAATCGTTAGAGCCAGACCTTGTAAGTATGTTCACCACTCCGCCAGAGGCTCGGCCAAACTCGGCAATCCCTCCGGAAGTAATCACCTGGAACTGATCGATAACTTCCTGTGTGTAGTAAGTTCCCGTTAAGTCTGCTGCGTCATCGTTGGCAGAAAGTCCATCTACAACGAAACCGTTGTAGATGTTTCTTTGGCCGGCTATCGAGAGACCCTGTCCCGGTACTGCTGATGTTTCAGCAAACCGTTGATTGCTTCCGGTGTTGGTCGATGAGACCGCAGGCACTAAGAGGGCGAGGTCCAGGAAGTTGTGTCCGTTAAGCGGCAAGTCGTTTATCTCTTCCGGATCGACGGTTTCAGTTACTTGAGTGCGAACTGTTTCTACCAGGGGAATCGTAGACGTCACATTTACGTGAGCCGCCACATTCTCAACTTCGAGTTGAACCGTGAGGTCAAGAGCTTGTCCTACGGATGCAATAAACTGTCTTGTGACCTTCGCAAAGCCTTCGGCAGCCACCGACAAGTCGTACTTACCGACCCGTAGGTATGGAAAACGGTAGCTTCCATCATTCTCAGTTTGCGTCGTTAAAGCCTGACCCGTCTCGAGATTAATTACGGTCAAGGTAGCCCCTGCCACTCCTGCTCCCGCAGCATCCACGATGCGCCCAGTGAGCGTGGCAAAAGTAACTGACTGTTGTGCATCAACAGCGAGTGGAAGCAACCAGACGGACAAGAATAGGGTCACCAGAAAATGGAACCGGGTTTTCATCGCACGCTCCGAGAAAACATCTACGCAGCCCCTCGCTCACACGCATTAAGCGATAGACCAGTGCCTGTAGAGCAACGAGTTGACTAATTATGGAGATATTCGTGACGATTGTTACGCGGCAGGTGGACCACGTGGCACGATGTGGGAGCCTGAATAAACAGAGAAGTTGAGAGGTGTCTCAAAGTCGACTTTGGAATCAAGAGAACAAACTGCCTGGAGGCGGAATTTGGTTCTAGGGGTACCCTGTTCCTTCTTCTTTTGAGCCACACTTGCGGCGATCGCGCAACATTCGGTCGGACATGGTCGCCCAATCGAACGGGTAAGACTTGAAGAATTGGAATCGGGACTTGAGACCGTCTCTGCAACTATCGTTATTCCATCGTCAACTGAAGCCGGTTTCAAACCACACATTGGTTCCGGCTTCCGTTGACGAGCTTTCTTAAGAATCGTTGATTCGCAGTGTCCGGCAGCTTTTCCCTGGCAGCAGTCGGCACCCATTTGCATAACCGCTGAAACAGACCACAACGGCAATGCTGAGAGACCGAACGCCACGGCCAACAACGCACAGACAACGCGATGAATTGCGCTCCTGGCGAAGGCTGACCGTACACAGTTTGGAATCGACATGTAGTTCAAATAAGAATCAACCAGTCTTCACTATCCGCTTTTTTTCCAGGGTCATTTTACATTTACGGCAAGAGCCCGGAGTCTTTGATTCCACCTCCGGATGCATAGGACAAACGTATCTGACTTCCGAAGGCTTTTGAGGTTGTTCAGTTCGCTGCCCGTTCGAAGCTTTACCTGAAACCGTATCGTAACCAGAACTTGTTGCCAAAAACAACGCGGCCAGAACGATTACTACCATTTTGAGATGTTGGACGTCCATTTGAGATCCAAAACTCCATCGATCTCACAACTATTGACTGCGAATCATCGACCAGGTGGTGGCGTGACCTTTGTCGACCGGACACATTGGAAATTTGTCATCCTTCTTTATGAACAGAATTAGCTCCGAGTGTGTGTTGCAGTGATACGGACCACTCTTCGGACAAACGGTTCCTGTTGCTCCGCTGACTCTCAATTCTTGTGACGTTTGCAGGCTTGTTTGCATTTCGATTCTCCTTGGCTAAGTGGCTTGAAGTTAAAAAAGTTGACTGCTAATTAAACCCGTCTCAGAGAAGTTCCCAGCGAACGGTCACAGACTCATTCGGTCGATATTCGATGACTATCACCTTCACAATACGCTGGTAGTCCCGATCTTTCTGATCGGTAATCCGGAGCAGATAAATATGGCCCAGCTTAATCGAGCTGTTAGCTGACGGACCAAGTTCGCTGAAGAGTTTGGCTGCTTCCTTCAATGGCTGTAGTTTCTCCTGAGGGCTGTCCTCTTTCAGAATCATCACCGTCTGGCCGTCGAGTCGAAGCGACGCAAAACCTTCACCTCCATTGTCAGCATCTTCGTAGCCGTACCTTTCTCGCAGTTGGTTAGCTGTTCCGAGATCGACTATCGCCGCGACTCGGTTCGCTTCAATTCCAGTGACGAGACTGCCTTCGCCGGCCAGCGTGAAGCTCAGGTCGCTACACCGGTTGGCCCAGCGATTTTTTTCGAAAGCCATACCAGTTTTCCCGTCGCGAAAGCAAAGCGCTCGCGCCAGTGGATCCAACGCATAGAGCGTGGCCAGGCCTCCCGAGACGGTTTTCAGATGCTGATTGTTTTGCGGGCCATCAGTTGTCTGCGCAACAAGCTGCAATTGACAACACAAGCTGAATAATGCGATCGCCAGGCAACGATTGAGATTCATTCTCTTCGCCCTCCTTTCACTTATCGACCATCGCGGCGGATGGGTTGTAAAGATGCTCGAATTCTTCGTCTCGTACATGACGCGCGCCGTTCAACTTTTTCAACTCACTGAAGTAAACGAAAGGAATGAACTGCGGACTGTAGTTGTCGCTGATCCAATCTTCCGGGTGGATGTAGTTGAGTTTGTAAAGCTTGATCGCGTCGGTACAGGCATTGAGGGTTTCAGTTACGGCTTTAATCAAAATGATATTGTTGAGTGGGATTTGGTACTGATAAAGCAGGGCATTTTCTTTGACCCGGCGATCCCAGATCTGGAGCACCCTAAGTGCGCGTTCGTATTGTGCTCCGTTTATTTCCAGTCGAAGCATGACCCCAGAATCGCTTCGCGGCTCGTGCATAAAATCGATGTAAGTCTTTGCCGGTACCCTACCAAACACCGATGTGCCGACGTCCGAATATGTGCCAACCGCATCGGTTACTGTTTCTAACGAAGAAATACGCGTAAGTATCGGGAATGCTGAACCGCTTGAGTCATAAAACTCACCGTTCCTGGCGACGAGCGTGATGAAGTAGCGATTAGGGTCAACTCGAGTCCAGCGAATGACATTTGAGTCGGCCGTCAAGAAAGTTATCGAAGTGTCATCGAAAGACTTGATTGTTACTGGATCCTTTCCATTACCTAGTATTGGTCCGCCTTTCGTGGAAGTGAGCGTAATCTGCCGGGATTGGGACTCCTCAAGCGCGTATCGCGCAGTTGCAAGCGGGCCAGTGCTATCACCTGCGATGACCGAGAGAGTTTTGCCGGCGTCGAACCTATAAAGCGTCTTAGTTGATGAATCGTCTTTCCATGTTCCATCCAGATTGAGTTGGCATTGTTGGGCCAACGTTGGGATGAACGAGAATAACAAGCAAATGATCAGTGATGGGATTCGCATGTTGCTGTCCTCGAAGTAAAGTCCAGACTAGAGGCCGTGAAAGCACCGACCTCTAGTCTCGGGTGAAGGGGACAAAATTCTAGACGTCCCGACGGTAGCCGTAGGCTTTTACGTCTTTATCGATCAACGTTTGTCGAACACGACTTTCTAAGAGGCGGTCCGTGTAAGACTTCGGCGGATCAGCCCACGAGATGTGTTTGAGGATCGCTTTCTGACTCGCAAACGCTTCAACGGCGGTCCAGCAGTTGGTACCGTCGTTGATAATTCGTAACGTCCCGGCGTGCATGGCGGCATCGAGGTCGAATCCTGGATGGTTCATGCCGAAGAGACGGAACCGGATCGTCTCGATATCGAAGGCATTCCCGGTGAGAAAACTCCAGCCGGGCAGGTTCGCTCGCCTGGTCCTGGCATAGTGCTCGAGCGCTGCAGGACTATCGTCGTCGGGCTTGATCGTTATCGAGTAGAAGAAAAGATCTCGACCCATTCTGTTCTTAAGTGCTCGATGGACCTTAATCAGACTTTGAGTGACGAGCGGGCATGCACCGTGGCATTCAGCGTACATGAAGTTGACCACGACTTGTTTGCCGCGGATTAGATCGTCGTAGAACCTGACCTCCTTGTTTTCATGTGTACGGAGCAGTGCGTTTGTGAAGCGTCCTACTCCCGGTGATGCTGGGTGTGGGTGAAAGCTTGGTTTGGTGATAGAGAACAGTTCTCTTCTCTTCATTACGACACCTCCTCCTTCCGAAAGCGCGCTTCAAGTTCTTTTCGATGTGCGGCCATTTGCTGTTGGCAATTAAGTAATCCGGCCTGATCTGGAACAATGTCCCAACGCACCATCATGAAAGCGTCTTCATGGTTCATGTTGTGGCAATGGATCAGATATCTTCCGACGAAGTCTCTAAACTGCATCTTGATTAGAGCTCCCTGACCGGCTTCCAATCGCATTACGTCTTTTCGTCCGGACATTAAAGGTGGTACCGGTACTTCGACTCCGTTCACGAACCGTTTCAACACGCGAAACTCTTCGAAGTGAATATGGACCGGATGCACCCATGCTGAGCCGCCTACGTTGTTGTTCAAAAGCCATTCTTCGGTGGTGCCTTTGAGGATGCAGTGTGACGGTTTCTCGGCGTCGAAGACTTGACCGTTGATCCTGAACAGTCGCGGGTTGGCGGTTGGTGGATCGCGAACGAACTGCCATTCAAAGGTATTGTCGGTGGACGGTAACGTTGGATAAGTCGTGAGTGTGGAAGGGATGCTTGTGGTATCGGGTGGGAACCACCATTCACGTTCGACGACGTTGAACTGCATCAAAACGTTTTCGATCGCGAGGCCCGAGGGCAATGGATCGGGTGATGCTACTCCTACGAATTGTGCCTGGGCTTCTTTGAGATAAAGTTTTGAGCCGGCAGCAAATTCAGAGAAATCAATAATCACGTCGTACCGTTCGGCGACACTAACTCGAAGTCCACCGGGAACGATCGGAGCGGTAGTTGAGTTGCTGTTGGCAGCATTTGCTCCAGCATCGACTGGAATCGGATGTTCGAGGAAGTTTGCATCGGTGCCAACGACTACAACTGTTCCGACTGAACCGTCAGGCTTCACGAGAGTAATGTCATAAGTCTTGGCTGGTCCTGTGTTCAAAATTCGGAAGCGATACTTGCGTCTACGAACGGTCATCTTTGGCTGTATCTTGCCGTTGACGATCCATTTATCACCGCCCGGCGCAGCTCCTCCAACCTGATTGAACAATTCGGTTCTGCCGTTTTCGGTCAAGCAAAATTTCTTGTCCGTAAGAATTATCGGAAAATCAGTGATTCCGTAATAACCAGGTAAACGCAACGAACCGGACGTCGCGAGCTCATGGCCCGGATCCTTCGTGTCATAGACCAGGAACATTCCGTTGAGTCCCAGGTAATTGTTGTTGGCAGTAAACGCTGCTCGATGATCGTGAAACCAGAAAGAGTGCATTGCCTCTTGCTCATCACCATCTGGCGGATAGGCGTCATAACCGGCATAGATGTTTGGATAGTGGTTGTCTTTCCAGAAGCCCGTACCGAAAAAGTCACCGGCAAAACCATCGCTCTCTGAAGCATGGTGGCCGTTGTGCAAGTGAATGGAGATTTCGTTTCGCCCGAACGTAGTCGTGGTGATAGGCAAACTATTGCGAAAGCGAACGATTGTCGGATGGTTGTAAAGGTTCAGAACTGTGGGCGCAGGATACCTGCCGTTGAAGCCCCAGATATAGGACGGCGAGTAATCAGAATGAAAGGTATGGAGGCCCGCTCTTGCTTCCAGCTCGTACTCCACATCCGGTGGGAATTCATTCCACCGCTGGTGATTAGCTCGTTCCGCCTCGCCACCCGCAAGGTTGCGAGCCTCGGTTGGAGCCGGGTTCAGTTCCTGAGGGATTGCTGGAAATGGCGCCGTGAAAGTATCGAGAAAGGGTGTTGTTGCCGGACTGCTAGTTGGAGCCGTCGCACAAATCGATGGTTCCGCCGGCGGAGTCTCTCCCGTAAATGCGAGAGCCTTATTTGAGGTAATGATGTTCGGTGCGAGGATGGTGACTGCGCCAGTTGCTGCGCCTATCTTGAGCACGTCTCTGCGGCTAAGGCTGCCTGTACTCTCTTTAATTTTCTTCCGTGGCTTTGCCTTTTTATTAGGCATAGAATCTCCTTTCAGCCGCTGGTTGAAGGGCGGCCTCGAAATCGAACAAACCGGTGCTGCTGGTTTTTTGGTTAGCCTGAGTTTCGGTGTACGAACTCGTCTACGATCTTCGTCGCACTGAGCTGTCGTTTTTCTGAATTGCGAGGAGGTTGTCGAATGGGGGTCCGACGTGCTCGAGCGACGATGTGAATTTTATCGTCTTTGAAATTACATGTTGCTGAACGGGCGTAAGACTACGTTGACTCTTTTCGGATTACAACACTTGTTGATTGGCGCATCTTGTTGTTCGTTGGCGGAAATTGCTTCGACTTAATTTGTGGTGTGACTGGTCTATTCAATCTTGAATGAGGAAATTACGCAGATGAAAAAATTCAAAGCCGGCAGGATGTTTTGTTTTGCGATCTTCGCTAACTCGTCATGTAGTCGGTTTCTATGTTCTTGAGTAGTATGGTCCTCATTGCGCTTGCTAAGAAACTTCGTGCGATACAAGGTGGGCGACGCGCCATAAGTCGCCTTAAAATCTCTTACAAAATGACTCTCATCATTTACGCCGACCTGGTGGGCAATCTCTTTGACACTGAGAAAACTAGTTTCGAGTAAGATCTTCGCGCGTTCCATGCGCAGCAATCGCAAGTACTTTATTGGTGGAACTCCCATCTCCGACTTGAAGATGTGACTTAAACGCCAGACTGAAAGATTGACTGACCGTGCAAAGTTATCCAGGGATAATTCGCGACGAACGTCGGCCCGCATGAGTTGGACAATTTTTTCTACTCGTTTATCCAATCAAGTCACCCAGGGAGTCATGAGTTGATTAGAGTGAACCAGGCACTCGTAGCAAATTTTGTTTCTACAGACAGGTCGTGAGACGACTGTTCATCAGAGCAGAGCAGTTCTCAGGTGACAGTTTCAAGCTTGCGAGGAGTCAGTTTTTGAAGAGTTAACTATCGATAATCGGCATCACTATCCAACCTTTTCAGTTTCGTTGCTGCTGGGCCGAGCGATCTTGGTCTTGCTAAATTCAGAGTAGAAAGAACTCTTTTGGACAAAGTGTTGCTTCTGAGAGGCATAAAAGGGAGGGTCATCTCGAAGGCGCGCACTTTCTACTACATGAGTGAAAAGACTGTCAATAACCAACACAAATTTGTGAGATAGCCCATGGTTGTGCATCAAAGCTTTGAGGATTTGGTAATTGAGACGAGGGACGGTACTTTGTACTGCGGATATTGAGTTTCTGATAGACGTCTGCATATGTGCGGAACAAACCATACGAGGAGACACACTAAAGTGATTCGGGCAACCCTGGCAATTTTCTTACTCATAACAATGTGGGGCGTGCTGATAGTTCCCGCCCTTGGGCAACAAAATGCGCGCACCAAAGACGCTGCCCGGCATGCAGGCGACGCGTCCGAAGCATTTTCCGATGTAATGAATGTGAAGGATAAAGCGATTCCCAGAGAATTGCTCGACAATGCCGAGGCCATAGCGGTCTTTCCTGGTGTGTTGAAGGCGGCGTTTCTCGTAGGTGGTCGCGGCGGTCAGGGTGTGATCAGTAGGAGAGTCAAAGGTGGCTGGAGTGCTCCTGCATTTTTTAATTTGAGTGGCGGCAGTTTTGGACCACAGTTCGGCGCGCAAAAAACTGATTACATTCTTCTCATCATGAACACCGAGGGAATGAATGGTTTGCTCAAGGACAAGTTTGAGATTGGCGGCGAAGCTTCCGTCGCCGCTGGTCCAGTGGGAAGGGAAGCCGCGGCTTCTACTAATCCTCGTTTGGACGCAGGGATTATCTCCTACTCACGCAGTAAAGGAGTGTTCCTTGGTGCTGCTCTGAAGGGGGCTGTAATCAGTCCCGACAATGATCTGAACGAAGCGATCTACGGCAAGAACGCTACCGAACTCTTGCAGGGAAAGACGATGAGCTTTAGTCAGATGCCCGCATCCGTCCGAATTTTCCCGAGAACGCTGGTTAGATATTCAATCAGGTAGGTTGCCAGGATCGAAACATTTGCTTGACGCTTAGGAGCATGCAACCTAGAATGCCTCGTCACCTTTTGCGACTCCTTGATCTAAACACAGTAGTGCTGCAATCGGGAATTGCTGAGAGATATGCTCCCTCGAACCCAGCGACAAAAAGAGATCCTCGACTACATTACTCGATTTCTTGAACGTCACGGTTACATTCCATCCTACGCTCAGATAGCACGACAGTTTGGTGTGAAGTCGCGCGCGACTATCGCCAAGCACATTGCTGCTCTCGAGCGGCGAGGTTTGCTCGTTCGGGAACACGAAGACGGATCATTTGCCCTCAATGTAAAAGTTGAAGACACCAGTAGTGACTCTTTATGTGAAGTTAAGGTCCTTGGTGCGATTGCTGCCGGAGCTCCATTGGAGGTAATCGACTATGAGGAGCGCCTTCCGGTTCCCAGGTTTTTGCTGGGTCGCGTCCGTCCCGATCGCGTGTATGCGTTGCGAGTCAAAGGTGATTCAATGATAGACGAGCATATCTGCGATGGTGATATCGCTTTGATAGAGAATCGGACCGACGCCAGAGATGGCGAGATCGTAGTGGCACTCTTGATCGAAGAGAATCAGGCGACTCTCAAACGCATTTATCGTCGCGGGCTCAACGTCGAGCTCCAGCCGGCGAACTCTCAACTTCAACCGCTAACGATTCCAGCCAATCAAGTTCGCGTCCAGGGTATCTTCCGCGGCCTCCTCCGCCCCAGCAATTAGTCTCTCGGCGCCTCTGCGTTAAAGTGATTTCAGAAGCCCCTGGCCGGAAACTCCGAACTTCTCTGTAACCAATTATCATCTGGATAATCAACGTCCCCGCTAATGACATGCAACGTATACGCATGCCGCGATCGTGCTGATCTATTCTGACGGCTCAAGTGCGGCAGTAACCCATGCAGCACGATGAGAGTCCCTTTCGATACTTCCAGCGGCACCAGTCGGGCCATGGTCCAATCCTTCTCATTGAAATTGATAAACTTCATACCGCCTTCGGGATTTCTAACCCAACGTGACTTCAACCCTTCGTGATGACCTCCACGTATGGCCCATAAACAGCCGTTCTCGATAGTCGCGTCTTCAAGCGCAAACCACAATCCGGCAATCGCATTCGGGTCAGTGTAAAGAAAAGTACTGTCTTGATGGCAGCTAACTTCGCCTCCGATGTTGGGCTGTTTGAAGATATACATCGATTGCATCAGCAGTGGATTAGTCAAACCCAGGTCACTTACGAGTTCTTGTATGTTCTCATCGCGCGAAAACTGCGCGAACGTTTTGTCGCGGTCATGAAGACCGTGCCCAATCTTATTGATCGACTGTGCTTTCGGCTGTTTGAGAGTTCCGTCGGATCTAAAAGCATCTTCTTCAAAGAAGAATCGAATTTTGTCTGACGATTCGAGAAAGTATTGATCAGCAATTCGATTCTGCTCGTTCGTGGAGAAGATCGACACAACGTCAGCTGGATCAAACTCAGCAACGAGCTCATTCGCGCGCGCTCTCAGCGAGTCACACGATTGAGACGCCACAAAATTTTCAATCAAGAGAAATCCGTTGCTATTGTATTGATCGAGTTGAGTCGGAGTCAGCATAGGGTGTCATTACCGCGAGTTGTTTTTTGTGCGATGACGTTTTCCGGCATATCTGCCTGAATTCCATTTCTGCAATAGAGTTTGGTAAAGGGTATTCCCAGGCGCTTGATTGGTTGGAGGTCCGAGCGCTGCCGTCTCTGAAGAAAAGCGTGCCCTGGAGTAGTCGATAAGTGCCTTTAGGACAATTGAATTCGTGGAGTGAAATGTTGGACGAAATCTTTTCGTCGCTATTTGGATGTTCGCCTTTAAACCACGCCTGGATCAACTTACCACGCTTAATCGTTCTTTCAGGTGAGTAAGAAAGCTTAACCCCTTCTTTGCTGGTGCCGATATAACTCCACCTTTCCTCTTCTTGATCAGCTCTTGAACCATAGAGGGTTCTGTTCGGCGCCATCAGAACTACAACAACAGCACCACAGAAAATTAGAGATGTTGCTCGTTTCAACATAAAGAGTTATCTCCGGATACGGTTCGCAACGAGGCCGCATTTGGTTTGGTTCGATAATTAAGACTTGTTGATTCTCACTTCATAATTATCACTTTCGCCCTCCCTGCGAGAGTGCGGTGAAATAATTCTACGCTGATGTGGGTAATCCAGTAGCAAGATCAACGCGCCGAGGTTGCTAAGGTCCACTGAATGTTTTCGAAACGGCAGATGCTTAAAACCGACCGCACCAATACGGGCACGCTAACTCGCAAATAGTATGGCCTCTGCTTTTTACTTGTACCAGTACGTACTCAGCCTGGTAGATCCTCTAACCAATCACGTTAAGAAACTCACAAATTAAGATAAGAGCCATCGTTGAAAGAGCTCTAAGCGTTTGATTTTATGAGGTTAAGCTAAAGCCGGACGGCCGCGACGCATTCTGGGAACGCAACCCGGCACACCAATTGAGTCTAAATCAGCGCCCTAAGAGTAAGTCTCACCTTAATCTAGTCGGATAACGGAGGGGTAACGATTTATGAAGCCAGTAGCTTACAGAAACTTTTTCATGATTGTAGGGCTCGCAGTTTTGGTCCTCGTCGGCGGTTCTTACGAGGCTCGCGCTCAGGGACGTGGGCGGAAATCTTCCAACTGGGACAAGAAATGCGAAAAGTTTGTGAACTGTCACGACGCCAGCGAAGGTCGCGTGGATGGACGTGGACCACGCCGCGGAAACGATTCTAATAATTGGGATTGGAGACGCTCCCGTCGAGATCGGGACTACGACCGTTATGGTAATCACCACCGTCGTAGACATGACCGGGATCGAGACCGAGACTCTGACCGGAACCACCGGCGACATCGAAATGGAGACCGAGACCGCAATGGAAGCTGGGATCGCCGCGGTCGCTAACTGTCAGCACTTACAAACAAAACTATTAAGGCGGTCAATTAGGCCGCCTTTATTATTTGCCGTAAATTGTTGTGTAGACTTAATTACATGGAGCCGGCTGCCGGAGTTGAACCGGCGACCTTCTAATTACGAATCAGACGCTCTACCAACTGAGCTAAGCCGGCTAAAGGCGAAGAGGTCAAACGTGATTGCAATATACGGAGCCGCCGTTTGCAGTGTCAAGTTTGAACGGATATCACATCAGAGCCACCCTGCTCAAAAAGTTTTGAGCAGATAGGTAGCGAGATAACTTGTAGTTCTGCTCTGTGCGACCTTTGTGTCTCTGCGGGATAGAAATGTGGCACAAGATTGCACCACAGGCACTGAGAACACTAAGGTCGCATGGAAACTCCCTAAGAACTTTCGCTGAGTTACTAAGAAGATGCAGAGACGCCAAGATTGGTGAACAGTACAATACCGCGAGCGCAGCGACCGGATGATACACTCAAAGAACCCCTGAATATCTAAAGC
>DASROI010000085.1:0-6513 GCA_035646955.1 Pyrinomonadaceae bacterium
GTTTTTGCTTGTCATCCTGGAATGCACTTATGTTTTCAATAGTGGTCTGACCTCTATGTCAAATTATCTACACTGCACAACCTCTTCTGCCGGACCGCGCGCGTCCTCGCGGGCCAACTTTAAGCACAAGCCAACTTAGCCAGCGAGGACCCGCGCTGTCCGACAGAAGAGGTTGAGTGCGGCAATGGAAGCCCATTTGAAGTTTTACCTTATATCTACACTCGACAAACGGAACCACCGGCGGGTTGTCGAACAAAGATTCGCACATATCGGGAATATTATCAGCCTGCCAACCCATCGTCGCCTGGTCCCTTTGAGACGACTCAGCCGGCTAAAGCGTTTTCAAAAGCGATTCTACTATGAGGACTTAGGTGGAGGCTGATTCGTAAACATCTGCAGTATCGGTTCGCTCTTCACCCAATCCACCACGGATTTCCTTTGCCATCTTTGAGTTCGGGACTCACGCCGGCATTGAGAAACGACTCGATGATCTCATGTTGAGCGTTTTTCGCCACTTCGTCGCCACTGCCGCCTCGTCCCGTGTTTTGAACAGCCAGGTGAAATGGGGTGGATCCAGAGTTATTCCTACTCTCAGGAGCAGCGCCGTTAGCAAGCAGATACTGCACCGCCGCCGCGCATCTTGTTCTGACGGCCCGGTGCAAAGGTGTGGCGCCATTCTTGTCCCGGGCATCGATTATTGCCCCGGCTTCGAGCAGACACTTAATAGTCTTAACTTGTCTTTCGGGATCCCACGCATCTCCACTGACATAGCCATCAGCAGCGTAGTGTAACGGTCCACTATGACGATCATTTGTAAACGCGTTGGGGTCAGCGCCGGTCTGCAAGAGTGACTCGACAATCTCTACGCGATAACCGGCTGCGGCCAAATGCAGTGCGGTGTCCCCTCGATAGAGCCAGTGAAAGATTCCTGCCTCGTAAAGTTTTGGGTTAACGACTGATTGGTCTACCAGCTCCGGTTCAGCCTCAAGCAGCGTTCCGACCCTCTCACGGTCGTCCTCAACTATTGCGGCTAGGAGGCGTTCGAATGTGGCCATGGTCCAGACCTTATTTCTCCATAGTCACCCGCTTTAACTAACGGGCAGCGAAAACACAAACTTCGCTCCCTTTTCCAAGAGATTCTCGGCCCAAACTTTCCCGCCATGTCCTTCTATTATTCGCTTTGAGATCGCCAAACCCAGACCAGCTCCCTTCTGACCCTGAATAGGCTGTGCCTGTCCTCTTTCAAAGGGACGGAACAAGCGTTCGAGCTCGTCAGTGTTGATACCTTGGCCTTCGTCCTGAATGGAAACCAGGATTTCTTTTTCGCTGCTCTCAATGGCTACTTCGACTTGGCTCCCTGTCGGCGAGAACTTGACAGCATTACCAATCAGATTGTTAAGAACCTGCTCAATCTTCGAAACGTCGACGCGTACCCTTGGAATCTCGTGCTGATCTTTAACCAATTTGATTCGTATCTGTTTTCGTTCGGCCAGTGTTTGATTTAGCGCGACGTTGCGCTTGATTAGCGCCAGCAGGTCGACCTCCGAGAGGTCAAGCTCGAGCTTGCCCGCTTCAATACGCGACACATCCAGGAGGTCGTTTACGAGGTCGAGCATGAACTGGCTCGAGTTCCTGATCCTTTCGATAAAGTCCAGGTGCTCCGGGTCGAGTGAATCGCGAGCCTCGTTTAGAACAAACATGCTGTAGGTCAAAATTACGTCGAGAGGATTCCGCAAGTCATGAGCAGCGATACCAAGGAATTGATTCTTCTGCTCATTCAGTCGAGCGAGTTCAGCATTTTTCCGAGCCAGTTCACGTTGTGCGGTCGCGAGCTCGTTATTCAAACGAGTCAGCTCGTCGTAATAGTCCACGTCAACGTTGGCCCGCGCGCGTGCCTGAGCGGCCAACGCAGCCAATACCGAGTGAATGTGGCTATCAACAGGATCCAACTGGGCAAGTTCTTCGAGAAACGACGCCATGCCGATGGTGGATTTCGCGGCTACTATCAAAAAGCGATCATCAATTCTGGCTCCGGTAAAGTGAAGCGCGTTTAGTTGGCCAGCAACAGCAACAGTTAGCTCCCAGTCGAAGGCTGTTTCTTCTTCGCGAAGTAAACGAAGAAACTCCGCGGCCTTCCCACGAGAGTCGTCATGAACAATTGAAGTCACAGACTCTCCCGGAATAAGTCCGGTAAGCCCGAGTCCATCCGAGATGACCTGCGTGATCACCCCATCATGATCGGACAAGAACGCCAAACCCGTCGCCCTGATTTGTATCTCCGTTGAACTCAAGTTCAGCCATTCTCCTCAAGTAGTCGATTTGCAACCACAATGGATTCCAGGGCATCGCGGCCATAACCATCTGCGCCGATCCTGGACCACAAGTCAGGCGCTACTTTGAATGGATATCCGCCGACAAGGATCTTCACTTGACTGCACTCTGGTGTACTACGGACCAAACGAATCAGATCCGCCAGCGCGCCAACATGGGACGTGATAGTCGCCGAGGCCGCAAGCACATTTGCCCGTCGTTCTATCAGGGTTTGGATGATGCTTTGGGCCGGCACGTTAGCGCCGAGATAGAAAGTGTCCCAGCCATCCAACTCGAAGAAATCTGACACCATGCGCACCCCAATTTCATGTAAATCTCCTGAAACGCATGTCGCCACAAGTGTCTTTCCGTTTTTCTCGCTGTTGAAGATGTAAGGGTAAAGCTGCGACATTACGAGCTGGGTCGCAGCAGTGCAGTAGTGCTCTTGAGCAACGTTGATCCGATTCAACTGCCACAATCTACCTATTTCGTGTTGCGACGATTGAAACACGTGAAGGTAAATGTCTTTTACGCTCGCGCCCGCCTCGATCGCGTCAAGAATAAGCTTAGCTGCCTTTCGACGATCACCGGCGAGCAGGCTGTCGAGATAGTGTCTCGCCAGTTGGGCCAACGGAGTGTCGCCCTGAATCTGGGAAGGGACACCACCGGGAGTTTCCGAAAGTCGAGCGATACCCCAATCAATATATTCGTTTGTAACCTGGCTCGCTTCGTCCGGAAGTCGATCTCTCAGTGTGTCGCGAATCACCTCCAGGTTTCGGACCAGGTCCTGGGCAGGAATGCGCCGCGACTCCAGCATTACCTTGGCCCAGGCCACATAATCGCCGAACAGCGAAGGAAGTTTTGCCTTAACGGCTTCAGAAAGATAGGAGAGATGAAAGTTCGCGTCCTGCAGGCACTTGGCACGGCCGGCAGGGCCATATCGCTGCTCTAGTTCGGGTTGCAGTTCGTAGTGGCGGTTAGTAATAGCTTCCGCGAGGGAGTCACGCGACCGATCGATGGCCAGGCTGGTTTGATTCGCAACGTCTGTGGTCAACATTCACCTGATACTGACTTCTAGGAACACACGTACTCAAAGTGCTGCACGGTCCAACTTTTAGGCACGAGTTTAAGACCTTTTGGAATACCACTGTGAGCTTCATGATATTCATGACTCCGATGCCATGTTTTGAAGCTTGCCTCATCAAGCCAGTAGGTTATCAACCAGATTTCTGCCGGCTCATCTACTGGACTGAGGACCTCCATGCGGACGTAGCCAGGGGCGTTATCAACCAGATGTGGTCGCTCGCGAAACGCCGTTTTTACCTGCTGAACCATGTCGTTCGCGATCGTGAATTTGCTAACAGCGACAAATCCCGGAGCTGTGGAACTTTCAGAAATAGTGTGTGCAGCGTAGGTCAAAATGTCAGTCATCCGGGCTTTTCTCTTCAGTCGAGTTGGAACAACGAAGCCTGCGACAGAGACACTTCTGTTCTGATCGGGGGACAGCGTTCAGTCAGCGAAGGCTGACTCCAAACAGCGGGTTAGGAGAGTTGGGGGTCAAAGGGATTTTACCTAGAACGGCGCAAACTGGCTACCTGATGATTTTAGAGTACTCTCCTACCCGATACTCTGTGCATCCTTTGTGTCCTCGGTGGCTCCTTGGTGCAGCAAAGTCCTTAGAACCGAAAACTGCAGAGTCACAGATGTCTCACAGGCGGCACAGAGAAGTTCAAGTTAGGACACTACCTCCTGTCGAATAATAAGTCTATTAAAGAAAGCTGCGAGACTACCGAGAGAGATAGGCGCGGCGGCGGGTGGAAGATCGGGGTCCTCGCAAAAGGAATACTATCAGCCAGCCAAAGAGAAAATTCGAGGTCGCCGTTTCTAATAGGTGAACCATCCGAACTTCCTCAGGCATGAACGGATTGGGTAAGAGCAACTGCGAACACATCACAACAGAGAACAACAATGAGACCGCTAAACCGGCTTCCCACCAGGGACCTCTCATCATCCGGATGACGGGCACTGCTATGGCCGTCCACATCAAGGCACGAACGATTTGAAGCGGCAGAAGCAATGGCCGGTCACGCAATGTGCTGGTTAGCTGGACCAGGAAGGTGCCTGGATCTGTCCCGCCGTAATAACTACGCACCGCCGCACTTTTCCATGCGATGAAATAGCCGAAGGCAAAATAGATGACAACATAGGCGACAACTATTAACGAGAGCCTCGCAATCCACTGGTTAACCGGAAAATTCAGGTCATAGCTTTCGTGAGATTTCGATCTGGCTTTACCAAGAATCAGTACAGCCAGCAAAGAAAAAAGTGCGGAGATAATCGCGCCGGCAAGAAAGAGACGAGGCAACATTCCAGGCGGAAGGGTCGTGACGAAGAATGCCGTCTCTACCTGCGACATTACCGTGACGACACCGTAGAGGACGAAGAAGATTGTCAAAATGAGTTTCCAACCCGTCCAGCGGGAACGCAGAATGACGTAGCTCAAGACTGCAGTGTTCAGGAAACTCACTATCAGAAGCGAAAACATTGCGCCGGCTTGGTCCTGCGGAGACTGGGGACCTGCCGACTGGAACAACGCGCCCGAGACCGCGGCGAAACAGATCAGGTAGACCACCGTTAAGGCAAAGACTCGAATTCCCGTTAGTAAGGTTCTTTTCATAGGACTTCGCCGCGAACTTCGTGAATGGAGTTGAAAGATCCCTTGATGTTACTTAACAATGGACCACTATCGATATCGTTGTTTAGCGGAGCCAATCAGGCAAACGATATTGTCTTCTTTTTTGTTTCGTTATTCTGGCGAAGTGTTCGATACGGGTCGTGAGCGCAATAACGGCGTAAGTTTGTCGATCTCTACTGGGACGCTCACTTCTTATGGGAACTAATCCATAGTCTTGCCACTGGAATCGACAGAACCCATGCGAGGACAATCCATTGAAGGACCAGTACCAGAATAAAGATCGCCATCGAGGGCGAGTGTGGATTTCCCTCAATCATTGCGCTGACAATGTACGGAACTATCGCTGTAACGTACCACACGTCTGCGAGGCCACTGTCTCTCATGAAATAATCATGAAATGGTGAACTGTCCGCGAGCAGCAGCCATGTGACTACAAGGCCCACTGCTATGACCACACAGGAAAACACTAACTGGAATTTTAACCTCTGTGCGGCGAGTAAAGACATTTCAGTCCAGTGACAGGAAAGCTCTTACACCTAACCAAAACAGGATCAGGGAAAAAACGACAGCGGTCAAACTAATCCCAACCTCCAACACAACAACAGTCAACCACGATTCATACTTCCAGCTTCGGTGCGTTTGTTCTCGAAAAGATCTGGAAAAGATGTAGCGCCAGCCAAAGACGCCACGAACCACCCATTCACCAAGCTCCAGGATCTCAAGCGCCATAATTTGACTTTCGTGTATTCACAACGGGCGAACGGGTCACAACATGATAACTTGGCGATATGGGCTTGATTTAAGACTTTTCAGAAACGCATAACCTTGAGAAGGTCGCCCGCTGATACTCACCGTCAACGTATTTATCTCAAGTAGCGCATCAGCCTCATGAATCCGAGCAGGAACTTGTCGCCCCAGATGGCAGCGATAATGCCGACTGTCAGCATGAATATGAGAATTACGAAAAATGAGGTACCGATCCACACCACTAAACTACCTGCCAGGACAACACCAAAAACAAATCTGAGTAGTACGGTCATAGCACTTATCATACTCTCACGACTGCCAGCCTGATAAGTGCCAAAAGTTAGCCAGGGCCAATACCATCTTTGCGGTTTCAGCTTGAATCTCAGATATCAGGAAGATGAATCGATAGCATGATAACGGACCGAGTTTATCAATAACAGTGAGACTTGCTCGTGTGACATTCCACATGAAAGGCAAATTTCCAGCGCTATAGAATTTGGGGAGCGATGAGTGCAGTAGCGCGAGTACAGTACCGCGAGCGCAGCGACCGGATGGTACACTCAACTCTCATCTAAATCCTGAGAAGTGCGGTCGTTGAGTGTACCATCCGCGGTACTGTACCCGTTGTCATGTGACCATAACGGACAGAGTTTATCTATAACAGTCAGACTTGTTCGTGTGGCATTCCACATGAAAGGCAAATTTCCAGTGTTATAGAATTTGGGGAGCGATGAGTGCAGTAGCGCGAGTACAGTACCGCG
>DASROI010000086.1:0-11372 GCA_035646955.1 Pyrinomonadaceae bacterium
AGCCTGCCGGCTGCAACCGTGACACCTTCGCGGCGAACACCCAGCATGTCACCAATTAACTCCTGAGTCATGATCAACTCGTCTGCGGGCACTCGGTCATGGCTCAATAGCAACCAGCGACAGAGTTGTTGTTCGACCGAGTGGAGACGATTACAGACGGCGGTTTGAGAGATCTGAGTGATGAGTGCCTGTGTATAACGCAATAACAACTGCTGAAAGTTACCGCCTCTTGCAAATTCATCTTGCAGTGTCTTTGCATTCATTCTGAGGGCGCCACCGGAGCTCTGGATTACGGCACGATTGGGCATGGTTCCACCACCCATGAAGAGTGCAATGCCAACCACGCCATCATTACCAGTCAATCCCATCTCGGCAGTTGCTCCGTTTTCCATCGTGTAAAGCAAGGAAACAATTGCCGTTGTGGGGAAATAGACGTAGTTGAGGTGGCCACCGAATTCGTACACCACCTGACCTAGATCAAATGATACTTCTTGAAGCGCGGGTCGAAGCCGGTCGAACTCAAGAGACGGAAGCGCCGCCAGTAAGCGGTTTTCACAGGTCTTATTGTTTACTTCAGCTACGTACATGGTGGTAAAGGGGTCGTCCATGCTCCAGCGACCTTTATTGCAAGGTGACGATATCACATATGTGGTGTACCGCACAGACATGTGAGTCCTCCCCAAATAGTCTCGAGTATTCGAAATGAAAACCGAGTAGAGCGAGTAAAGGTAAGCCCTTATGTTGTGGACAATACTTGTGGCTTGGTGTTGATTTGGTTAATCGCATTCTATGGAGGGTTTGTTACTGCCGGGTGGATTCATATTCTACTCTTGGGGGCACTAGTTGTATTTGTGCTCAACCTCTTCAAACGACGCTACCCAGCCTAGAGTTGACGAGGCTTTTCAGCCAGATGGTCGATTCAAGTTCTACCTGGGCCTGGATGAGCTGAACAGTCCGAGACAACCACCGGCTTCAGCGACTGTTGTGAAAACCCAACTTCTCATTCTCCCCAAGCTTCACCCTTGGGGTTTCGAGACACCTGTCTGAAGCAGTCAACTTTATCTTAACCTCACTAAACTCCTAAGTATTCACTCAATTTCGCAAACCGTTAAAACGGTTGCGGAGATTCGTACGGGAGGCCGATAACCCCAAGCTGAAGCTTGGGGAGAATGAGAAAGTTGAGTTTTCACACAGTCGCTTTAGCCGGGGCTGTCTCGCAGTGTTCAATTCGTCTGGGCTGGGTGTGAATTGAAGGACCACGCGGTTGAAGCCGGTCGTGTACGTGATCTGGTCGATACGCGGGAGGTTGATTCATAATGTAGTCACCGAATGGACGTGAACAGATCATGACAAAACACATCGGAATCGTAGCCGGCAGTGCGGAAGGCGCAGCACTATGTTACCGCACTATTTGCCTCGAGGCGCCAGCGCTCATGGGTGAGCACAATCATCCCGAGATAACCATGAACTCAGTTCCACTAGCCGAGCACATGCGCTATATCCGAGCGGACGACTGGGTGGCACTGGCCGACATCCTTACGGAATCGGCTCACAAGGTCGCGCAGGCTGGAGCGACATTTGCAATTTGTCCTGACAACACATATCACCGGGCGTTCAAGTATTTGCTCCCGAAGTCGCCGATTCCGTGGATACATATCGCCACCGCAGTCGCCCAGGAAGCCAATAGTTCTAACTACAAGCGTCTTGGCATTTTAGGAACCAAATACCTGATGGAAGGCGAAGTCTACCCGGATGCATTGCACGAATTTAGTATAGCCACCGAAATTCCCGATAAAGAGGATCGGGAACGAATCAACGACATAATTTTCAAGGAGTTGGTCAATGGCCTCTTCCCAGAAAGATCTCGACTCTACTTTAATGAGGTAACTGAGAAACTTAAGACGCGCGGTTGTGATGCGGTAGTGCTGGGTTGCACTGAGATACCGTTGATCGTTCGACCAGAAGACTCGCCCTTGCCAACTCTGGATTCAACACGTTTACTTGCCCGAGCGGCCGTCCGCCGTGCGGTTTTGGGCGAAGCCGTCCCCTAGCGTGCTCTCCTCAATAAAGCTAGAATACCCGTCCTGTACTGTCAGTTCTTTTTTGAAAAACTTACCCTCGCAGTCCGCAGACGACTTACCTGCCGAATTGGGTAACCAAGGCTGACCACACATCCGCAAATTTGAAGAACATTTGATGGCTAACTGAATACTCGAATGGAAGAATTGCGTCCCCCGACAAATCTTTCGCACTACCGCATTGTGTCCAAACTCGGCGCAGGTGGAATGGGTGAAGTGTACTTAGCAGAGGATACAAAACTCGATCGCAAAGTCGCCCTGAAGATTCTTCCGCCCGAAGTCGCGTCGCATCGCGATCGCATGGATCGCTTTGTTCGCGAGGCCAAGGCCGCCGCAGCCCTCAATCACCCAAATATCGCTCACATGTACGAAATTGGTGAAAGCGATGGCACTCACTTCATCGCGATGGAATTCATTGATGGCGTTACGCTGCGTGACAAGATTCATCGTGACCATACTGAGCTAAGAAAGCTGCTTCGTTATCTACAACACTCTGCCGAAGGTCTTGCCAAAGCTCACGCCGCCGGAATCGTCCACCGCGACCTTAAGCCGGATAACCTCATGATCACGAGCGACGGTCATGCAAAGATCCTGGATTTCGGCCTCGCAAAATTGCTCGAGCCAAAACTATCTGCCGCTCAGGCCGAGGAAGATGTCGCAACTGCCATCATGCAACAGCAGTCAACCCCAGGGGTAATCATGGGGACCATCGGCTACATGTCGCCAGAGCAAGCCCAGGGCAAAACAAACGAGATCGATCAACGTTCGGACATTTTTTCTTTCGGTTGCATTCTGTTCGAAGCGGCGACGAGGCAAAAACCATTTGCAGGCGATTCGATCGTTAAATCCCTGCACCGTCTGATCTACGAACCTGCGCCAAAAATTACAGACTTAAACCCGTCAGCGCCGGTGGAGTTGCAGCGCATCATTCGCCGCTGTCTGGCCAAGGACAAAGAAGAACGCTATCAGACGATCAAGGACGTGGCGATCGAATTGAAAGAGTTACGTCGTGAATTGGAAACCTCGCCGGGTTCAGACGCAACGATCGCGCCTTCGTCTGGTAGCGCGGCAGCGCTTAGCACAGAAGCCCGTTCAGTAGCCCCGTCGCTTGCCACTCGCTCTCATTCGGGTGCTTCTACGATTTCGAGCGCAGAATATCTAGCGACTCAAGTTGGCAAACACAAGCGCATTGTCGGTGTAGCAGCGGCGATACTTTTACTGCTGGGTGTAGGCGTTGTCTATTGGTTTACGAGGTTTCGCGGTTCGTCTCAAGCTGACGCGACCTCGATAAACTCGATTGCGGTACTTCCGTTTCAAAACAAGAGCGACGATGCTGACACTGACTACCTTTCAGACGGCTTAACTGAATCCCTCATCTTTCGATTGTCACAACTACGTGGACTAAAAGTTAGTCCCACAAGCTCGGTCATGCGCTACAAGGGCAAAGATACCGACCTTGCAAAGATAGCCGCCGACCTTGGAGTCGATACCGTCATGACTGGTCGCCTTATGAAACGAGGCGACAACTTAAACCTGACCGTTGAACTTGTTGACATCAAGAACAATAAATCTCTTTGGGGTGAACAATACGAACGCAAAATGGCGGACCTACTGGCGACGCAACGTGAGATCGCCGGAGCTATTACTGAAAAGCTGCAGGTGAAACTGGAGGGCACCGCCACAAAAGGCATCACGAAGCACTACACCGAGAACAACGAAGCCTATCAACTGTATATGAAAGGACGCTTCTATTTTGCCAGACGAACCAAAGAGGACCTGGAACGAAGTATCCAACTCTTCCAACAGGCAGTAACACTGGATTCAAATTTTGCACTCGCGTATGTGGGCGTCGCTGAATCGTATGCGGTAATGCCTTCTTATCCGTACATGTCACCAAGAGAGGCAATGCCGCAAGCGAAGGCAGCCGTTGCTAAAGCATTAGCGCTCGATCCCGATCTACCGGAAGCTCACACGGTAGCGGGTCTCATTGCTTGCACCTATGACTGGAACTGGACCGAAGGTGAACGCGAGTTCAAACGTGCGCTCGAGCTCGACCCGAATCTCGCGATCACACACTATCGCTACGCCTGGGTTTACTTAAGCCCGATGGGCCGACATGAAGAAGCGATCGCGGAAATGAAACGCGCTATGGAACTCGAACCGTTATCGTTGAACCAGGGAGCAAACTTCGCGGCCGTCTATATCTACGCACGCCAGTTTGATCTCGGACTTGAACAGGCCAGGAAGACTTACGACCTTGATCCAACCCAGGTTACGGTAAGGACCTGGCTCTGCAATGCATTAAGCGCAAAGGGAATGTACGAGGAATCGTTGAGCTTGTCTGAGTCTCTCTCGTTGCCCAAGTCCAACAACCTGAGAGGCTACACTTATGCAAAGCTCGGCCGGCGCCAGGAAGCACTTGATGTAATAAGCCAGATAAAAGACGTCGAAAAGACTCGGTATCTAATTAACTACTGGGCAGCAATCATTTATGGCGCACTCGGCGACAAGGATGCGGCATTCGCTGAACTCGAAAAAGCTTATCAGGCGCGCGATTGGTTCTTACCAAGAATAAAGACAGATCCGTTTTTGGATTCCTTGCGAGGGGATCCACGTTTGGCGGATTTGCAGAAACGCATTGGTCTACCTTAAAACACCTGCAGATTTCACAAACGTCGCAGATTCAGGATAGATCGCACCGGGTCCATCTCATTCAAAACGCGGTTCTGAACGGACCAGTTGATATCACCCGCTTCGCTCGCGTTTATGTAATCAGGGCTTTTTTGAGCTGGGATCGCCGGTTGGAGGTGGCGAGTGGTCCTCTTTGGCAGGTGGTCCAAGTAATTCAGTGAAGATCGGCTTTAATGCGTCGGCCCAAACTTGATAGGCTTTCACATCCAAATGTAAACCGTCCGGGACTGTCATTCCTTCGAACAGCTTATCGTTCTTATCCGCAAGCTTATCGTTGATATTCAGAAATCTGATCTTTTTGCCGTCAGCAAATTTCGCGATCCTCTCGTTGACCTGATTGATGATAGGCATCACCGCAATGTTGTCGTTACGAGGAAAAATCCCCATCAGCACAATGGTAGCGTTTGGAGCCTTATGACGAAGAACGTCTAGTATCGTTTTGATTCCGCGTGTGATGTCGTCAACCCTTGAATCATTTGGTTGCGGAGCAGTGCTGCCGACATTATTCGTGCCGGCGAGGAGGACGATAACTTTAGGCTTAACGTTATCAAGTTCTCCCTGCTCGAGTCGCCACAGAATATTTTGTGTCTTGTCGCCACCCCAGCCAAAGTTGCCGGCATTCCAGCCGAAGAAATTCTGGCGCCAGTTAGCTAGAAAATGCTTGTATTGTTCATCGCTGGCGCCCCAACGTCTCGTGATCGAGTCGCCTTCGAAGTAGATATCGATGCGGCCGGTTTCTGCTTTATGTAATAGCTCTTGGTGCGCAATTATGGAGTTTTGGTCACTTCGTGGCCACGGTTTGTCAGCAGCTTCTTTATTCATCTGAAATGATGATGCAATTACTAAAACGAGAATTGAAAAGCAAGATCTCATATGGATTCTATTGGTCCTATTCTTATCGGTCCTATTCGTTCTATAGGTCCTATTCGTCCTATAGGTCCTATCTCTCATAGGTCCTATAGGTCCTATTCTACCTATACCGATAAACCTTCACCCTCTGAATTCCAAACTTTCCAGCGCCCAACCTGACATGCCGCCCCTGGTGAGTCTGGTCACCATTTAATCGCCGTCCAGCTACCCACTGGCCATCTACATACTTCCCTTCATCGACAGCAAGCAAGCCCACCAACGGATCACCAGTACCAGCCGTTTCAAAAGTGATCGTCAAACCAGTTCCAGCAAAAAGATATTCATCGGGGCCAAGCGCGATGACCAGTCCCCCCGAAAGTACCCTCTCATGCTCATTTGTTGGTTTATCAAAACCTACGTAAAGCACTTGGTTACCCAGTCGCAATTGTTGTGGTTGACGTTGCTCTGGTCCTTCCGGCAGCAGTCCCGCCATAGTTCCCTTTCCTTGATTGGCCAGGACAAGCGCTGTTAACTGAGTCAACAACTCATAACTCTCTGTCACTGCTGCGGTGGTCTCCGCATCCAACGAATCAATACTGAATGGACTAAAGCCAATCGCGTTGTGCTGCCCGATCGCATAAAGCGCATTTACCGAGTCGACCGGGCCAGGCATTGCTTCGGGAATAAACACCGGATTTCCTGAACGGTCATATCGTCTGACCCACTCAGCAAAATTTTGGAAATAGATATCGGGGCTCAGAAAGTCGATCTTCGGAGCACCCGCCCTCCAGACGTCCATTAAGTGCGGGAGCGGACCAGCGCTAGGATACTGACCGGGTCTATGACCGGGACGAATCAACGCAGCGTTTACAAACATTGGCAGCGCGTATTCAGTTTTACCTGTTTCGGCGACTCGATTTGTATACCGCGCAAAATACCAGGCCATAAAGATCTCATCAGTCTCCGGACCAGTTCCAAATATCTCTTCCCAGGTGCCATTCATCTTGAAATTATTCGTGGCCCAAACAGTTCGAAACTCAGGAATTAGTTGGTCCTTATGCTGTTGCAGATAGTCCATCAACTCGACTGGCACGCGCTGGTTAAACAGTTCGTTCGCGATCTGGCTGCGATCGCGCGACTCCGGAATCATTCCAATTTCATTTTCGACCTGGACCATAATCACGGTGTCATGATCGGCATCGACTTCCCGGACGTGGCGCATAAACGCTGAAAATGCACGCGCATCCGTCTCGACATTCTCTTTGCTGAAGGGCGAGAGAATCTCCATGCCGTTACCCTTGCTGTCCTGCGAGCGTGGGAAGCGACGCTGATCCCTTTTCACCCAGGCGGGCGCATACGACGACATGCTGTTCTTCCACGAGCCAAACCACAAAGGAACGAGCTTAAGATTGTGCTTTCGAGCGTCCCGGATCAGACCATCCACCAACGTAAAGTCGTATTTACCCTCGGCCGGTTCGACTAGCTCCCAGTAAACTGGAGCGAGAACTGTATTTAGTTTGAGCGCAGCCAACCGGGGCCATATTGGTGCCATATACTCCAAACTAGATGACGACGAATTTCCCAGTTCCCCTCCCAGTACTAAAAATGGCTTGTCATCAACTATAAGCTGCGTTGCGGTGCCTTGTTTCCTCAGGTAAGGCTGTCGATTCTGTTGCGCGTGAATTTGAACGGAGCTAATCGTGCTAGCAATGACTGTAATAAACAGAGACGTCAGCCTCTGTTTGGCCCAGACCTTCAGAGTGATCATTTGAGTTCCGTGGAGTTTCGTCTGATCAAAGTGCGACATCCCCATTGTCAGCTTTTCTTCTTCGCGCTATCTTGCCAGTCTTGGTTAGACCAAACAAGTGTTTATTAAAATCGATTGTTCCCTGACGACGCTGAGGCTTAGACAATGAAGAACGACCCGCAAACATCCGGCCTGGAACCTCCCTCACACACTGAATCGATCAAGAGCGACATCCTTGACCATCTTTTTTACAGCCGGGCCCGGCTGCCAGAAATCGCGACGCCCAATGATTGGTACATGGCGCTGGCGCTGACGGTACGAGATCGGCTCCTGGACCGCTGGATAAAAACTGTTCGCACTTTCATGAGGAGTGATGTCCGGGTGGTGTCGTATCTGTCTGCAGAATTCCTTATTGGACCGCAGATGGGTAATAACCTGATCAATCTCGGGCTCTACGATCAAGCGAAAGAGGCAACCACTGACCTGGGGCTTAATCTTGATGAACTTCTTTCCGAAGAAGAGGAACCGGGACTTGGAAATGGTGGTCTTGGTCGCCTTGCTGCCTGCTATCTCGAATCACTATCAACGCTGGAAGTGCCAGCGATTGGCTACGGGATTCGATACGAGTTCGGAATTTTCGATCAGGAGATACGCGACGGGTGGCAGGTGGAGGTCACCGACAAATGGTTATCTCCCGGGAATCCCTGGGAGATTCAACGCCCTGAGATCAGTTTCGACGTGAATCTCGGCGGATACACAGAACCCTCTGTCGATGCTGATGGCCAGTATCGCGTCAACTGGGTTCCCCACCGAGTGATCAAAGGGTTGGCCTACGATACGCCAGTGGTTGGTTACAGAGTCGGTAACAATAACCTAATGCGACTATGGAAGGCCGAGGCGACAGAATCTTTTGACTTCAAAGCTTTCAACGTGGGCGACTATTACCGGGCAGTCGAAGAGAAGGTTAAGTCAGAAACAATCACGAAAGTCTTATATCCAAACGACACGATGAATAAGGGAAAGCAACTCCGCCTCGAACAGCAATACTTCTTTGTATCGTGTTCCCTGCAGGACATGCTCAGGATTAACGATGTATCCGGCAACAAACCCGATGACTTTCATAAGTTTTTTGCGGTGCAGCTTAACGACACTCATCCGTCGATCGCTGTTGCCGAGCTGATGCGACTTCTGGTTGACGTGCGTTCAATGGATTGGGACCGCGCCTGGCATGTCACCCAACAGACCTTCGGCTATACAAACCACACTCTCTTGCCTGAAGCATTAGAGACCTGGCCATTGCCACTGTTCCGCGAACTCTTGCCTCGTCATCTCGAAATCATCTACGAAATTAACCGGCGCTTTATCGAAGAAGTTCGTCTTCGCTTCCCGGGCGACGAGCAAAAGGTACAACACCTCTCGCTAATTGATGAAAACGATCAGAAATACGTGCGCATGGCCCATCTCGCCACCGTGGGTAGCCATGCCGTCAATGGTGTCGCCGCTCTCCACACCGAGCTTCTGAAAACAAGTGTGCTGCGTGATTTCTACGAGCTTTATCCGGAGAAGTTTCTCAACATCACGAACGGCGTCACGCCGCGGCGATGGATGGCACTCAGTAATCCACAGCTGGCCCGGTTGATTACACAATCTATTGGCGAAGATTGGATTCGCCACACTGATCAACTTAATCGTCTTGAGGAGCACATCACGGATCCATCCTTCAATGAAGCGTGGCGTAAAGTTAAACGCGCCAACAAAGGCGCACTCGCAAAGTTAATTAAGGACCGAACGGGTATCGTGGTAAATCCGGATTCCCTCTTTGATGTGCAGGTTAAGCGGATTCATGAGTACAAGCGACAACATCTGAATGCACTACACATCATCAGCCTGTATCGCAATCTTAAAACCGATCGAAATTTCATCACTGAGCCACGAACATTCGTCTTTGCGGGCAAGGCGGCTCCTGGTTACGCAATGGCCAAGTTGATCATAAAGTTGATCAACTCAATTGCTGACGTCGTGAACAACGACCAGTCCGTTAACGACAAACTGAAAGTTGTATTTCTTCCCGACTTTAATGTGAAGAACGCGCAGTTCATCTATCCCGCTGCAGATTTGTCTGAGCAAATTTCAACAGCCGGTAAAGAAGCATCAGGAACCGGAAACATGAAATTCGCACTCAATGGCGCCGTGACAATTGGTACTTTGGACGGAGCTAACGTCGAGATGCGCGAGGCAGTTGGACCGGATAATTTCTTTCTGTTCGGACTGACAAGTCCAGAGGTTATGAACCTCTGGACGCAAGGCTATCGTCCGCGCGATTACTATTACGGCAACGAACAATTGCGCGAATCGATCGACGTACTTCGACACGGCGATTTCTCAAAAGGCGACCAGGAGCTCTTTGCACCGCTAATTAATTCGCTGCTGGAGCGGGACGAATATCTTTTGTTTGTGGATTACCAATCTTATGTGGATGCACAGATCCGCGCCGGGCACGCGTTTGGTGATGTTGAGTCGTGGACTAAAATGGCGATCTTGAATGTAGCTCGCATGGGCTACTTCTCATCGGACAGGTCGATTCAGGAATACTGCGACAAGATCTGGAATGTTAAACCAGTCCCAGTAGAGATCTAGTGGTAGCACACAGATTTCCCAGATAAAGCAGCAAAGGCGATTGCGTTTGTTCCCTTCCTTAAATCTGACTCATCTACTGAATCTGTGGATAATTATCGGCAATAATCTCGTATGAACGAATGCGGGCAGCGTGATCATACAAATGAGAGACAATCATTAGCTCGTCTGCTTTAGTCATCTCAACAAAAGCTTCCAACTCCCGCCGCACCGTCTCTGCGGAACCGACTATCGAATACCTCAGCATCCTCGAAGCCTGATGCTTCTCCGCCGGGGTCCAATACTCCTCGATATCGTCGATTGGCGCCTGTAATTTTCCGGGCGCACCACGCACCAAATTGGCGAACGACTGTTGGACCGTAGTAAACAGACGCCGCGCTGCTTCATCAGTGTCCGCGGCAACAACATTCACGCCAACCATCGCATGAGCATGGTCCAATTGTTTTGATGGTCGAAACTGACGGCGGTAGATCTCGAGGGCGTCAAACAAAGAGTCTGGTGCAAAGTGGGAAGCGAACGCGTAAGGTAGACCAAGTGCTGCGGCCAGCTCAGCGCCAAAAGTGCTTGACCCAAGAATCCAGATCGGAACTTCAGTACCTGCACCTGGTACGGCTCTAACAGGTTGGCCCGGCTTCGCTTCAGCGAGTAATAACATCAACTCCATTACATCTTCGGGGAAGCTGTCAGGCCTCACTCCGGCACGCCGCAAGGCCACCACCGTTCGTTGATCGGTACCCGGCGCGCGACCTAACCCCAGATCGATCCGACCCGGATAAAGTGATTCGAGGGTTCCGAATTGTTCGGCGATCACAAGTGGAGAGTGATTAGGCAACATGATGCCGCCTGATCCAACACGTATAGTTGAAGTGCCATTGGCAAGATATCCAATGACAACCGAGGTCGCGGCGCTGGCGATCCCGGTCATGTTGTGATGTTCCGCCACCCAGTAGCGCCTATATCCCAACTGTTCGGCACGCTGGGCCAGTTCGAGACTCTTGTGGAGCGCCTCTCGTGGCGTCTCACCGACGATGACGGGAACAAGATCGAGTATTGAAATTGGAATCATGATTACTGGATTGTCCGTAGTCCGTGGTCAGACAACAGACTACTGACTACGGACAACTGACAACTTCTTTTCATTTGGCGTCGACGGTGACCGGGGTGCCATTGAAGGCGGCCGTTCCACAAAGTGCGTCGATCAATTGATTATCAGTTAAATCATTAATACTCGCACCCGAGTGTTGTTGGGCCACAGCTTGTTGAACTCCCGAACGATCATGCCCCCAACCATGAGGAGTGCTCACCACTCCCGGCATGATGTCGTCGCATAATTCAATCGGAAGCACCACGGTACCGATCTTCGAGTGCACGAC
>DASROI010000087.1:0-21119 GCA_035646955.1 Pyrinomonadaceae bacterium
AGATCGTAGAGGAAATTGTTCAGCAGAATCTGCGTTGGCAGCATCGGCAGAAACGGCAGAAACGTCGCCGCCACGGCCATGCTGAACATGTTGCCGAAGTTGGAACTCGTTCCCATTAACAAATACTTCATTACATTGCCGAAGGACTTACGCCCCTCAATGATGCCGTCATGCAAAACGCTGAGGCTGCGTTCAAGTAAGATAAAATCGGCAGCATCCTTAGCCACATCAACGGCGGTAGAGACCGAAATGCCGACATCGGCCGCGTGCAGAGAAGGCGCGTCGTTGATGCCATCACCTAAATAACCGACCACGTGACTCCGAGCCTTGAGTGCCAGAATTATTCTGTTCTTTTGTGCAGGCGAGACGCGCGCGAAGACAGAAGTCTGCTCGACGATATGGGCGAGTGCGGGATCGGTCATTCTTTCAAGTTCGTCACCGAGAATAATGCGTCCGCGGTCGAGGCCCACTCGCGAACAGATATGTTGCGTTACTAATTCGTTGTCGCCAGTAAGGATTTTGACTTCGACACCGTCCCGTCGCAGGGCTCGCAACGCGAGCTCTGCGCTCTCCAGCGCCGGATCGGAAAAGGTAAGGAAACCGGCGAGCACCAGATTCTTTTCATCATCGGCACGATAGACATCTTTCGCTGAGACGCTCGAATAGGCCACTGCTAATATGCGGAATCCTTGTGCGCAGAACGAACGATAAGTTGCTTCTGAACGTGACCGGGCGTCCTCATCGAGCGGATTCTGTTGTCCGTTCAACTCGTAAGCACTGCACACCGGCAACACGCTTTCCGGCGCGCCTTTGGTGATGAGCATCCTCATACCCTCATGCTCCACCACAATCGAAACCCGACGCCTTTCAAAGTCAAACGGAATCTCATCGATCTTCCGATAGGTCTGGATGTCCGGGTGATCGTGTTTCAACACTGCCGTATCCAGTGGATTACTGTTGTGTCGCTCTTTGATCGCCTCGTCCAGCGGGTTGCTGACGCCGGTTTCGTGCAAGCTGTTCAGATAAGCCAGCAGAAAAACGCGCTCATACGGATTGCCGTACGGATCGACGTGCTGATCCAACGACATCTCGCCGCTTGTCAGCGTGCCAGTTTTGTCACTGCAGAGGACGTCGATACTGCCAAAGTTTTGCATCGCTTCGAGATGCTTGACGATTACTTTCTTGCGGGCCATGTGTACGGCGCCCTGGCCCAAAGTAACCGTGGTGATCATCGGCAGAAACTCCGGGGTCAGCCCGACTGCCAGGGCGACGGCGAACAGCAACGACTCCATGAAATTGTGATGCAGAACGACGCTGACCAGCAGAACGAAGAGCACCAGCAGAATGGTCGTCTTCATGATCAGTAAGCCAAACTGTTTGGTGCCGCGTTCAAACTCGGTTTCTGGTGCCCTCGTGGCCAGACGAGTAGCGATGTCGCCAAAGGCCGTATTCTTTCCCGTAGTAATAACGACTGCCGTTCCCGTGCCGCTGACGATGGAGGTGCCCAGAAATACCTTGTGTTGGTCAATGCCTTCCGGCTTTTCGCTTGTTTGAGAATCAGCAACAGATTTTTCCACAGGCAGCGACTCGCCCGTAAGGGCGGCTTGTTGCGCATGTAAATCGCGCGCCTGAACCAAGTCGGCATCTGCCGGCACTAGGTCGCCCGCCGCGAGTTTAATGACGTCGCCCGGAACAACCTCGCGTCTGGCAATCTCCACCCAGTTACCATCACGCAGAACTGTGGCAGCAGGAGCAACTTCTTTGCGAATACGATCTACGGCCCGTTGCGACCGATAGGTCTGAATGAAGTTGAGCAGCACGCTCAAGAGGACCATCAGGACGATGATCGAGGCATTGATGACTTCTCCCAGAGCCGCGGAAATGGCACTGGCTATTAAAAGGATGATTGCGAGCGGATTGGCGAAAAGGGTGAGGACCTGAACAAGGTTCGCAGAGCGTTTAGCGGTCGCCGGTTCGTTTGGACCAAACTTCGCCAGGAGAAGTTTCGCTTCATCCGTAGTGAGGCCAACCGGTCGTTGGATCACAGGCGCGGGAGAGATAGTTGGGATGAGCTCGTTGAGTGTCTGCGATTCCGGTTTGTTGAGAAGCCAGCCTTTCATTCTCTTAACCTAACCTGGCCCTACCATTGATAGGCCGGCTGGAATGAGTCGCAACCATCGAAGTAACTACCTTTCATCCCGTAACAGTAGCACCGGTAGCGCTGACATTCACTCTATTAGCAACGATTGGTAAGTGTGCTTCACATGGCGGCTTGATTCCCAGCCGCTTTTCCTCCTCCGCGATTACGAACTGAGTCTTGATCGCTACATCCGGATTAAGTGAGATCGAAGTAATCCCTTGCTCCACGAGCCACCGTGCAAACTCTGGAAAGTCGGAGGGGGCCTGGCCGCAAATACCAATAGGCTTTCCAATTCGATGAGCTTCTTCAATAACCTCTGCGATTAGACTCAGCACCGCGCGATCGTTCTCGTCAAACAAATGGGAAACCGTTCCGGAGTCGCGATCAATTCCGAGCACGAGTTGCGTCAGGTCGTTAGAGCCAATTGAGTATCCATCGAACACCCGTAGAAATTCGTCCGCGCGTGCTACGTTTGAGGGAAGCTCACACATGGCGTAAATCTCCAGCCCATCATCACCCTGATTTAAGCCGTGTTGGGCCATCACTTCGATTACGCGCTTGCCTTCCTCAACTGTGCGGCAGAACGGAATCATGATCTTGATATTCGTCAAACCCATGTCCTTGCGAACGCGTACCAATGCCGCGCATTCGAGCGCAAAACCCTCAGCATAACGGGGATCGTAATAGCGCGAAGCGCCTCTGAACCCTAGCATAGGATTTTCTTCCTGTGGCTCAAATTCATTGCCACCTAAAAGGCTTGCATACTCGTTGGTTTTGAAATCGCTGGTGCGAACTATGACGGGCTTTGGGTAGAACGCCGCCGCAATCCGTCCGACGCCTTCGCTGAAACGACGGATAAAAAACTCTCGCGGGTCTTCAGCGCCGATACGCGCGGCCACCTGTTTTATGGCCAGCTGATCTTTGAGGTTTGGATAGTGGGCCAGGGCCATTGGATGGATGCCAATATGATTGGTAACGATGAATTCTGTTCGCGCAAGTCCGACACCGGAATTGGGTAAAGAGGCAAACTCAAATGCTTTGGCCGGATCGCCGACAGTGAGCATCACGGCCGTCTGTGTGGGCGGAACCAACGTGGCATCAATCGGTTGAATCTCAAACGGTATCCGGCCTTCATAGACGAGACCTTCCGGCCCTTCTGAGCAAACAACCGTGACCTCAGAACCATCGCGCAAAACCTCAGTCGCATTTCCAGTTCCGACAATACAAGGCAGACCGAACTCTCTCGATACGATCGCAGCGTGTGCAGTTCTTCCACCCTGATCAGTAACGATGGCAGAAACGCGCCGCATGACTGGTTCCCAATCAGGATCGGTTAGCCGGGCAATCAGGACGTCGCCGGCCTCCACCTTTGACAGGTCACCGGCATCGCGTACAACTCTCACCCGGCCTGTGCCAATTCTTTCTCCGACAGCCTGGCCCGCAACAAGAGCGGCGTCGTGTTGACCGGTTAACCGGTAGACTTCCGCAACTGCTCCATGCGGCTTGGTCGAATGAACCGTCTCAGGCCGGGCTTGAACGATGAAGAGCTTGCCCGTTACGCCATCCTTGGCCCATTCAATATCCATAGGCTGTGGGTGACCTGCTTGGTCTGAATAGTGATCTTCGATCAGACATGCCCAGCGAGCGAGGTTGTAAACTTCATCGTCACTTAGCGAGAACTTCTCTCGTTCCGCTGTTGGAGTCGCCTCGCTACGGGTCGTGCGGCTGCCATCACCGTAGACCAGGCGCACCTCTTTCGTGCCGAGTCTGCGCCCAAGGATTGATCGGTGACCGGCCTTCAGGGTTGGTTTGAAAACAACCCACTCGTCAGGTGTAACCACACCCTGCACGACGTACTCGCCAAGGCCGTACGCACTACTCACCAGTACAACATCCCGAAAACCTGACTCAGTGTCGAGCGTGAAGATCACTCCGGAGCTGGCCTTGTCGGATCGCACCATGGGCTGCACGCCAACGGAAATCGCCACGCTCAGTTGGTCATAACCAAGCCGCGCCCGGTAACTGATCGCACGATCCGTAAACAGTGAGGCAAAGCATTGATGCACAGCGCGCAATAGCGCCTCACGGCCACGAACATTTAGAAACGTCTCGGCAGCGCCGGCGAATGATGCCTCCGGCAGATCTTCAGCCGTAGCCGAAGAGCGGACGGCCATTTCGGGTTCATATCCCAGCCGCTCGCATAGTTGTTCGTAAGCCTCGATGATTGCTTCCCGCAGCTCTTTCGGCAGCGGCATTTCCAGGACTGCCGCCCGTGCCTCATGTCCACGTCTTTTTAGTTCTTCAACGTTTTGCACGTCGAAATCTGATACTAAAGAACGAAGCTCATACTCCAATTCTCCTTGCACCAGCAACGCCCGGTAGGCATCTGCCGTTGTCGCAAAACCATCGAGAACGCCAACACCTTTGGGCTTCAATGAGTTATAGAGCTCACCTAAGGAAGCATTCTTACCGCCGACGCGCGAAATATCTTTCAAAGAGATCTCTTCAAAATTGAGTGTGTAACAAAGTTCTTGGTGTTTTCTCATCGATGCGTGCTCCGATCTTGCCAAGCTTATGGACTCGAGCCGATCCGTTCCGACTCGTAGTGAGAACGGGCAAGGATCGTGCCCGCTCCAAATTGATTGTGTGGTCAAACAAACGCTAAGTGTCACTACAGTCGGGTCTGGCAGGCACGTAAAGGCAGCGAGTTTCCTCGCACCAAAGTGCGGATCTTTCCCCAAAAAGGCTTGGGTAACAACAAGCTTGCGCCATTACGTTAGAAAGGTGAGCGGCATGTACGTTGCACTTCTGGACTGTGAAAAGTAATCAAAGGCAGGCGGCGGGCAGGGATGGGCGAAGCAATGTCTGGACAGTGAACACAGAAGATGAAGGTTTTCTATGAAGGTAAAAGAAGTCATGACGCCAGAACCGAAAGCGATTTGGCTCACCGAGAGTTTGGCGGACGCCGCGCAGTTGATGTGGGAAAACGACTGCGGTGTTTTGCCGGTAATCAAAGATGGCAGAAAGGTAGTTGGTCTAATTACCGATCGCGACATCTGTATGGCAACTGCAATGAATCATGCCAATCCGTCCGGAATATCTGTCGAGGAAGTTATGACCGGTCGGGTCTACTCGGTGAACTCCGAAGACGACGTTGCTCAAGCTTTGCAGGCAATGAAGGATTACAAGATACGACGACTTCCGGTCGTCACGGCTGGGGGCGAACTGGAGGGAATCTTGTCGATGAACGACATCGTACTGAAAGCCAACAAAGACCATGGCAAAGCGGCACAAATCGGCTATGACGACGTGGTCGAGACCTACCAAGCCATCTGTCAACATCCCGCACCCGCAATAATGGCGACACCGGCTGCAAGCTAGCCCGACGTTTTGATTTCAGCCGAAACATCACGAGACCGATATCAGGTCGAGGAGCGAGTTATGTTGGAGAGAAGAACTGACGCAGAGCTTGCGGAACGAATAATGCGCGAATTGAAATGGGACTCACGGATTGATTGGACCAACATCAATGTGGAAGTTAATGACGGAGTAGCAACTTTGACTGGAACCGTGCCCACTTACTTACAAAAGTTAGAGGCACAGACTGCCGCTCACCGAGTTGTTGGGATTCTTGATGTCGCTAATGACATCGCAGTCAAACCCGTGGATCGCTTTGCTCGGACGGATACTCAGATCGCTAGCGCAGTTCGCAGTGCGTTGGAGTGGGACGCATTGGTCCGAGATGAATCGATTTTGTCAACCGTTTCTAACGGGTGGGTGATACTCGATGGAGAGGTGGATTACTGGCGTGAACTTGGCGATGCGGAAGATGCTATTCGCCGGCTGGCTGGTGTGGTTGGTGTGACGAACAGGCTCACAGTCCGAAAGAGACCAGTTGATTCAGAAGAGCTTCGTAAAGAGATTGAGTTCGCATTGGAACAACGCGCTGACCGCGAAGCGGAACGATTTCGAATTGAAGTTAACGATGGCGCAGTTGATCTGTTTGGACGGGTACATTCATGGCAAGAGAAACGCGCAGTTGTTGGATCAATAAGTCATGCAGATGGAGTGATCCAGGTCAGGGACCATCTCCGGATCGATCCCTATTTCTAATTAGTTAATTGTTTGCAATTTAGAGGAGAAAAGTCATGAAGGAGAAAAAAGAATCATTGGCACGCAAGAGCCCGGAGGTGGCCAATCCATTTGGAATGATGCGCCGTTTTGCGAAGGACATGGAACGTCTGTTCAACGACTTTGAGGGATTTCGCTTTCCCGGTCTTTTCAGTTCAGAGGCCTGGCCTTCTCGAACGGAGTTCGGAGAGATGGAGTGGATGCCTCAGGTTGAGGTGCTGCAGAACAACGGGCAATTTACCGTGCGCGCTGATCTTCCGGGTCTGACCAAAGATGACATCAAGGTCGAATTAATGGACAACAAGCTGACGATCTCAGGTGAACGCAAAGAGGAGAAAGAGGAGAAGCGCGAAGGTTTCTATCGCAGTGAGCGCAACTATGGAAACTTTTATCGACAACTTCCGTTGCCGGAAGGGGTGGTTACTGATAAAGCGGAAGCGACATTCACGAACGGCGTGCTTGAAGTAACCTTCCCGGCGCCGAGGGCCAAGCCGGAGACCCGCAAGCTGGAAGTGAAAGATGTATCAGCCGAGAAGAAGCAGGTAAAGGCGGCTGCATAAGCGGCCGATGCTCGGTGACTGTCCGGCATTCCAGCTTGAAAGCTTGTAAGCCGGACAGCCCAATCGACAGTTATGGAGCCTCCATGTTAGGCACTCTCATTACATGTAACAACCATAAGGCCTGCGACAAATGTGCTCTCATTCGATGCTGCCCGGTGAGGTTGCAAGTACGGCTTCAAACGCGTGAGGCGGAGGTTAGAGAACACCGTTGGTGGCCCAGTTGGTTAGTCGTCGAGATTCTTGGTTCTGATTCAAATCGGCAGCGACAACCGACCGTAACGTAGGAGGATTAGTCATGATCAGCAGAAACAAATTGGGAATTGTTTTCGGTTCTTTGCTTGGGCTATGGCATCTGGTGTGGGCGGTCCTTGTCATGACCGGTGTGGCCCAATGGTTGATGGACTGGGTTTTTCGACTGCACTTCATTCAACCTCCATACGTTGTGAGTGCCTTCAAGCCGATTTATGCAATCGGGCTGATTGTCATCACATCATCGCTCGGTTACATATTTGGTTGGATCGGTGGAGCAATCTGGAACTGGGTACACGACAGTCCTCAAGACGACAGACAAGATTCTCGAAAGGCTCGATTTTTCGATCCAGCCTCCCAGAAGGGCTAAAGGAGAAATATGTTTGTCAAAGTTTTGTGGTTGTGTTCACGTCCCAAGAGTTCGGCGCCGCTCCTCACTTGATGGCGATGAGGATGATGTGAATCTTGTTAACTGGAGAAAGAATTTTCACTTAAAACGCACACGGCAGATTGCCAGTGTGCTTATCAATCACGGGTGGGATTACCTCACAAATAACGACCAAGCCTCAATTGACAAGTCTTCATTTGGTCATCAGCAGGCAGCACAAACCAAGCCTGAACATTTGCGAATAGCTTTAGAAGAGCTTGGCACTACGTTCATCAAGTTAGGCCAAATTCTTTCGACCCGCGCAGACCTCCTGCCACCGGATTATCTTGCAGAGCTCACGAAACTTCAGGATGCCGCGCCCCCCGTTCCTTTTGAGGCTATAAGAGAAGCACTAATAGCGGAGTTGGGAAAGCCTATTGAGGACATCTTTGTTGAGTTCAATCCCGAGCCGCTTGCGGCTGCATCAATCGGGCAAGCTCATGCAGCCACGCTAGCCGATGGAACCGAGGTCGTCGTCAAGATTCGTAGACCGGGTGTAGTGGAACAGGTAAATGAGGATCTGGAGATTCTTAAGGAGCTTGCATCAACGGCGGGTCGGCATTGGGAGTTTGCCGATCAGTACGACCTTGTTGGCCTGGTTGAAGAATTTTCGCAAACGTTGCGGTCGGAACTTGATTACATTCGCGAAGGGCACAGCGCTGAACGCTTTGCTCAGAATTTCGCTAATGATCCAGGAATCCATATTCCACGCGTGGTTTGGGAGACGACTACTTCTCGCGTTCTAACTTTAGAGCGAATCCGTGGCATCAAGGTTAATAATTTGGATGCACTTGACGCGCAAGGTACCGATCGACGCTCGCTCGCTGTTTACGCTGCTAATGTCGTGCTCAAGATGGTATGCGAGGATGGGTTCTTTCATGCAGACCCTCATCCCGGAAACTTTTTCATAGAGCCAAATAGCACAATCGGTTTAATTGACTTCGGCATGGTCGGGGTGGTCGATGAACGGACCCAGGAACGTCTGGCAGATTTGTTGATAGGCATCAATCAGCGGGACGCTGACCGGCTGGTCGATGTCTTTATAGATCTTGGCGTGACCCGCAAACGAATCGATCGCGCGTCAGTCCGTCGGGATGTGGAGCACTTGCTCTCAACTTACTGGGAACTGCCTTTGGGAGAGTTAATAATCACAACCTTGCTGGACGATATCTTTTCGGCGATGCGCCGGCATTACATGCATTTGCCATCAAACCTCGCCTTGTTGTTCAAGACGGTAATCATGATTGAGGGACTCGGAGTGAATCTCGATCCCGATTTTCATTTGACTGCTGTCCTGGCGCCTTACGCCGAACGACTAGTGATTCGCGAATACTCCCCCCTCAAGTGGGTTCGAAGCTTTGGTCGTGCCAGTCTCGACCTTGCGAGGCTCGGAGTGGAGATGCCACAGCAACTCAGAAGAATTGTGAGGGCAGCTGAAGACGGCAACCTGCAAATCGGAATGCGGCCTGAAGGTTTTGAGCCAATCGTGGATCGTGTCGAAAGGATAACGAACCGCATCGTGCTCGGTGTGATCACCGCGGCGTTCATTAACGGTTTAGCCGTTCTTGTGTCGGTTTATCACTTACCTGGATGGGAACGGTGGGCCTGGGTTGTTTTCGCTTTTGGTTTTCTGTGTGCGCTCTTACTTGGAATCTACTTGGCTTGGAGCATTCTGCGACCTAAGCACGGTTGACACAGATCATCCTTCATCTAGTGTTTGGTTGGAACTCAATCAGATCCGAATACCACGACGCTGGTATGAGCACACTTGCGCGGGTGAGTTGGAAAAGAGATTGAAATCAAGTCAAAGACGTTTTAGTCAATCGAAAGAAAGGCGAACAATGCGAACTAAGGAGATTCAACAAAGTGTGTGGCCTGAGTTTTTCGATACTTTTAGTCGGAAGCATCAAGGAACATTGATTGGGATGGAGATCCTTGGGCCAGAGATAGGAGCACAGTTACAGGAGGATGGATTGTCGCTGGAAGGAATTACTGCTGAAACAGACGAAGTATCAAGTCAGACGATTATGATCATGGTTGGCGCTAAAGCGGACCATCACATCACGCACTCGATCCGGCACCCTACTCAAGTAAGCCTCGAACAGAATGACGAGGGCGTCGATATCGCCCTGACGATTCAGGGGGACAGATCCACTGCGGTCTTGCGGTTTGAATGGCCCGGTTCACCCGAAGGTAGCTGATGCTCGCTTCCGGTCACAAGATCACGTCTCGTACTGCAGCCTTTGCTTTTGCTGCTTCGCCTTGCTTGATGTCCAGTTGACTGACCCCGGAACAGCCTCGATCGAGTTAATTCCCGCGCGATCGATTGGCGAGCAAGCAGACGCCGTTTGGCACGTTGAGCTATACATACGACGACGGTGGGAACTTGTTAACCATGCGGTCGTCGAACACCAATGGGGTGAGTGTGGACTACTCGTACGATGAGTTGAATCGTTTGAGTACTCTTTTGCATTACTCGTGTTGCGTCTCTCGCCGAGCTTAATGTGACCCTTTCCATCGGTTCCGTGATTGGAGCGGAGGCTGCCCTAACTCTAGGGACGGCGGAAAGCGCGTTAGTGGCTGGCTTTGCCGGGGAAACTGCTCTAGCTGCAGCCACGACCGCGGGATCAGAGTGCCGAGATGAAGAATCTCGTCACTCGTGTCTTGCATGGCCATGAATTCGCCACGGTATGCGCCTGCAGGACGTGAAGCATTTGCGGAAGATCTACCTACCCGCGGAAGAGTCCACACTTTCAGACGTCCCTCAACGTAATTAATAGGTCCAAAAGCTTGGAAAAGCCGAGTTGAGCAGTGGCATAAACGGTGCTGCTGAATAGAAGCAGCGTCCTAACCGCAAGGAAGGACTTGAGCCCGTATGAGTGTCATGAGTTTACGAAGGAATTGCATCCCGATCGATCCGAAGAGCTATTTGCCTTGGAGTACTTTGCGAACTAAACACCATTGAGGCAGCACTCACAGTTATTTGATCTTCAGCACCGGGAGCTCAGACTCGGTTAACACAAGTTAGGGAAGCCAGCCGCCAACAAAAGGAGGGAGGTTATGCGAAAGAGATACCAAGCGTTAGTTGTCATTGAATACGCCTTTGTGCTCTTTGTCATGGCGTCATTTAGTGTGGTGGGCGTCGCAGCGTTTTTGTTTGGATTCCAGATGGGCCGATGGGCTCAATGGGAACAAGCTTTGGTAGGCGCGACCGCATTGACTGCCGGGATAATTGGCATTTTGTTAGGAGTTCGTATCGCGTTGGACACGACATCAATGGACTTAGGCGGCAGACCTAAGCGGCTCGTTGGTCGTCGAAACAAACCATTCAGATCTCTCCGATGAGCACTAGGAGAGAACAGAATTCTCATCGCGTTCCGGGTGCTGACCTGTAACCTGACTTTATGAATCTGCTGAACGTCAAGAATCTTAGTGTTCTGATCGAGCAAAAGCTGCTTATAGAGAACCTCAGCTTTGAGTTGGCACGAGGTGAAAAGCTATGTGTTCTGGGACCAAATGGCGCGGGCAAAACCGTTCTGTTACGAGCCTTGTTGCGACTGGTTCCCTATAGAGGGGAGATTACCTGGGCACCTGATGTGAGTATCGGGTATGTACCCCAGAAGCTCGAAGCTGATCGACACCTGCCTTTGACCTACAACGATTTGTTTGAGGCTAAGTGTAAGACCATAAATGTGCCAACTAAGAACACGGTCGAGATCGCACAGAGTGTTGGGCTAACAAAAGAAATGTTGGAAACGCCGGTGGGCCACCTTTCGAGTGGGCAATTTCAAAGGGGACTGATCGGCTTTGCGCTCATCGGCCAACCTGACGTGCTTCTACTTGATGAACCTACTGCCAGCATTGACGAACCTGGTGAGGAGCATATTTATGAACTGATTGGTCGACTCCAGAATCAATTTAACCTTGCCAGCATCATGGTGTCGCACGACCTGACGTTCGTATCACGCTATGCGACGACAGTATTGTGTTTGAACCGACGAAGTCTTTGCATCGGTTCTCCACAAGTCGCGCTCTCTCCGGAAGTACTTAAGAATCTCTATGGCGAGGCATACAGTTATTACCATCACACTCATTGTTAGAGAACCATTTGCAAATTCCTTAAACAAGGACTGTCCGCTATAAGTGTGGCCCCATGACCAGCCAGGAATCATACGCAACTGTGTTGGCCCTGCTGACAGCGTTAGCAGCAGGGCTCGTGGGTAGCTTTGCCCAAATGAAGCGAATGAGTTTGGCTGGAGATGTGATATCGCATGTTGCTCTCCCGGGACTCGGCCTTGCACTGCTTTTCGGGATCAATCCACTACTCGGCGCAGCTGTCGCGCTCTTACTAGGCACTATTCTCATCTGGCATTTGCAGAAAGGAGGAACTCTTACCACTGACGTTGCCATCGGTGTGATTTTTACGGGCGCCTTAGCCATCGGTACGCTGGTAACTCCTAGCGAAGACCTAATTGAAGCGCTCTTTGGTGGTTTTCAAGACCTGGGGTTGCCGGCATTCCTGGTAGGGATACTCTTGGTCCTCGTCATACTCACTTACATTTACACTTCCAGGCAAAAGCTTATTCTCAGGATCTTCTCCCCGGAACTGGCGGCCGCGACAGGCATCAACGTATCTCGTGTTGACCTCTATTTTCTTCTCGTGTTCAGTACGACTGTGTTGTTGGGCCTCAGATTTCTAGGAGCGTTGCTGGTAGGCGCGCTGATTATCGTTCCTGCCGCGATTGGCCGCCAGTTAACCCACACACTTACAGCATTTTTGTCCGTCTCGGCACTGGCCAGCGTTTTGTCTGTTGCCATTGGTCTTGCGATCACTCACTACTACACGCACCTTGCAATTGGGACTATAACGATCAATTTGGCTCTGGGGCCGACGGTGATTTCGGTGGCGACAATACTGTTCGTCTTCAGCTTCTTGCGAAAGAAGAATTGATCCGACATAGGCTATGCCTGACTTGGATATTAGTAGTAGTTTGGAAGTGCCATCCTGTGCGAGATCACCAGCGGCAAACGTGCCGAAGAGGCACTGTTGGAATCCCAACGGTTTCGCTCACTTGCAGATTCTGCTCCCGTTCTGATCTGGAGTCCGAACGAACACCCCCATCTCGACCGCGAAAAGTTCCTCACGCTTCTGCGCGAAACTCCCCTTTGCTTCTCGCTGCGCTTAGCGCTGTTTCGCAAATCCTTGAGTATCTCTGATCAATACTGTCGACGATTTGAAGGGCATATGTATTGCGTAAACGTAAATAAGCGAAGAAAAGAAAAAAGAAAGAGTCGCAACTACCTAAGCGCACTCTAGGTGAAAGATTGTTGTTTGAAAAAGAGAGGACTGGAGTTATGGAAGCCAGAGGGCGCGGCGAAAAGGCCGCATAGCAATGCTGGTTGGAACTAGCCATCGCTGTCGAAGCGGCGATGTCCTAACCCTGCCGAAGTCTGTTGCATGAGCCGCAACTGACAGGCATGAGATCAAGCTTGCAGGGGAAACGGGCGAGGCTTGCGGGAGAGTTTCCCTCCCAATACGAGCTCGCCACGGAAGTCGAGACGGTCAGACGGTTATTGTCGAATCTGAGATCCTGTCCATAAAACACACCTAAGGTAACTAAGTGGTGTGAGAGACGAGCGGAATGTGAGTGCAATTCTCACATCTGCCCCGCGACTTGTGGTTCTGGTTGCGAGTCGTAAAGGGGCTGCGAGGACTTCGTAGAGCCTCGCGGATAAATCTCAAGCCTGGTTCATCCAGGTGCAAAGGATCGGAAGGAGACCTAAGTCGACGGGTAAATTGCTATGCGAGCTACGCCGGAACCGATTGTGACTCTCACTTCATTGAGGGTAGGCAGGCGGAATTGCCAATGTCACATTTCGGGGCAGAGTGGTCGTAGTAGTCGGTGGAGTCATGTCCATCCAGGGAGACGCTAACACCGTTCACAAGGCGAAGGACCACAGTCGCGATGCCTCCAATTAGGGATATTCTTCAACTGCGTTGGAGATTTTTCGAAGCTGGAGATGAGCTCGCGCGCGAGGGAGAGCCGGATGCGCTGAAAGGTGCCTGTCCGGTTCGGGAAGGGCTTCATTAAGACCGCTTGTTCCCAAGAACAAGTATGGCGTGATGATTCTACTTCATAGAGCAAAGAGCAATATTGCAGATACAGATCTGCGCGACAGAGTCGAGCGACAGCTCGACTGGGAACCGGAAATTACTTCAACAGATCTGGGTGTAGCGACCGAGAATGGGGTGGTAACGTTGACTGGGTTCGTCAATACATACGGCGAGAAGCTCGCCGCTGAGCGGGTGACGCTCAAGACCTACGGTGTCAGTGCGGTGGCGAATGAGATTCAGGTAAAACCACTGTTCAAGAAGACTGACACTGATATCGCATCGGCGGCGCTGGATGCATTGGCAGCGCGAATCGATGTTCCACATGACAAGATCAAACTTGCCGTGAAGGATGGTTGGATCACGCTTGAAGGAACTGTTGATTGGTACTATCAGAAAAATGCTGCCGAGTTCGCGGTTAAATACCTGGGTGGAGTTAGGGGCGTAACTGACAGCATCAAAATGAAGCCGACAGTATCTACGATCGAAGTCGAAGACAAGATCGAAGATGCGCTGAAACGCAGTGCGGAAATCGATGCCCGGCGAATCACTGTACAAGCCGCAGATGGCAAGGTGACGTTGCGGGGCAATGTACGATCCTGGTTTGAGAAGCAGGAAGCTGCAACCGCAGCGTGGGCCGCACCCGGCGTAAAGGAAGTTAACAATCAAATTACTGTAGTGCCGTAGTGGGCACCGAAGATGGGTACAACTTGGGCCACCTATTTAAGGGTCTGGTTGTACCCATCTGGTTTCTTTCAATGCCTAACTCGTGAGCGTGCTGAGACAAGTATTAACGGGATAAGGACAAAAGACTGCAAGGTGCGAAGATGCCAAGATTAAGATCGACCTTGAACCCGGAAGAGCAACCGTAACACTTCGTCATTTCTTCGTACGCAAGGTGCTACTCATCAAATACTCGTATGCCTTCATCGCCATGCCCGGCGGATTCGGCACCATGGATAAAATTTTTGAAGCGTTAACATTGATTCAAACGCGGAAGATCGATCAGTTTCCGATCGTGCTGTTTGGCGAAAAATACTGGCAGCGACTCGTGGAATTGTTGGAACAGATGGCTACGACTAAAACAATTGATCCCTCAGATATGAAGTTATTGTTGATAACCGATTCTGTGGAAGGCAATGCGACATGTTCAGCGACACGCAGTTGAGCAGTTTGGTCTTCGCCGATGTAAAGTGACGATGCGACGGTCATGGCTCCTTCGCGAATAGTCTCACATGACTCGACTGAGGTCGGAAAGGAAACGACGACTATGTTAGTTGAACTCAACATCAATATGTTGGGTCGGATCACTCACTTGAGTTATGATCTTGCTCAAATTCTAAAAATCATCGACGAGAGTGGCCTGCCCTACTGTCTCACACCAGCGGGAACGTGTATCGAAGGAGAATGGGACGAGTTAATGGCTTTGTTGAAGAAGTGTCATTACCAGGCGCGTACCGTGTCGAGTCATGTAATGACAACGATAAGAATCGAGGATGAAGAAGGACAGACTGAAAAGATCACGAAGAATATTCGGGCTGTCGAGGAGGCGGCGGGCCGGCGTCTTAAACGATGTCCGGAAGAGTGATCTTGAATGAGCCAAATATTGATCTCGGTATTTAAGTCCTCTCGATATGGTTACCACGCAAATAGAACAAAGCTTCTGCCAAAAGGTCGTTGACACGGCCGGCAATCGCCGCGACAAAGTGGCAATGGTGCTTATTGATGGGAAGGAATCTGACCAGGTTACCTTTGGGTCAATGCTTTCCCAAATTCGTAGCATTGCCTACCGGCTGACCCTGGAACACGTCTCATTCGGTGACCGCGTCGCGATTCTTGGGGAGAATCATCCAAACTGGGCCATTGCATATCTGGCCATTCTTTATCGCGGTGCTGTGGTTACCCCGCTAGATCCCGCCGCTACCACTCAGGCATTGGCGTCATTTCTCGGTGGGTCAGAAGCGAAACTTGCGTTTGTTTCGCCGGCATCGCTAAAGAAATTTCACGCGGCGTGTGAACAGCTCGGCCGTAAAATACCAGCAGTCTCCTTAATGCCTATAACGCAACGGAATGGGCTGGCAGAATTTACTGACTGGGCTCACACTCCCACGCCACCAGAGTTCGTTGATGCTCCTCCGCCAGCCAAACCTGAAGATCTCGCGCTCTTGATGTACACGTCTGGAACGACTGGAGTACCTAAAGCCGTCCCGCTCACTCACGGCAACATCTATGCAGAGAGCGACAAGGTTCAGGAAGTGATGCACATTAGCGATCAGGAGGTGGTCTTCAGTCTACTTCCTCTCTTCCACGCCTATTCTCAAATTGTAAATTTATGGATGGCTACGACCGTCGGCGCGCGCGTAATTTACCTTAGCGAGTTGAGCACGAGCCAAATCGAGCGTGGCTTGAGAGATAGTCACGCAACAGCGCTTGTTGGAGTGCCGCGCCTCTGGTATCTGTTTCACAAAAAAATATTTGATGCGGTAAAAACAAAACCTGCGCTGGTACGGGCGCTATTCCGCCTGATGCTGGGAGTGAACGGTCTACTTCGTGATTTCTTTGGTCTCAACGCGGGGCGGATTTTCTTCGGTCAAATACACCGGTCATTTGGCGGAAGACTACGCTTAGCGGTTTCAGGAGGCGCAAGCTTTGATGCTGGCGTAGCACTGGACTTTCACCGTTTGGGATTCACGATTTTGCAAGGATACGGACTTACTGAAACTTGCGGCGCGGCGACAGTCACTCGTTTCGAGGATAATAAAGTTGGATCCGTAGGCACCCCGCTAAAGGGCGTTGAAGTTAAGATCGATCAGCCGAACGACGAGGGAGTTGGGGAAGTATTGATTCGTGGACCAATTGTTATGTCCGGGTATTACAAGAATCCTGACGCCAATCGTGACGCATTTACCCCTGATAGGTGGTTTCGCTCCGGCGATTTAGGTCGCTTTGATAAAGAAGGCCACCTTTACATTGTCGGGCGAAAGAAAGACATCATCAAATTGCCGTCCGGCAAAAATGTCTTTCCCGAAGATGTTGAAGCTCATTACGAACGTTCAACTTTTGTGAGCGAGGTTTGTGTCCTCGGCCTTAAAGATAAGACGACTGAATTTAAAGGAGCTGAAAAACTGTGTGCGGTTGTAGTACCTAACTTCGATTACCTCAAGGCCCACAAGATTGCCAACGCGCGAGAGTGGGTAGTATGGGAATTGGAAAATCTTGGACGCGAACTCCCAGAGTATCAGCGAGTCCACGATTTCGTTTTACGAGCAGATCCACTGCCTCGGACTACAACACGCAAGGTGCGCCGCTTCGAATTGAAGGACCAGCTAGAAAGTCTGCGCCAAAGTGAAGGCTCCCCTACAGCGAAAGTGCGAACACTTAGCCTGGCGGAGCAAGCACAGATAGATTCTCGCGCCGGACGTGCGGTTATCGCAGCAATCAAACAACACAATCGGGAGGTCCAGTCAATTCATCCCGGAATGAATCTGGAGATCGATCTGGGTCTCGACTCGCTAGCGCGCGCCGAATGTGTTGCCAGCACTGAGCAAGCGCTGAAGATCGAACTTAAACCAGAAGAACTACCAGCCGTGCAAACGGTTGGTGAATTGATAGCCCTGGCGAATACAAAACTGACGGGCTTGCCCGAACAGTTTGGGAACACGCCTGAAGGCGCTGAATTTCATTGGCGAGACGTTCTGAAAACTGAGCCTCCAACACTCAGCGAGCTTGAGCCACTGCTCAAGGAAAAACCAGCAGTTGAGTTGTTCGCCTTTGTCGTACTGAAGTTAGTCTATGTCGGAGCTCGCATCCTGTTTCGAATGCAAGTACAAGGGCGCGAAACTTTGAGTAGGGTTAAGCCCCCATACCTCATTTGTCCGAACCATCAAAGCTACCTGGATCCATTTCTTGTTTGTGCTACCTATCCGCGCGGGGTTCTGAGAAACATCTTCCATGTTGGAGCGAGTATGTATTTTACGAACCGCGTCATGGCCCAGCTTGCTCGATTGATTAACGTCGTACCCATCGATCCAGATACACAGCTACTGCGGGCCATGCAAGCGGGGGCTGTAGGACTTCGGGCCGGAAAGATTCTCAACATCTATCCCGAGGGTCAACGGTCATTCGATGGTCACCTCCTCGAGTTCAAGAAGGGCGCAGCGATTCTCGCATCGGAATTGGAACTTCCGATCGTGCCTGTGGCTATCGATGGAACATATCTTATTTGGCCCCGCGAATCGTGGGGCTTCCGGTTTGCGAAAGTTAGGTTGTGCTTCGGGGAGCCGATTCTACCGGGTGAGATCGCAGCGGGTGTAACGGAAGAAGAGATTGTCTACGAAAAAGTGGCAGCGCTGATTAAAGCCCGCATTCAACAGATGCTCGACGATATTCGCAGTCGAGATTAGCTATTTAGCTTTACGATGCAGGTCAGGTAGCAGACCTTTCCAAACTCATCACGTTAAGCGCTTCCTCAAGTCTTTTTCTTGCTTGCTCAATGGATGGAGCATCAACCAATGGTTCATACACCAGCGCTGGTCCGAGGGAAATGAAGACCGTGCAAAAAGGCAGTGGGTTGCGCGCGGTATCCCATTTGTGACGCTCTTCAAACGCAGGGTAACAATCGGCGGCCAATGGTAACAGAGGCGCCGCCGCTGCTGACGCGAGAGCCACCGCACCTACTTTCGCGACTCGGGCTGGACCACCACCGTCGACCGCAATGATCGCACACGACCCTTCGATGAGAGCTTTCGATAGCTCGCCCAATGCTGGCCAGCCACCTTCGTCACTGTCTCCGCGAACGACATGAAGACCCAGCATTCGAGATAGCAACGCTAAACAATCGCCGCGCGAGTCGCCTGAAATCATGATGGAGCACGGAACCTGGGGCCGCCTCATTACAAATGCCACTAACAACGAAGGAGCGTCTCTATGCAATAGTGCGAGCACAGATCCGGCCGAAAGGTCGGGCCACGCCTTTTCGCCGACGGACCGAAGATGAGAGGTGAAGGCCACCAGACGAACGTACAAGAAGAGGATCACCGCAGTCACCGCTGCTCCCAACCAGTGAACTGGAGGTACATATTGACGCGCCAGTGCCAGTAAAGAATCGATTGTGCGCGTGACAACATTCCGGCCAAGACTGTGTCTGCCGTGGACTTCGCGTCCGACAGAGCTAGTCGTTAGCTGCTGAATGAGTGCCAGGCGAGTTACGGCTGTCTCTTTCTCCGTTTTTCCTTTCTCGTTGTAGATGTAATAATTCGACTGCATGTCAGAAAACCTCGATTTACTTCACAACAAAAAGATCGGCCTTGCTTTGAGTGGCGGCGCTGTACGTGGTTTGGCTCATATTGGTGTTATCAAGGCCTTACAGGAAGCCGGCATTAAACCTGCAGTAGTCGCGGGAACAAGCGTTGGCAGTATCATCGGCGCTGCACTTGCGGCGGGGATGGAATGGCGCGAGATGGCTGACATGGCGTGCTCTGTGTTCTGGCCCCGCTTGTTGAACGGAAAAACGCTCGAGCAATTCTCAGCTCGTTACTTACCGCCAACATTCGAACGTCTTGCAATCCGCTTTGCCGCGGTTGCAACTGTTGTGTCGTCAAATCAGTGGCTAGCGATGACGACTGGATCACTGCCCTCGGCCATCAGTGCGAGTTGCGCTATGCGTTTAGTGCGCCGGCCCGTTATCCGCGAACGGTTAAGACTCAAAGATGGCGGCTTTTCATGTGTACTCCCATCTCAAGTCTGCCACGATTTGGGTGCTGACGTGGTGATTGCCTCCGATGTTTGGGAGTGGAGTTCGCTGATGCGGTCGCTAGGCTATTCTCCATTGGAAAAGAAGACTACTCGGGCGTTTCCCAGACACTACCGCTCCGCGTTGGCTCGGACGGACATTCATATTCAACCGCAAATTCCGCTTGTTGGATATGTGCCAAGATCCTCGGCAGTTGATCAGATGATTTCTGTAGGAGAGCGCGCCGCGCATCGGGCTCTTCGATCAGTATCGAAGGCGCACTCTGACAAGAAGCACCAAGACTGACAAAACCGCAAAGGCGGACGAACAACTTCGAGCCTTTCAGGACCGACTGTAACTTCATGTTTCCTGCAGACCCCGTGGACTATACATCGCGTATCCGAACCGAAATGAGATTCCCGCGTTCCTCGACAAGGCTGTTTCGGAAAAGGTTGAACATCGTAGTGACTGATGGCGAGCGGATCCTCGGGTTGGGGGACCTGGGTGTTGGAGGTATGGGCATTCCGATTGGAAAACTCTCACTTTATTCTCTCTGCGCAGGAATCTATCCGGGCGCGACCCTTCCCATAATGCTGGATATCGGAACTGATACTCGCGAACTCCTGGATGATCCATTGTATTTAGGTTGGAGGCACACACGCGTACGAGGGCAGGAGTACGACGATTTCATTGAACAGTTCGTCAGAGCTGTAAAGCATATGTTTTCGCGAGTGTTGCTGCAATGGGAAGACTTTTCAAAGAATAACGCCGCGAGGCAACACCCTCGGATATCCTTGAATGGACCAATGGACCCGGATTGATTGCCACCGGCAGTCCATTTCCGCCAAGCAATTATGGTGGGAGATTGATTAGAATCGGTCAGTGCAACAACGTGTTCATATTTCCCGGCGTGGGGTTGGGGATAATTGCTTCAGGTTCACATCGAGTCACAGATGCGATGTTCTCAGCGGCTGCGCGAGTACTGAGCGAGTTCTCTCCGGCGTTGAAAGATCCGGATGGTCCGCTATTTCCACCTTTAGAACCTCTGCGAGACATTTCGTATCGAGTGGCGCTGGCCGTTGGGACTGAGGCAATACGGTATGGGTTAACGCGAGCTATGATGTGGATTTCAAACAGTCGCGTGTTCGGTTCGCTCCTCCTCGATCTCTTTGATCCTGGCACGAAGCCATCGACTCACTTCTCGCTCAAGCTTTGTCTGATTGTTCTGTAACTCCAGATCCTCGATGGTATCTCCATCACTATTTAAAGGTATGAAGTGACAGGGCACTTGCTGAGTCCTATTTTCGGGACTAACAAAGTCGAGCAGGCGGCATTCGTTGCACGGGTGAGCGTGATCTGGATAACCATAGTTGATACAGGAAAGGGAATCCTGAAAGGTAGATTTGCTTTGCCACGGTGTACGAACAGATCGTCCATACCCTCCCTTCTCGATGAAATCCAACTCATCTTTAAGGAGTTCGAGAATATCGCGCTCATCCGTTCTCATGGCCTCAAACCTCCATTCTTAGCTGTCCTGATTAACAAGTGGTTAGCATTCCGTCTATTTTGACGGTTGCAATTAACAATTCCCGCCTCTTGAAGCGCAAAGAACATGCCACAGGACAAATCAGTATTGCTGGAGATTAGGAATTTCAGCGGGCGCTTATGAGTAAGGTTGCGCAGAGGATGCGGGAAAGTCCACAACCTCGAGTGCTTGAAGCTTTCAGGTGATAGCAGAAATACAATTCGCCTTTAGCAAGTACGAAGAG
>DASROI010000088.1:0-25129 GCA_035646955.1 Pyrinomonadaceae bacterium
GTTTACGGCAGCTTCAAATTCACTCGGCTTTACTACCCACTGATGATCTGACTTCGCCCCTGTATTACTTGGCGTTGTCTCAACCGTGTAGAGGCGGTTCATTTCTGAGCTCTTCTCGAGAACCCGCCGCCGATCCATAAAATCTTTCGCGTAACGTAGCGAGCCCGGGAAGCAGGATAGAAAGTCGTTATCAAGCGACAAAATTCGATCTGCGAGATCGAATCGATACATGGTGTTCAGAGGCTGGCCGAGCGCCATGATTGCGCCTTCGCGAGCATTATCACGATTAGCCGGCTCGTATTGATGCCACTTCGCTTGCGGCAGAGACGCCAACAACGTCTTCATTTCGTCGCCAAACGTTGGCGAGATAACGGATTCCGACAAAAACCGCAGTCCGGCACCTTGTTTAGCCCGCTGCTCATCGAGCTGACCTCTCATCTGGCCCACGAACGCGGTCCACGTACGAATATCTTCGCGAAAACTAATTGTTTGCGACCGGTCAGGATCGTAGAGGCTTAAGATTGAAGCTTGCGTGAAGATATCGGTCGCGCTTGAACCACGCTTATCCTTCGCTGGATCTTCCGCATTGAGTTCACTGGGCCGGTTGTTTGGATGATCTGGATTTCCTTCAATCTTGGTTGGTCGACCTTCATTACTACGAACGAGTACCGGAATAGCAGCACCGAACAGCACCGCAGCAGTTGCAAAGAAGAGCGCCTTACCGGGAACTTCCTCTTCGGGTTGTTTTACGTAAGGAACAATCTTTTCCGGTGGTTGGAAAGCGCAACCGCTCAATCCTGCCAGGGCGAGCGAAGCACCCATTATCTTGATAAAGGTGCGGCGTTCAATTGGGTCGTGCCACTCTTCAGCGTGCTGTGGGTACTCGCGGGTAACAAACTCAGCAAAAGCCGGACTATCGGCGAGCTCTTCTAAACTTCGCCAGTACTTCTTGCCGGCGTTACCACGGTTTCCTTCTTGCGTCGCAAGGATGTGGTCCCGCATCAGCTGAAAATTTATGTGACGATCGCTATCGCTCATTCGCTCTTCGCTATCTATCGATGACAAGTCGAACAACTAGTCAACACTTGTTTGCCCTGAATATGAAATTGCTGAATCAACTGCTTGCCTTCGGCAAGTTGTTTTTCGCCCTTGTTTTCAGGCCGGTAGGTCATGTCAAAAATGTGCTCCTTAGGTCTGACGAAGCGCTCAGGGGCACGATGACATTCAATACACCACTCCATCTGGAGGCTTGCAGCCTGGTAGATAATTGGCATCTCATCGACTCGTCCATGACAAGTGGAACAGCCAACACCTTTATTCACGTGAATGCTGTGATTGAAGTAGGCAAAGTCAGGTAGATCGTGAACGCGAATCCACTCAATCGGCTTACCCGTACGAAAACTTTCGCGCACCGGCTCGAGGTAAGGACTATCAGCCCATAACTGCTTATGACAGTTCATGCAGGTATTGGTCGAAGGCATGCCAGCCGAAGCCGATGTCTCGACGGACGTATGGCAATAACGGCAATCAACGCCGTCGTCTCCCACGTGATGTTTATGGCTGAATTGAACGGGCTGTTGACGCTCAACCCACTGGCCGGTATTCCAGGAAGAGCGATTTAATTCGACTGCGACCCACAGCGCTGCTACGAAAATAAATACAGCGCCATAGATCGTGATTTTGGACAGCGCGTTGGTGCTGTGATGAAAGATCTGTGGCATCGCCGCAGGACTAAACGAGGGCTCTAATACTACGAGCAGACGTCAAAATTGTAGTTAAAAAACCTAGAAGAAACATTTCACAAGGTCATTTAGACAATTAACGGGGCAGACAGAAACGACTGCTTTCCGTGGAAACTCATTGTCTTATTGCAAAGTGGGGCTACTTTACCAGATGGTTACAAAATTTCAAACGGGGCTTCTGAGCTTTGTGCCAAGATCATTAATCTTTGCGCAACCTTATAACAAATCGAAGCCGATAACCAAATCTATGTGTAATCAAAGAAGCGCTAAGCCGCGTCACGTGCGAGCATCGCGGCGCCAATTGCAACGGCATCAGCGCCAAGTACTGCTCCAATAATCTGTGTCGCTTCAAAGCAAGGTTGAAAGGCCCGACGTTTGGTTTCCTGAATAATCGGGTTTAGCAGCAGTTGGCCCGCCTCTACCATCACTCCGCCACCCAGTATTATTTTTTCAATGTTCAGAAGATTGATTACGTTCGCCACTCCGGTTCCAATGTATTTTCCAGTGCGCTCAATCATCATGATTGCGAAGTCGTCGCCCTCGTTCGCCTGGCGAGCAACATCGTCGGCAGTGAAGTTCTTGTTGAGCCCAAGTCGCGACAAGGAAGAGGTCGAATCGCGGAAGAGTCTCTCACGAGCGCGACGAACAATGCTCGGTGCAGACGCTACCGTCTCAAGGCAGCCAGTATTGCCACAAACGCACGGAAGTCCTTCAGTATCAATAGTTATATGACCAACCTCACCCGCGAAGCCGGACGATCCGGTCCACAACTTGCCGTCGAGAATTATCGCGCCGCCGATACCATTTCCAATCATCATGTAGAAGATATCGCGACTGTCCCGACCAGCTCCGGCGACGAACTCACCGTAAGCTCCGGCATTAGCGTCGTTCTCTATCTCAACACGAAGGCCGGTCGCTCGCGTCAGCTCTGAATGCAAATCTTCTTGGATTTTTGAGGGTAGGTCGGGCGATGAGACAATTCGATCCGTTTGACGATTGACCAAACCCGGAATTGCGACCCCAATGGCCCCGACCGGTCCACTGCCTGCGCCAAGGTCTCGAGCAACAATTGCCAACTGCTCGACCAAATTTTCCGGCGAAACTTGAGCTTCAAGTCGCTGAATGATCTGTCCGCTGCTATTCACTAGCGCCGCATGCACTTGAGGGCCTGAAAGATCGATGCCGATGTAATTTAGTTCGGGTGTACTCATTGCAACTGGTTCAATTCAGGTGTGTAAACGTCGCCGGCACGAGCATAGTCGAGCGTTTCAGGGCTGTCAAACAGACCTTATTTCTCTAGAAAACTTTGCCGAAACCAATTAGTGGAATATCATCCATCCGTCAAGTCTCAGAGGTTCGAATCAATGCTGGAAATTCATTCCATACTATTTCCAACAGATTTCAGTGAGTGCGGAAATTTCGCTCTCTCGTACGCGGCTTCACTCGCGCGGACATTCAACGCAAAGATTATTTGTGTAAATGTTATTGAACCAATTATTCCCACAGTTGGTTATTCGGGAATGACGGAACCTCTACCGATTGCCGATATTGCAGATCAACTTGAGGACTCGGCGGAACGCGAACTGCCAAAACTCGCTGAATGCGACGAATGCGCCGGAATTGAAGTGGAAGAGTTGGTAGTTCATGGTGAGGCAGCCTCAGAAATAGTAAGGGTTGCAAGGGAGCACCACGTAGATCTCATTGTGATCTCATCTCACGGCAGGACGGGTTTAGGACGGATCCTCTTTGGCTCGACGGCTGAGGCGGTTGTCCGACATGCGACCTGTCCAGTCCTTGTAGTCAAGCCCCCGGCTGACGATGAGATCGAACAGTAGTCAATAACAAGCCCTCCGGTTTATTCTGGCAGCCGATAAGACTGACTTGATCCCGAATAAAATTAGTCCGAACTTTTCATGCATAGCCTCGAAATTCTTTACGACCTGATCGGTCAATACGGTGTATATGCCGTCTTTGTGCTGGTCATGGTCGAGGGTGATATCACCTTGCTGTTGGCAGGGGTGCTTGCGCACAGCGATTTTTTTGGCGAGTACAGCTTTGCGCGAGTGCTTCTCTGGGCAACGCTGGGCGGATCGATCAGCGACAATATTGCGTACTTTGCTGGACGTGCGTTTTGTGAGAGTGTTCGAGAGTTTCGTTTTTACCGATCCGCACGGCCGCGTCTCGAACGACTGACGAACAAGTTCGGCCCTCTCTCTATCTTTCTTTCAAAATATATCTACGGTCTGCGCTGGGCTTCGTGCGTGTTTTATGGTGTCGGCCGGATGCCATACGTCAAATTCCTGGCGGTTTCTCTGGCAAGTTGCTTTCTTTGGGTATTTATACTTGCGGGTGCGGGTTACTTTTTCAGCGGCGCCGTGATGGGACTCATCGGCGACTTCCAACGACTTGGCAAAGTGCTTCTGGTGATTGTCGTTGTCGGGATTGTGGCCTTCTATTTGACTGAGCGCCTCTGGCTATCTCGAAAAGTGGAAGAAGCAGATCCAGAACGGCTGCAGGAGTTGGAGCAAGCGGCGAGTGAAAAGTTACAAGACCTTCGACAGGAGTTTCAGGAGCATATGCCTTTGAAACGTCAACGTCGAAATGAACAAAAGAAACATATGGTCTCAAAGTCGGACGATGGCGATTGAAACTTTTGTATTTCCCGCTCGTCTGATACTTTGTCCGCCTTTGGAGTGCGGCCGGCCCGGCGGCGCTTTGTCATTCGAGTAGCGTGCTCTAAAAACTAACGAACAGCGGCTTTGTCATTCGAGCAGGGTAGTTTGAGAGATTAACAAAGCGTCGCCAGGCCGACGCACTCCAGGGATCACGATCCTGATATCTGACTTCAGCAAAAAATACTATCGCGATGATAATTGAATCTTCGGCACCACCGCGTGTTGATCTGGCCGGCGGCACGATTGACATTTGGCCCCTCTACCTTTTTCACCCGGGCGCAACCACCGTAAATTTCGCCCTTTCGCTTCGTGCTCGCTGCACCATCGAAACTCGGGATGATGGACGCATCGTTCTCGAGTCGCGAGACAGAAAAGTTGCTTTCGAAACCGATCTATCGGCAATTGAAGATCTGCTTCTTGAAGAACGCCTCGAACTGGTTTCCAAACTGGTCCATTTCTTTAAACCTACAACCGGATTCCGTTTGATTGCTGAAAGCGCAGTACCGGCTGGTGCCGGGCTTGGCGGTTCGTCTGCTCTCGCGATCGCAGTCATTGGGGCGTTGAATCGATTAGTCGGAGATCGGTACAGTCAGAAAAAGTTTGTCACTATTGCTGCAAATGTTGAGTCAACCGTTATCAAAGTTCCAGCGGGTTTTCAGGATTACTATCCGCCGCTTTTTGGCTCAGTCTCATCTGTTCATTTTCGACCCGACGGAATCGAGCGTGAGGCGCTGGAGACTGACGTTGAGGAATTGGAAAGGCGTATCGCCATCTGTTACACCGGCGAGCCTCGGTTGTCGGGTATCAATAATTGGGAAGTGTTCAAGAGACATATCGACGGTGATAGTGAGCTCTTCGAGTTATTTGAGGGGATTCGCGATTCCGCTCGAAACATGCGGGAAGCGCTGCTGGCTAACGATTGGGCTCGAGTTTCAGAAACAATGAAGAACGCGTATCCAAATCGAAAGCGGCTCGCACCGACAATTACTACTCCACAGATGGATATGCTGGTCGAAAAGGCCCTGGCTCATGGAGCGGAAGCAGCAAAGGTTTGCGGTGCCGGTGGTGGTGGTTGCATAGCGTTCTTTTGTAGCCCGGGCAGACGCGAAGATGTTGAGCGAGCTCTTGCCGTCGAGGACGGAGTCGAAGTTCTCAACTGGAAAGTCGATCGGGAGGGACTACTCGTTAAAGAGATTAATTGACGATTCTTGAACATCGTTTGTAAGATTCGAGTTGCACAACCTATCTTCCGATTAAGCTGGTCAAACAAAAATGGCAGCTACCGATACAACAACAATGTCGGAATCTTCATCAGCTCACGCAGCACCGGTCCCCAAGCGGATCACAAATGCGCAGACGGTATGCAACGAAAGAAATGAGAAGGGCAAATTGTGCAACGGCCACCTCAAACAGCTGCGCACTGCTGGTGAGCCTTCGGAAGTTCACCTGCGCGGAGACGACGTACTCTCCAAGTGTCAAACATGCGGGACACTGTATATGGGACCACCGTTGGGCCATGTGAGAGACCCATACAAACAGAGTAGATTCGTCGAAGCTGAATTGACTGCGCTACTGCAAGCCGCAGGCGGAACTCTACCAGTTATAAAGAAGGACGAGCGCGGCGTATTCGTGATGGTAGAAGCCGCACCATCCGAACACGGAACTGCCGCGAAACCGGCGCCGGCCAAGGCCCCAGCCGCGGCTCCGAAAACGGCAGCGGCGAAGCCTGCTGAAGCAGCTCCAGCCGCTCCAGCCACTCCAGCAGCTGCTAAAACTACCGAACACAAAGCGGCGGGTGCGCAACCCAATCGCGCACTATTCAAACGTTCCACTTACGTTGGCGTTACTGATACAGGTCCCATTCCCGGTGAGACATTCGAACAAAAGGTAGCTCGTTTAAAAGCATTGTCGGCCGCCGCCAAACAGCGAGCCGAAGAAGGTGGAGAACCAACACCAGCGGCAGCAGCAGTTCCAACCTCAGCCTCAGCGGCGGTGGAAGCTGAATCAGCGCCCACTGCCGCTCCTGCTGCGACTCAACCTGCGTCGAGTGCGACTGCGGCGCCAGAGCACAAAGCTACTGGAAACGCTGATCGAACGTTGATGAAGCGCTCCACCTATTGTGGTGTTGTCGATACCGGGCCAGTTCCTGGTGAAACCTTCCAACAAAAAGTTGCGCGACTAACAGCGCTCTCAGCGGCCGCCAAACAACGTTCAGAAGAAAGTTAACCTCCACTCCAGCGATTCAGTACTACGCCGCGACCCCTTCAGTCGAGTGGGAGAGAAATATAGAGAGCACCGCCCTAAAGAGTCGGTCCCCGCTTCTGCTATCCTCGCCCCTGAATGCTCCAGAAACTCCTCGGAAAATTTTGGCGGCACACGCCCGCTCGGCTTCGCCGTCTAACAATGAGGATGACTCATGCCAGATTCACAGTGACCGCCGGTGCCGTGATCCAGAACAACGAAGGTAAAGTCCTATTACTCAAACACATATTTCGCGCCGGTAGCGGCTGGGGTTTGCCTGGAGGTTTTCTGGAAAGCGGTGAACAACCGCTCGAGGGGCTGCGCCGAGAGTTGCGCGAAGAGATCGGACTTGAGATTGAACGAGTCGAGTTTTTAACCGCGCGTTCTTTTCGAAAACCGCAACAAGTCGAAATTCTATTTCATGGGTTTGCGTCGGGTGAAGCCCAGCTAAAAAGTATGGAAGTAGATCGTGTGGTCTGGTTCTCACCTGGCGCTCTACCGGAAGGCTTACCGAAGGACCAACGATTGATCGTCGAACAGGCTTTGAGCGATAGAGGAAAAGCGCGGATTTGATGTATGCTACGCGCCGCAACGGGAAAAATTAAAAACACTTATTCGATCATCAGTCTTACATTTGATCGAACAATAATGGGAGTAACACGATGGTTGAACTGATTCCTTCACAGGATAAGATCATGCAGATTTTGAAGCGCACGGGAGCTTTTCGCGAAGGTCATTTTGTTTATCCAAACGGCAGACATTCACCTCACTATTTTCAGATGCCATTGGCGTTTCGCTACTACGACACCGCGCGAGTGTTGGCAGTGGCGCTCAGCCGGAAATTTCGCCTTCAGAAGGATATTTCCAGTCAACTTCCCAAAGTCTCTATCATCAGTCCAAGTTCAGGCGGTATTCCTGTAGCCTTCGGTGTTCGTGACGCGCTAAACGCGGAACAGATCTACTGGGCCGAACAAGAGCAAGGCAAGAGGATGTTCCGCCAGTATGTAAATCAAGGCGAAGTTCATCCCTGCATCATCGTCGACGATATCATTCGCAGTGGAAACGCGATTGAAGAGACCGTAACGCTGGTCAAGTCGCTTGGCGCGCGCATCATCGGCTGCGGAGCTATTGTTAGATTCAGCTCAGCTCCTCAAGAAGTCGAAGGAGTTCCTATTGAGTATCTCGTTGATTACGACGTGAAGATGTATGAGAGTCACGAAGCCTGCAGTGAGTGTAAAGACAACGTCACTTCAGAACAGGTTCGCTTCTAGTTTACTGAGTTAAATTTCGTGGCGATTGGCCAGTGCCTTATCCATGGTCACTTCGTCCACGTACTCAAGGTCGCTGCCAACCGGCATTCCCATCGCGATACGAGTGACTCTTAGTCCCAAAGGTTTCAAGAGGCGACTGATATAGTTTGCAGTTGCCTCTCCTTCGGTGGTGGGATTAGTCGCCAGTATCACCTCTCGAACGGCAACACCCTCATTATTTTCAGGTTTGAAGCGCGGCAGGAGATTCGCGAGCCGCAACTCATCTGGACCAATGTGTCTGATTGGCGAAAGACTTCCGTGCAACACATGGTAGACGCCCTTAAAACTTCTCGTCTTTTCGACTGCCACAAGACTGTAGGGCTCTTCAACGATACAAATCACGGAATGATCGCGCGTCGGCGACGAGCAAATACGGCACGGATCAACTTCGGTGAGGTTGTTGCAGACTGTGCATTGGACGATCCGCTGCTTTACGTCGCGCAACGCTGCAATCAAACGCTCGAGATCTGACTCCGGGGTGCGCAGGATATGAAATGCCAAACGCTGCGCAGACTTATGCCCGATACTGGGCAATCGTTTGAGCTCATCAATTAGTTTTGTAACCGGTTCCGCGTATTCAAGCATGTAACAGGATTGGCCTTTGATCTTTGGTTTTTGGTCTTTGATGCGTTGGGTCTAGGGCCTGACAAAAATCAAAGCCCAAAGACCGAATGCCAAAGGCCAAAACCTTAGCCAAATAATCCGCCGAGGCCGGGGGGCAGCATGCCGCCCAGTTTGCCTTTCATGGCTTCGTCGATTTTCCGATTGGCTTCGTTCACGGCGGCGACAATTAGATCCTGAAGCATCTCGGCATCTCCATCTTTCAATGCCTCTGGATCAATTTTGAGTGCCAGAATTTCATGGTTTCCCTTCATCTGCACCGTGACCACTCCGCCTCCGGCTGAAGCATCAACGCGCAGCTCTTCCATCTCCTTCGCCATCTTTTCCTGCATTACCTGCGCTTGCTTCATCATCTGTTGAATATTGAACCCACCAGGGAATTTCATTTTTCTACCTCACTCTAAACTTGTGTTCGCGGGATTCTAAACTGAAAGCCAATCCTAGCTTTCATTTGAGCTTGATGCAATCAAGGACTTCCAAACAACGTCTCGAGACCCTCTCTGCGACTCAGCGACTCGGCGGTAGAAGAACCAATTCACCGCAGAGTTGCGGAGACGCAGAGTTTGAATACCATTGACATCTTTCCGGGTATGGAACGATAAAGACTTTATGGACATGCCCGACAACCTCGACCGAACTCTCAAAGCAGAGATCAATCTTTATTACGACTTCAGGCCAGCGCCGCAAACTAATGCGCCTTTGTTGATATCTCTTCACGGGTATGGCGCCAATAAACGACAGATGATGAGGGAATCTCGCCTGATTGCGCCCGGGAATTTTGCAATTGCCTCGCTCCAGGGATTTCATCAACACATTCGAGATCCAAAAGAACCGGGCGGACCTTTGCGATTTGGATTTGGATGGCTGACGAACTTTAAAAGTGAAGAGTCTGTGGCTGTTCATCACCGTGCGCTTCGAGATCTAATAACAGTTTTAGTTGCCAACGAAAAACTCGATTCCAAACGAATTTTCCTGCTTGGTTTTTCCCAGTCGTGCGCACTGAATTATCGTTTCGCTTTCACTCATCCAGAGCTCTTGCGAGGTGTGATTGGAATAGCCGGCGGCCTTCCAGGCGATTGGGACACGAGCAAACTCTACCAAACCGCAAAGTTCGGTGTATTTCATCTCGCAGGCGCCAGAGACGAAATCTACCCTCCTGAGCGATGTCAAAATTATGAGGGTCAATTGGGAACTAAAGCACGAGACGTTCAGTTTAGGACTTACGATGCGGGACACGAAATTGTCCAAACGATGCGGGACGATATAAAACAATGGTTAGTCGCTCATGACTCTCACTAACGGATTAAGACTAGTAATTGTAGTCGTCATCAGCCTTGGATTTGCTTCGTGCAAACCGCCAGCAACGAGTGTAGTGACGACTTCGACAGGAATCCCTGAACATCCTGTTTTGAAACCGCTTCCTCAAAGTGCTCCACCGCAACTCAAACAGATGATTGACGGAGCGGTGGGCCAGGCAGGTGTGACAACGGGTTACGATCCGGCTTATGTGAGCCTCAGCTACCCGGGTGGCGATGTGAATCTACAGACCGGAGTCTGCTCAGATGTTGTTATACGAAGTTTCCGGAAAGCCGGGGTTGACCTGCAAAAAGAGGTTCACGAAGACATGCTCAGTGCGTGGAATGACTATCCTAAGAAGTGGGGATTGGCGAAACCAGACGCCAACATTGACCATCGTCGGGTGCCGAATCTGATGACCTACTTCAAAAGGAAAGGCACGGCGATGCCCATCAGTAGCAACGCCGAAGACTATCAACCTGGAGATGTCATCGCGTGGGACCTGGGCAGTGGGCTTGATCATATCGGGATAGTGACGAACATCTGGTCCATGGAGCAGCGCCGGTGTTTGATAATCCACAATATCGGCGCGGGAGCACGGGTGGAGGATGTCATGTTTAGTTGGCCCATCAAAGGACACTATCGGTATTTTCGATAAGTCCTTCTGCGTTGATCGGATTTGACTTAGCTGATATACATGCGGGCGCTCAGTACACCCAGGAGGGTAACAAAGTATCTTATAGTTTTCTCTGTGTGACCTCCGTGTTCTTTGTGCCTCGGTAGTTAGAAACACAGGCGATCTATCCACCTAAGCAGTGACGGATGACACCAGGGTTGCAGAGAGAAATCCCCCTAAACTCCGAACCTTTTCGCTGAGTGACTTGCAATCACAAAGAGACGCAGAGAGGATTGAGTTAATGTATCGAGTTCTTCAACTTGCCGTACTAATTCTGATCGCGATCCCGCAAATCATGGCCCAATCGAATTCCGGTACTCAGCTCAAATCGGAAGCAGCGATTCGCGCAGTACTCGAGTCACAAGCAAAAGCATGGAACAACGGAGATATCGATGGGTACATGGATGGTTACGACCGCTCTGACAAAACAGTATTCATCTCAGGCGACTCGGTGAGTCACGGTTGGCAAACCGTTCACGACCGTTACAAGAAAAGCTATGACACGCGCGAAAAAATGGGCGTCCTGAGCTTTTCAGATCTGGAAATCACTTTCACCAGTTCTGAGAGCGCTGTCGTCCTCGGTCGCTGGCGTCTTAAACGAGCAAACGACGAACCTCACGGCACGTTTACTCTAATATTCCGTCGCACTAAGGCAGGCTGGAGAATCATCCACGACCACACTTCTTCCGCTACATGAGTCAGCGCGAGTCGACAACTGAATCTAAAACAACTGTTGCGATTCTCGAACAGCGAAGTTCCGTTCTTAAAAAAGAGCTCGGTCTCTTTGATCTGGTTTTGACTCAGATTGTCTTTGTGGTTGGCACCATCTGGGTCGGACACGCTGCCAAGCTTGGAAATGAACAGAATGTCTTCTGGATAATTGCAATTATCACTTTCTACTTACCACTCGCCGGCGCAGTAATTTTCCTCAATCGTCTGGCCCCACTTGAAGGTGGACTCTATCAATGGGTCAAAATTGCTTTTAACGACTTCTTTGCGTTTATGGTGGGCTGGAACTTATGGGTCTTTGCGATCTCAATCCTGGCCGGAATTGGCCTCGTCGTTACCACCAATTTTTCTTACGCACTTGGACCACGCGGAGCATTCATGCGGGAACACGTAACCATTCGAACAGTGGTTAGCTTCCTGCTTGTGCTGGGAATGATTCTCGCTGCCACTCGGGGCCTCGCTTTAGGTAAGTGGGTCCAAAATGCGGGCGGGCTAATGCTCCTGCTAACCTTTGCAACCCTGATCTTCCTGCCGCTGTTTGGTTTAGTCCAGGGCACAACTCGCGAATATCAACCATTCGCCTTCCAGATTCCCACTCTTTCCGGCTACAACATCAACGTCGCGAGTAAGCTCGCGCTGGGAGCGCTCACCGGTTTTGAGTACATCGCTATTCTCGCAGGCGAGACAAGGGCGCCAGCAAAGAACATCGGCCGCTCGGTAATGATCGCGGCTCCGCTCATTGCGCTGATGTTCATATTAGGAACAAGTTCGGTACTAGCCTTCGTGACACCTGCTGAGGTCGACCTAATAAGTCCAATTCCGCAGGTACTCACCATCGGATTCGGCTCTTATGGCTGGGTAGGTAAAGCTGTCTCCCTGGCAATCATTGGTGTCGTACTACGCCAGATAGCCTTGATGAATATCTACTTTGCCGGTAACACCCGGTTACCGCTTGTTGCCGGTTGGGACAATCTACTCCCCAGCTGGTTCACGCGTCTTCATCCCAAATATAAGACTCCGATTAACTCCATCTTGTTCGTAGGTATGGTTACGCTGATCATGGGACTTCTGAGTTCTCTTGGTGTGGGAGCACAAGAGGCATTTCAACTCCTGGACAATGCCGGGGGAATCTTTTACGCAACTACCTATCTCGCACTCTTTGCGATACCTCTTGCCGGCATGAAAGCGTTCGGCGTTCAAGCACCACTATGGTTGAAGGTAGCATCAGCGTCGGGGTTTATCGTGACGCTGATCTACATCAGCTTTACGGTGATCCCAATTATCGAGGTTGAAAGCCGGTTGTTGTTTGCCGTGAAGATTATTGCAGTCGTGATAATCGCCAATGTAATAGGGTTGGTTTTATACGTTCTGAGAAAGCGTTAAGATCTAACGCTAATGTCGACGATAAACTTTTCTCGGATGCTTCTCGGAGGCTTGGTAGCGGGCGTAATACTAAACGTCGGCGAGTTTCTCCTGAACGAGGTTCTATTCAAAGCTCAACTTGAAGAAACGGTTGCTCGCCTGCACATTGAACGTCCGGGGATCACATTCAACTCCCTGGCGTCGGCGCTTACATTGTTACTCGGAATAGCGATCGTATTCTTGTACGCGCTTATCCGAACTCGTCTTGGGCCAGGTCCAAAAACCGCGTTGGTGGCAGGTGGCGTGGCCTGGTTCTTTATCTATTTCTACTCCGGTGTCCTGACGAGCGTGTTGCTGGGTTTGCGAAAGGACCTGCTTCTAATCGGCCTGGTCTGGGGCGTATTTGAATATTCACTCGCTGCTGTGGGTGGCGCCGCGCTTTACCGAGAAAAATAGATGGCCAAATCTATCGCGATAATAAATTGCGCTCAAATCGTTACGCTTACTGGACCAAAGCGTCCACGTGTTGGCGTTGAACTGCGTGAATTGGGTGTGATTACAGACAGTGCAGTGCTGATCGGTGATGGATTAATCAAGCGTGTTGGCTCGCAGCGAGAAGTTGAGTCATCACTGGACAAAGATACAGAGGTTATCGACGCTGGCGGACGAGTCTTAATGCCTGGCTTCGTCGATGCACACGCTCATCCTGTTTTTGCCGGCACCAGAGTCAACGAATTTGAAGCACGTGCGGCCGGAGCGACGTACCAGGAAATTGCAGCGCGAGGTGGTGGCATTCAATCCACGGTAAATCGTACGCGCGACGCGACGCTGGAGGAGCTCGTGACAACTGGGCGTCGGTACGCTCAGTGGTTTATTCGCACCGGTACAACGACAGTTGAGGCCAAGTCGGGTTATGGATTGTCGTTGGATGATGAACTAAAGATATTAAGGGCGATCAGACGACTCGATTCAGAAACTCATCTCCGATATGTTCCAACTTTTTTGGGAGCGCACAGCGTTCCACTCGAGTATCAAACAAGACGTGATGATTACGTAAAACTTCTGATTGAGGAGATGTTGCCTCGTGTTTCCGATGAGAAGCTGGCGGAGTTTTGTGATGTGTTTTGCGAAGAACGAGTCTTCTCTACGGATGAATCATGGAAGATCTTGTCAGCAGCTCGCTGTCATGGATTGGGCCTACGAATGCATGCGGACCAGCTTTCACTCTCTGGTGGAGCAAAGTTAGCAGCGGAGTTAGGAACGATCACGGCTGATCATCTTGAGAGAACGGACGAGGTAGGGATTCGAGCGTTGGCCGCGGCCGCGGTCCAACCAGTTCTGTTGCCAGGTTCGGTGTATGCTCTTGGTTCATCACACTATCCGGCGGCAAGGTCGATGATCGAAGCTGGGTTGGCGGTTGTCCTTGCAACTGATTTCAATCCTGGCTCATCTCCGACTCCTTCGATGCCAATGATCTTGTCGCTCGCTTGCACTCATATGAAAATGAGTCCGCAGGAAGCAATCACAGCGTGTACGATCAATGCTGCTTACAGTCTCAATCGCGGTGACAAGATTGGTTCGCTTGAAGAGGGCAAACTTGCTGACGTAGTGATACACGATACCGATGACTACCGCGACCTCTGCTACTTTTTTGGCGTGGAATCAGCATGGCAAGTCTACACGAGCGGTGAGCTGGCATTCACGCGAGGTTGATGGCTTGTAGGGGCGGCACTCCGTGGCTGGCCCATCTTCACTTACGGAACCTCATTAAAATAATGCCAGGCTCACACCTCAGAGTCGGGCGGCTACGGAGTGCCATCCCTACAGGATCTTAGGTAAGGCAAGTATAATTCTCCAGTTCGATTCCAACCCGTTTTTTTCCGGAGACACTAAATGCTGAAACGACGTATTGTCGCTTTGTCACTTATTCTTTCCACCCTCGTAGTTCCCGTCGCTGCGCAGAATGGTGATGCCGATCTCTTAAATAAGATCCGAAAAGAAGCAATGCAGAATTCCCAGATCATGAAAACCATGCATATGTTGACTGACGTGTATGGTCCAAGACTAACCGGGTCGCCCAATCACAAGGCTGCAGCCGAATGGGCCATCAAACAGATGACCGCGTGGGGCATGGTGAACGCTCACCTTGAACCATGGGATTTTGGTCACCCAGGTTGGTTGAATGAACGACTGATCGCACACATTATTTCGCCAGTGAAAGACCCGCTGGTTTGTGAAGTGCTCGCGTGGACACCCAGCACCCGAGGTACTGTTCAGGCGAAAGCCCTCCAGATTGTTTTGCCAGAGAGACCAACGCAACAACAACTCGACTCGTTCTTTTCGGCGCAAAAGGCTCGGATTCGAGGCCGGATTGTATTAGTCGGCAAACAAACGGTTATTCCAGTTAACTTGAATCCGCCCGCGAAACGAACCAGCGATGATCAGGTCGAGCGGAGGTATGGTCCAAACGCCCAGCCAGTTGCATCCCCCACGCCTTCGCCAACTCCAACGCCGGATCCTAACGCACCAAAACCACTTACCAATGCTCAAATCACCGAACAGCTGGATAGCTTTTTGAAAGATAACGGAGCCTTGGTTCGCGTTAATGATGCCGGGCGCGAGTTCCGTCAGATTCGTGCTTTCAACAACCGGACCTTCGATGTGAATAAAGTCGTTCCAACTGTGGTGATGAGCAACGAAGATTATGGACGCATCACTCGAATTTTAGCCGACGGTACCGACGTTGAGCTGGAATTCAATATCGTGAATCACGTCTATCCCGAAGGCGCGACTTCATTCAACACGGTCGCTGAGATTGCCGGATCCGATAAGGCGGATGAAGTAATCATGTTGGGCGGCCACCTTGATTCGTGGCATGCCGCTACCGGCGCGACCGACAATGCAATCGGTTGTGCGATCATGATGGAGGCGGCTCGCATTCTTAAGGCTCTCGGAGTGAAACCTCGCCGAACCATTCGCGTGGCTTTATGGAGCGGCGAAGAAGAAGGTTTACTGGGCTCGATTGCCTATGTAAAACAACACTTCGGTTCCGCTGAGGATCCGAAACCAGGCTATGAGAAGTTTGGCGGTTATTTCAATATCGACTCAGGCACGGGACGTGTCCGCGCTGCCGACGTATTTGGTCCACCGCAAGCTGCAGAGATATTGCGAGGAATTCTTGAACCGTTCAAAGCCGATGGAGTCGCGGGAGCTGCTAACTCTCGCAGTCGCGTTCTAGGAGGTTCCGATAATACTTCTTTCAGCCAGGCTGGATTACCTGGTATCAGAATGGTCCAGGATCCAATCGAATACGGTAGCAATACGTGGCACACAAATCTGGACACCTACGAGCGAATACTTGAAGATGATGTGAAAAAGAACGCGATGATCGTAGCGTGGTCAGTCTACCAACTGGCAATGAGAGACGATCTTTTACCGCGGTTTAGCAAATCTGATATCCCGCCCAGGCCACCCGAAGCGCCCAAGGCTAATCCAACCCCAGCAACACGAAGCACTCGAACTGCTACTCCTGTAAGGTCGAGAAGAGGTCATTAGCTTTTGTCCATATCGCGCCGAAATTTTGTAGTTAGAGGCGCAGCTGCAATGGCTGGAGCCGGTCTGTGTGGATCGGCTCTGGCAACTCCTCTCGTTTCCCTCGTCCGAGGACCCGCGAAAAAAGTCTTGATACTGGGCGCCGGAATGGCGGGTCTGGTCTCCGGCTATGAACTCAGCCGGTTGGGCCATGACGTCACAATCCTCGAAGCTCGACGCCGACCCGGCGGACGAGTCCACACATTGCATGAACCATTTTCAGACGGACTTTATGCTGAGGCTGGTGCGGCACGCATTCCGGATGATCACGATCTCACATTGAAGTATGTGAAAGTGTTCAATCTCCCGCTCGATCCTTTTTATCCATCCAGGTTCAAGTCGTTACGTTACGATTTTGGAGATCGCCAGGAAGTTCAAATCGATGGATTTACTGATGCGATGAACAGGTATTTCGGTAGGGACCTCGGTGGCAAACCAGAACGCTGGCACAAGATTCGAGGTGGTTCGGATCTATTGCCCAGGGCTTTCGCCCGTGAGTTGTCGAACAAGATTTTCTATAACGCGCCGGTGGTCAAAATCGAACAGACGAATAAAAGCGTTCGTGTCGGTTTTCTCCGAGGTGGGAGTCCGCAGGAGTTTTCGGCCGATCGGCTGCTTATAACTATTCCATTTTCAGTATTGCGAACGATCGAATCTCCGGGTATCGGCGCAACCAAGCAGGATTTGATCGCTCGGACCCGCTACGATCCTGTCGCTCGTGTCTATGTACAAACGCGGAATCGCTTCTTCGAAGACAGAGGATTCAGCGGTTTTGCATTTGCTAGGGGACCAGTTGAGATCTGGCAACCAACATGGGACCAGCCTGGACCACGCGGGATACTGATGACGTATGCCCGGACCGGCGAAGCTGAGCGAATCACAGGCATGCAGGAATCAGATCGAATCGGTACCACGGTGACGCAGATCGAGGCTATGTTTCCAGGGACGCGAGATAACTTTGAAGCTGGTTATACAAAATGTTGGATGGAAGACGAGTGGTCACGAGGCGCGTGGGCATTTGTCGCACGAGACACTTCTGAAGCTGAACTTGCAGATGGCCGGATTCACTTTGCCGGAGAGCACCTCTCGCGTTGGCCGTCGTGGATGCAGGGTGCGTTATCTTCGGGTTTAAGGGCAGTAAAGGAGATCGACGAAGCCGCAGTGTGATTTGATTGGGGAATAGGAATAGGACGTATCTGACCTATAGGACCTATTTTAGCCGCCGATGAAGCTCATTGTGCGGGATGGAGCAACGAACTCGGGGTCGTTAATGAAATGGCGAGGCTCTTTCTTTAGCACAACCGATTCAATGTACTCGATAATTTCTTGACGACTAACGTTACTGCGGATCACGTCGCGTAACGAATACTCGACAGTTGAAAATAGACAAGTACGAATTTGACCGTCCGCCGTCAACCGGATGCGCGAACACGCTCCACAGAACGCCTCTGTCACAGGTGCAATGATTCCGATCTCACCCGGGGCGCCATCAGCAAATGTGTAACGGGCCGACGTTTCTGAACCACGCTTCACCTGCAACTTAACCAGCGGGAATTTCTCATTGATTCGATCGTGAATCTCACGTCCTGAGACCACATCCGCCCGAGACCAGTCGTGTCCTGAATCCAGCGGCATAAACTCTATGAACCGCATCTTCACGTCGTGCTCACGAGCAAATGCTGCGAAGTCAGCCACCTCATCTTCGTTGTGGCCACGCACGATAACGGCATTTATCTTGATCGGATCCAGGTCAGCAGCTTTTGCGGCAGCGATACCTTGAAGCACTTTATCGAGAACATCGACACCGGTCATTTCCTTGAAAACATCACGTTTCAAGCTATCTAAACTAATCGTGACGCGATCAAGTCCGGCCTCTTTTAGCGCAGCTGCCCGGTCGGGCAGAAAATACCCGTTTGTGGTAAGGGCGAGGTCAGACAACGTTCCCATCTCGCTCCGGCGATTTTTGAATGCCGCTAACTTGTTGATGATTATTTCGATATCGCGGCGCATCATTGGTTCGCCGCCGGTCAGACGAATTTTCTCGATGCCGAGGCTGACAAAGATGTCGCAGACATACTCGATCTCCTCATAAGAGAGCATTTTCTCTTTGGGAGCGATTGGCGGTTCACCATGAGGCAAACAATAGAAGCAGCGAAAATTGCAGCGATCGGTAAGAGAAACGCGCAGGTCGCGAATCGCACGCCCATACGAGTCACGGAGCACTGAACCTGTCTGGTCGATGACTTGTGACATCGCGCTCATCATAGCTTGCTTCGAAAGACAATCAAAGGCGCTACACCTATCACTGAGCCGAGCCGATTTTTGCCTCCACCCCTCATTCGGCTGCACATTCGGCCTCTCATTCTCCCCAGCTTTAGCTTGGGGTTAGGTTCGAACACCTACGCGAGGGAACCGTTAAAACGGTTTTCGCCAGATTCGAGTAGCGCAGATCCCCAAGCTAAAAGCTTGGGGTGAATGAGAGGGTCACCGATGGATTTACGCAAATAATCGATAAGGCCTTATTCCGAACGGAGACAGATTATCGTTGCAAGCATGGTGGCTATCAGTGTTGACTCGCCGTGCGATGAGATCCCAGTCACATCCGCGCGAACCACGGTGAGTGTTTTTCCAGCCTTGATGACATCCGCCTGGGCACGAAACAAATCACCCCTGGCCGGTCGCAGTAAATTCACTTTGAACTCGACACTCAACACTTGCGAGTGCGGCGGCATAAGTGTGTAAGCAGCATAACCACACGCGGAATCGGCGATGGTGGTAACGATTCCCGCATGCAGGTAGCCGTGTTGCTGTGTCAGGTCAGCCCGATACGGCAGTTCGATCACGATCTGACCAGGCTCGACCTTACTAAGTCGGGCGCTGAGCAACGTCATAACACTTTGTGCGGAAAAACTACTTCTTACCTCATCAGCAAAGGCGGGATTGAGCGGCTGCATGATTGCTATTTGTAAACCTTACCATTCCAGGTCAAAACAGTGCGTGTTAACTTACGTCCATTGTCTTCGATCTTACCGTCGGTATCGTCAACATAAATACTGATCGTTTTTGCTAAACGATGATTGCGAATTACCTTGATTTCCCCAGCGTCCGCAGGGAGATCAAATTCCTCGGGTGTTCCAAACAACATAGCTGAAGTAATCTCGTTGGTTGGTCCATGGTCTCCGTTGAAAATATTTTTTGGAACCGCCCGGTAGGACTTAGGATCGATTGAGAAGTAGTAATTCGTAAGCGAGGGATTGAGTCCACCACTCCACGTAGCAACCTCAACGATCTGTTCCGCACCCTCTCTGGCCAGATCCATCAGGATCGGATTGTCGGCTCGTGAGAAGAAATTGTCGATAACCTGCGAAGCAACTACCTTTGGACCTATGTGATAGAGAACATAAGCGACTGAACCACCATAATCGGATTGGTAACACGGATCTGGCACGACGACCATTCGAATGTTGCCATCACCGAATAACCAGAGTCGATATTCACCACTCTTAAAATCGCGCAGAGCCTCGCCATTAATTACGCCCGGCTTTCGACGGAAGTCACAGGCATTTAAGTCACCAACCTGGGCGCGCCACCAGGCAGGCGTGCTAAAAGTTTCCAGCCGGGCCATTAACGCATTCTTTGCCTGCAACCGCACCGGCAACTTCAAGATTTTTTCGTCATAAGATTCGAGCTTAGGATCACACCGGTAACGAAATTGAGGCATGGGTTTTAACGCCGCAAGCGCGGTCTGTTTGCAAACTACAGGCGCATCCTGGGCCAGCACCGGTGAAAGTATCGAGCCAACGATGAATAGACCGAGGAGCAATCTTGTTTCACGCATGGCCTGGATTCTAATTCGCGCTGCAAAATCTTGAAAGCAATTCTGTGAGGGGGGTAGTAGCAGCTTCGGCAAATTCCAGAATCATGCAGTTACTGTAAAGGCAACTCCGCCGCCTTCCCAGGCGCATAATTCTGACCAATCATCTTGGCAGTTAGCCAACTCACGATAATTCCGATGACCACACCGTAGCTTGCGGACACCAGGTAATTACTTACGATTGACATGAAATCATTGTCCTGAGGAATTATGACCCTTGGCAAAATCCCAGTGATACAGATCTCACTTACTAAAACCCCCAGCACAACACCCGCTGCCTTGAACCAACCATGGATTAAGCTAGAAAAAAGGCCGAGTAATAATCCCGTAACAACAGAAATCACCACCGTCGGCAGCAGCAGCACAAGCAAGAGCATCAAGGGCAGAACCGTTGCGCCAGACAATAGCGTCGCAACCAACTCCCGAGTCTTGACCGCAATTGCTATGAGGCCAGCTAAATAGGCGAGTGCTAGTGCAAGTGGAGTTGTTAACAGTCCGGCAAAAGCACCGATGAGCAAATTACGAATGCTGAGTCTCGTCTTCAAATGCTTCTAACTCCTCATTGTTTGTACGCTAACGCTAAACCTTGGAGTGCGGTGGCCCGGCACCGCTTTGTTATACGGGGTGCTCAGATTCTGGCAGTTTGATTAAAGGTGCTTCAAAACTTAAGAACTCCCATTTCGAATAAAGCGTCCCAAGTCTCAACTTGACCAAAAAGCGCCGCCGGGCCGGCGCACTCCAAGGTTAGAGCCTCAGTCTGAGGATTGTGGGATCCTTTAACTTGTCGGGAGGTGCGAGCTTGCCGTCCTTATCAATCGCCCCCCACTGACTGTTTGCGACGAAATAGAAATCATTCTCCACCAGGACACCCAACGTTGGTTCATCAAATACAGGATTATTCGCCTCCAGGGTTTCAAATCGTTCGACTCGGTCAAGACTCTTACTAAGAAAAAGTCGTACCAGGCGTTGAGGATTAACACCATTTTGGACTGCGACCAACGAGCCCTTGTAATTGTACAGACCGTCGATGCCCAACAACGTGAAGTCGCCGGCAACGCTTTTTATCTCTTTACTTGCAACATCGATCAGAAACAGACCTTTTGAATAATCTGCCAGAAATAGATGTTTCTGATCGGGGGTGAAGTCCAGGCCTTGTGGTGAAACAAAAGGCCCTCCCTCGATGAAAGTCTGCAGCTGGTTGGTGTCATGCCGAATCATGTAAATCGATGGATTGACGCTATCGCTCGCAAAGACGTCGCCGTCTGCATTTATCGCGAGGTCTCCAAACCAGTGTGTCTTTGCGCTATCAGATGGTTGAAATTTGCCGGCCAACTGATTGGTCCTGAGATCGTATTTGAAAATTGCGGACTTGCCGCTGTCTTCCGCGTTGAAGTTTGTCATTTGTGGATGAGCAGTTGTCGTGATCCAAAGAACGCGACGTAATGGATCAACCTTCATTCCCATCACACTCCACAAACCATCCGCACTGCTCGAAAACTCTTTTACATCTCCTGCTTTGTTCACTGCGAGGATCTTTCGCTTGTAAACACTGCTCACATAAAATGTCTGCGACTTTGGATCGTAAGCAACACTTTCGGGTATTAGGCCTTTCTCATGAACTGTGAATGCCTCGACGCTCTTAACCATTGGAGCGCGATTTTCTTCAAAGCGTTTTCGAATCGACAAGAACTCCACATCACTTTTAATTGATGCAAAATTAGGGTCGTCTCCAGGAGAAAAGACCAATCCCATTGCAGCCGTCTTACTAAGCCACCTCAGGGCTTCTTTGGTTTGTCCGTTTAGCGAGTACGCTGTCGCAAGGCTATACATCAGCCTCGGATGGTTGGGCCGCAATTCGGCTGCCCGTCTCATATTCGAAAGGAACAATGGATAATCTTTCGCTTCATACGCCTTTCGAGCTTCGCTTTCATAGTATCGACCGTCCTTTTGTTGTTCCTGGCCGAAGCTGATAGTGCATAGAAAACACAACAACATAGCGAACATAAGTCCGCCTACAGTTTTAGGCATGTGGTCTCCAATTCAGAGCAGAAGTATTTGAGTGGGCGGGCGATGCTGTCATTTTTCACCGCAACGTGAATTGACATCAATCTTTGATTAGGTTGATCAGGATATTATTTCGGACCGGCTCTCTACCAGTTGCGGCGGTTCAGTCTCACTAGATTTAGTCGATGCTTCCGAAACCATGATCTTATAGCGTTTAATCTTTGTGTTAAGCGTCGTGACTTTTACACCAAGTAAGCTTGCTGCTCGTCGCTGACGTCCGCCAGTCTTTGTCAAAGCACTCTTGATCATCTCGGCTTCGAAACGATGGACTTCATCATGCAGACACAACTCCTTCGCATTCGTCTCATTGCCGCCCTCCATCGACTCTATCTCTTTTAATAGCGTCATAGCGAGGATCTTTAGCGAAGCCAGTTTTGCATCAGTAAGACTTTTAGAAGCTGTGTTGGCCCGGAGCACGGTTGGTGGCTTTGGACCAGGAGCAAACCGAGCTAAAGACGGATTGTGAGCAGGATGCGGGTTCATTCAGTCCCTCACTTCACCAGCAAGCCGAGGGTTTTGATCTTGGCGTTCAGTGTGGTCGCCTTCAACTTCAAAAGGCGCGCTGCTTTGACCTGGGAGCCGCCGGTTAACCTCAGCGCACTGCGGATCAAGTGAGTTTCAAATCGATCAACTTCCTGGTAGAAGTTGAAGTTCTCACCAATTGAGGGAATTTCGATCTGCTCCAAGTCATCGACAGCCGCGCTCAGGGAACTAACCAGGCTGGTAAGGTTCTCGATCTTCTCATGCAGCAGACGAGATGGGTCGATAGCATGCACAGTTGGAAGGCGGGGCTCGGTTGCTGTCACATATTGACTACTCATATTCTTGGACCTCTCAAAAAAACTTATTACGCTATTTAGCGATCGGAACTGTCCGCATCCTAAATTTTGGGGATCCAAAAAGTCCTAAGGTTTGTCTCATAGATTGCTGATAGATTCCTGAATGCTCGCTTTTCACTGAAAAAGAGCTTGGACGAACTCCTGCAGTTCTTCGAGCTCGTACAATTCCTCGAATACGAAATCTAATATTCTGGAGGGAGGAAACCGCTTTGGAATTACGAGGAACTCTGGTGGCAGAGCAAACCGTCTGCAAACTAATGCATCTAACGACTGTTTTCTGAACCAGGGTACTCGTTTTCTCGTCTTATCCAAGACCGGACCAGTCGTTAGCGAAGTGAGGCGAGTTTGAGCCCCAACGTCTAGGATCGGTTGCGCGACCATCGACAGGCAAAAGCCCTCACCCACCTCGGACATGACTCTAGCTCATGCATTACCGAGATTCATGAGTATTTCCTGATAAGGTTTTGATAGTTTTCTAATCGCGCTACCTAATTATGAATCGAAGGTCTCTCCATTTCTACGAATTTGGTCCTTTCCGGCTCAACATCACGGAACGACTGCTCGAGAGGAACAGCGAGCTCGTGCCTTTGACTCCAAAGGTTTTCGACACACTTGCGGTGCTCGTCGAAAACAATGGCCACGTTGTTGAGAAGTCCGAATTGATGCATCAGCTGTGGCCCGACAGCTTTGTTGAGGAGAGCAGTCTTACTCAGAACATCTCACTCCTCAGAAGAGCACTCGCTGAAAGTGGTGATGAGTCGCCATACATCGAGACTATTCCCAAGCGTGGCTACCGTTTTGTTGCGCCCGTTAGCGAGACTGAAGAAACAGCGGATGCCCTAATCAATCCGAATCCAGATCTATCAACCCATTCTGAGCCAGCCGTCCCGGCATCGTTGATCGTCTCTGGCAAGCCAGAGTCACTCCAGCGACGCTTTCTGAAGTCGAGTTATGTACCGTTCATTTCGGCGTGTCTTGCGCTCGCCGCAGTTCTAACGGTCGTATTCCTGGTCAGGGCAAAACGCAGGAACGAGAATTTCCAGCCCAAGTCAATCGCCGTTCTTCCTTTTAAAACCATCGGAACCAACGGTGAAAGCGATCTGCTGGGGCTCGGGATGGCCGATGCGCTAATAATCAAGTTGAGCAAGCTGGATCAGATGACAGTGCTGCCAACCAGTGCCGTGTTCGGTTTCAACGCTCGCGAAAAGGATCCGGTAGCAATCGGCAAGGAACTTGGCGTGGAAGGAATACTTGATGGCACGGTCCAAAAGGATGGTGATTGGGTCCGAGTCACAGCTCAATTAATTCGTCTGAGCGACGGCAAGACTGTTTGGTCGGGAAAATTTGATGAAAAGTACGGAAGCATATTTCGACTGCAGGACTCAATATCTGACCAACTCTCTTCGTCGTTGCGTCTACAGGTTTCTAGTACCAGTAAGCCAGTTAAGACTCATCCCACTAACAATCCCGCTGCCTATCAGGATTACATAACCGGACTCTATTTTTGGAACCGCCGAACCCGAGACAATCTACCTAAGGCCATCCAGTATCTCGAGCAAGCAGTCCAGAAGGATCCTAACTTTGCAGAAGCACACGCAATCCTCGCCGATAGTTACTACTTAACGACGACGGACGAGTTCCGTGGAACGGATGCGGAAGAGGCGTTAGCTCGCGCCGAAAGTTCAGTTAGTAGAGCGTTGGAACTCGACGATACAGTTGCCGAGGCACACATTGTTCGGGCTTGTTTGAATTTGATGACCCGACGCTTTGAGGAGGCCGGTGCCCAGTTTCAAAAAGGGTTAGAGCTCAAGCCAAATTATGCAATCGGACATGTGCGATACGCTTATTTTCTCTTTTACAGTTTGCGGTTGGACCAGGCAGTGATTCACATGAGGCGCGCACAAGAGCTCGATCCGGTTTCGTCGATTACGAATGGGGCGCTGGCAGGAATGTTGTACACGGCGCGACGCTACGATGAGTCGCTTGAATATTCGAAGCGATCTCTGGAGCTCGAGCCTAACGGCGTGGCGGCGCGGCTTAATCTCGGTGAAGCATACATTCAGAAGAGATTGTTCAATGAAGCTCATGAAACATTTGATCAGGTAATGC
>DASROI010000089.1:0-5569 GCA_035646955.1 Pyrinomonadaceae bacterium
CCGTATTCTTTGTGGCTCCGTGGTTAAGAGCTTTGACGCTGCTCAAAGAACCACCACCGCCGCACGGAGAACACTGAGAACGCATAGCGCGGATTAGGCCGCAACCAAACCGATCAAGTTGCGAGACCGGTCAGTACCGATTCGCGCGGTAGCGTCGGGTGAGTCTCGAGGATCAAGCAGTCGTCAGCATTTTGAGACTTACCCGACGCTACCGCGTCTCGGTACTGACCGCTCTGGTTTCGCATTGCCGATCGGCCTACTGCCCTCTGAAATGTCCTCGCATAAAAACATCGTCAGAACAGAGAGACCGAACCGAATGTGCTACTGCTCCCTGCTGCGAAAATTATCAATTATCAAATGTCATATGATAATTCGTAACTACTCAGGCTCCGACGCTGTCATTCTCGTAATACTTCTGGCCGTAGTAGCCGTGATAGTAATAGTAATCCGGCGACTGAACATTGATGTTGTTCAGCACTACGCCAAAAATTTTGGCTCCGACGTCAGCCAGAAGCTGTTTTGAACGTCGAACAATATGACGCGAGCTCTTGCCACCGTGGACCACGAGCAATACGCCGTCAACGATTGTCGAAATTAGTACCCCATCTGTAAATGAACTAATTGGAGGCGAATCGACCACGACATGCTCGAAGTGATTCTCCAGTATTCCAAGCAACCTGCGCATCTGGTCTGACCCGAGCAGCTCGGCGGGATTTGGTGGAATTGGACCAGACGTGAGCACGCTCAATCCAGTTACCTCATCCTTCATCACCATCGCAAGGATTTCGCTCTCGCTGACGTCACTCGACAGTATTGAGCTCAACCCAAGTTGCCCGCGCATCCCGAAAATTGATTGCAGGCGAGGCCTGCGCATATCAGCGTCGATGATGATCACATTCACGCCAGTCTGAGCCAGACTACATGCCGTGTTGACTGCAGTCGTGGTCTTCCCTTCTCCAGGCAGACTTGACGTTACCAGGAGAGATTTTGGCGAACGGCCCGCTGTGGAAAGGAGAACAGACGTACGTAAGTGGCGATATGCCTCAGCGAGCGGCGAACGTCCATCAACATTCATCAAGAGTTCCGCGTTGCCGTTGCCTGCGCCGTTCGTAGTCTTTTTCTGCAGGGCATTCGAGGCACCGAGAACACGACGGCGAGTGGTGCTCTCAACTGATGGAATGACTGCCAGCGCCGGTAGATGCAGCATTCGTTCAACTTCCTCGGTCGAACGCACAGTGTCGTCAAGGTATTCCAGGAACAGGGCAACGCCAACGCCGAGGCCGATAGAAAGGAAGAAGGCGACAAAAACCGTTCGAGCTCGATTTGGTCCAACAGGAGCATCAGGCACGAGCGCATAGTCGACAACCGAAATGTTGTTCGACTTTCCGGCGAGAACTACGTCGTTCTCCTTGGAACGCTGAAGGAGATTCTCGAGCAAGGTCTTGTTGGTTTCAATCTCTTGTTGAATGATTCGGTAGTTGATTGAAGCTTCGTTCTGCGTAAGGGTTTCGGACCGTTGCTGGTCGAAGGCTTTGCGCAGGCTCTGCTCGCGTTGAAGCGTTTCCTGATAACGAGTGTTCAGGTTTGTCAGGATCGTGGAGCTTCGACGCGAACGTAAATCTTTTACTTGTCGGTCCAGTTCCGTGATTTGCTGATCTACTTCCTTGACTTCCGGAGCCTCCTCGGTTGCGTCAACTAATAGTTGCACCCGCTTCTGTCGCAGCTCAGCCAACTTCATGTCGAGTTCATTTGCCTGTTTGGCATCACCGTCGGCCAGTGCTGAGGCGGCGCCAGGAAGTCGGGCCGCATAGTACGCGGCCTCAGCAGTCTTGCGATCATTTTCCGCTTCGAGCAGTTGACGATTTAATCCTGCCAACCTCTCCACAACTGTATTCTGGTTGGGATTAAGGGAGATTATCTGGTTGTTCTTGGCATAATTAACTAAACGCTCTTCGTCGCTGCGGATCCGTTGTTGTAATTCGGCGATCCGCTTTTGCAAAAAATCGCCCGTGGTGCTGTTGGCTTCGGAGTTCTTTTCCAAATTTGAAAAGACGTAAGTTTCAGCGATTGCATTCACAACTTTTTGAGCGACCTGAGGATCAGTAGTTTGGAATCCGATGTCGATCAAACGAGTCTCTTTATAAAACCCACGAGTTTCTTTCACTGGTTCAACTTTGAGGCCAGCGAGAATCGAGTTGACATAAGGCGCAAGCCGTCTGGCTTCGTTTAGATCTTCACGGGAAGTGTCTTGTGCGACGGCGTTGGTGAGCGGCAACTGCTCTTGCGGTTTGGAGTCTGGTTCGGGTGGTTTTCGTAACCCTACCATCTGCAGAATGGTCTGCCATGACGATCTCTTCTGCGCAGTATTTCCTTTCAGGAAGTCAGGATTGTGTTCCAGATCAAGAGTTCTAACGACCCGACGAATCAGTCCTGGGCTGACCAGGATCTGCAACTGCGTGTTGAAGTAGACCGGATCGTCAGATGAACCGTAAAAATATGGATTCTTGCTCACGAGCGCCGAGTTGTTATCTTCGAGATTAACTTGTACCCGCGACTGCGCTTCGTAAACGTCTGGTTTCCTCGCCATGAAAACGAGTGACAACATCGTGATCAAAGCGACGATGCCAATTACAAGCCACAAACGTTTGCGAATAGCGCGCCAGTAGTCGAGTAGATGAACTTCATTCTCGGCATTTGGATCGACACCGTAGTTGTAGGAGGGCGGTGTTTCGATTGGTCTATCGAGCGTGTTTTGATCGTCACGTCTGACCAGCTCGCGATTGTTTTTCATTTTAGAACCTTCAATTCAATAATTAAGTGGTTTCGAAATTGCTCGAGTTCAACTAAGGAATGATTCGGACAGGCAATTGACTGACACCCGGTGCAACACCACCCATGAGACTGCGAAGAAAGCTTTTGCCTGCAGCTGTCGGAACGTCCACGATGTCGTTGGCCATCAAGGCAAGATCATCGGCGCTCTTCTTTTCTATCGCCCCGAGGTCGACAATGATTTCTTTTCGAACTGACGTCCCGGGTTCCTGCCTAACGATTCTGATTTTGTCTTTTTTAGTGTCGATCTTTGGGCCACCCGCCATCGCAATTGCTCGGGTCAGCGTTATCGGTTCCTTTAACGGAATCGTGATTGGCATAAAGACGTTGCCTACGACGTAGACTTGATCTGCATCTGGCACCGTGACGATGTCACCGGCTTCGAGATAGGGGTTCGACTTTGGATCGCCCTGGAGCACGTCGCTTAATTTGAAGGTCGAAAAAGCGTTCGTGTCCTCCGCCTGGCTGTCCTGACTGCATGTCGGTGCATTCGTCGAGTGAACAATATTGATCGTTTGTCCCGCTTTTGGAGAGGGACCTTTTGCGTACGTAAGAAGTTCCAACAGGCGAACACGGCGCTGTAGCTCAAATCGGCTCTGGTCGTTTACGGCACCGATGATTGCGACTTGTTTTGAGTGATATTCCTTAATAAAAACGTCAACCTGAAGATTGCGGTAAAAGCGCGCATAACGAGTGGAGATGTCTTTTGCGAGTTCGCCTTCAGTCTTGCAGGCAGCCTGGATTTCTGACTCTATAAGTGGCATTCGGATCATGCCGTTACCCTCGACGCGAACTGCTTCACGCGACAGGTTAGGTCGATTCAGGATTCGAATATCAAGCACATCACTTGGCCCAATCCGATAACGATCGTCGGGATTAGTGGCCGCTACAAGCGATTGCTGCGGCGTCGCCGTAACAGCCACCGGTTGTTGAGCCAGTAAGGTCCAAACGCTAACGAACAGTATTACAAAGCTAACCTTTAATAATTCAGACATCACAAATTACTCCGGATCTTCTCTGCGCCTCCGCATCTCTGCGGTTAACTTCCTCTTCTTACTTCCCCGCCACGCCAATCCTTCTCGACAACAATGCTTCCCTCATGTGATTCGGATGAGCCAGGTTCAGTACGGTATTACTCAACAGCACCAGCAACTCTTCGTGATCCCGCTTGAACACTCCGCTCAAAGGTTGTTCGCCGGTTTTTACCACGACTCCGTCTCGGACCCATTGCCAGAATTGCGCCTGCGTGGTCCAAAACTGTTTTCGATCGCGGCAAACGACCAGCGCCGTCTTCTTTCGCTTTTTCTTCTTGGCAGTCTGTTTCTTCTCGTCCATTTGAATACACCTCTAGCCTTGCATGCCTTCCTTGATAAAGCTGAGTGGAAGCGTCATACACCGTACCCCGTGGGGAAGCCTCTCTTGCGAGGCAGCAGTTAATTGTCAAAATTACGGTCGACCAAGCACTCTCGACCGTTTGCTACATCAATAACTTCGAGATCAGTTCAGTGCGCCGTTTCACGCCAAACTTTATAAAGACGTGTCGCAGATGAAACTTCACGGTCTGCTCGCTAACACGTAACCGATTACCAATCTCAGCGTTTGATAGTCCTACAACACAGCAGAGAGCGACCTGCGCTTCGCGGCGGCTGAGAGCGACGTTCTCCGCTACTCGGGCCATAGCCCGCTCATATGCCCCTTCGACTGGTCCAAATTCCAGTGGTAGAGAAACCGGTCCGCTTCCGTTTGCCTGGTTTTGTTTGCGGCGGTCAATAATCTCAGCAGGAGAAAAGCACCGATATGCTCTTGCAGCTTCCCTTTTCCCATTTCCGTTGTCGTGACCGTTGCGCTCGATGCTTAACTTGACGAGCAGCCCTTCTAAACCGCGTCGAATCGTGCTCAGACTCCTGAGTCCGGTCAGTTCCAGCAGCTGCCGGGCCGTGAAATGATAACCGTTCGAGCCGTTGGTCGAGGCTGCGAGCATCGCGGAGTACAGGCGTTGTTCCAGGTTTGTGTGACTGAGTGCGATGACTGCCGGGATGTATGGAGTTGGACCAGTGGAAGGTTCGGTCTTCTCGCCCAAAGGGTAGGTTTTTAGTTCTGCCGCAGCCGGATCAGGGAGTTTTTCTGGGAACATCAATCTTCTATTATTTGGAGCGACAGGACGATATTTGGAGCGACAGGACGAAACTTGGAGAAGTTTCACACCAACCCTGAAAACGAGTCGAGTCGGGGACGGAATCAGGTTGTCGGCGTTTACAAAGATTGAACCGGTTGATTAAAAAAACTTAATTCAAGTAGCTGCAAAAGTTAGTGTCCGGGAGTTAAGCCAATGAATCAAGAACCAAACGGGTCGGCACAGACTAATTCGACCAGCAACTTCTGTCAAGCAAAACTGTTTAAAAAGCGGTCGAGAGCCGGGGACGGGGGTCAGAGGGCCAGGGGTTAGAAGTCGTCAGTGCGAAGGCCCACACGCCGAAATCCCACATCGCGACAGCGTGTGGAATTGTTCAAGTCCTTTCTGATGGGTAAATGCGGTGTTTCTTCCAGCGCGCTTCGCGCGACAAAGGTTCGGGCGTTGTTACCAGAAAGGACTTGAACGATCCACACGCTGCCGCGATGTGGGATTTTGTAGCAGCGTTTGAGGAGCCGGTCGGGAGCCGAAAATTATCAATTGATAACTCTCAATTCATAATTCTCAAATCTTGGGCGCCCCCCAACGTCCACTCTCAAAAATGACAAA
>DASROI010000090.1:0-10918 GCA_035646955.1 Pyrinomonadaceae bacterium
AAGTAACAGCACAACTGCAATCGCCAAAGCTCCGGGTTTTATGAAGATCATAGATCTCTCCTTCATTTCAGCGGGTGCTCTTTTCTGCAATTGTAATAGTCCACGCCGTTTTGGATTTGCACCGCATCGCCAGGTTTATCACCGTAAGGATAGGTGCCTCCAACGCCAGACAACGCGTCCAGAAAGGTCGAGGGTGCCGTACCCTGTCCCAAATATGCATAATTTCCACGCTGCTGAATCCACCCCGCAACACGCAAGAGTGTGTCGCCTGAGTAATGAATCGCCGCTCCCACGGCTCCGTAGTTAAAGTTGCCAAAGTCGTCGTAGCGCATATCAGTAGTAAGATACTTGTAGTCCATCGGGCCGTGATCACCCGTTTGTTCCTTAAACCACTCAGGACGGTTGTAGTTCAACATCGCGGCGCTCGCGCCGCGAGAGCCTGGTTCGGATTGCCCCTTTAGACGAGTTAACATCGAAAGTTGTGTATGAGGGGTGAAAGAGGTGGCGTATTCTTGATGAGTTTTTTGCCGAACCATCAACCTTATTGCTAAGGAGGAATACGCCGTGGGGGAAGATAACCGAGCTATCAAAAAGAAGCCAGCCGTCATTGAATATCGCAATCCTGGGGTGGCGCTGGCGGTGCGCGACGCGTTGACGGAAGTGTTGCGCAGTGGGGCGCGGGAGTTGTTACAACAAGCCGTTGAAGCCGAAGTGGCGGAGTTCATCACGCAGCATCGGGAGCTAAAGGATGAACGCGAGCGCCAACGAGTGGTGCGCAATGGGTATCAACCAGAGCGCACCATTCAAACGGGCATTGGCGACGTGCCGGTGAAGCAGCCGCGCGTGCGTGATCGTGGGGGGAAGATCAAGTTCAGCTCGAACATTCTGCCGCGTTATCTGCGGCGCACGCGGAGTCTGGAGGAGTTGTTACCGTGGCTGTATCTGAAAGGGGTATCAACCAATGACTTCGCGACGGCCTTGACAGCGTTGTTGGGTGCCGACGCCCCGGGCCTGTCGGCGGCGACCATTAGCCGGCTGAAAGAAGTGTGGAAAGAGGAACAGCAGCAATGGTCCAGGCGCGACTTGTCGGGCAAGAACTTTGTCTACCTCTGGGCCGATGGAGTCCACTTCGGGGTGCGACTGGAAGACGCGAGCCAGTGCATTTTAGTAGTAATTGGCGCGACGGCCGACGGGAAGAAGCAGTTACTGGCGATGGGAGATGGCTATCGCGAGTCGGAGGCGTCGTGGCAAGAGTTGTTGCTCGATTTGAAACAACGCGGGCTGACAATTGATCCCAAGTTAGCGATTGGAGATGGGGCCCTCGGTTTCTGGAAAGCGCTGCCGCAGGTGTTTGGCACGACGCGCGCGCAGCGTTGTTGGGTGCACAAGACCATGAACGTGCTCAACAAGCTGCCGCAGGGACTGCAAGCGAAAGCGAAGGCTGACTTGCATGAGATCTGGATGGCCGAGAGTCGCGTCGATGCCGCGCAAGCCTTTGACAACTTTTTGTTGACCTATGAAGCGAAGTACCCAAAAGCGACCGAGTGCCTGGCCAAAGATCGCGACCCCTTGTTGACGTTTTATGATTTTCCGGCCGAGCACTGGCTGCACATCAGGACCACGAATCCGATTGAATCGACCTTCGCGACGGTGAGGTTGAGAACAACCAAGACCCGTGGTTGTGTTTCACGTGCTGGTTTGTTGGCGATGGTTTTCAAGTTAGTGAAGACTGCCGAACAAAACTGGCGCACCTTAAAAGGACACGCGCTCTTGGCCCAGGTGATCGAAGGCGTGAAGTTTAAAGACGGTCTACAGGAGGGAGCTCAAAGAATCGCCGCCTGATGAGCTGTCATACACAACATTTGACAATAACTCGCGGCGCTGGGTCCGCGTCTTGACACCATACCGGTCCCGTTGGAGCGGCGCTTGAATGTCGCTAATGGCTGGCCTCATTGGGCTCACGATGAGGCGTTCTGTGCGGATCAAAATCCAAAAAGCTGCAATAAGGCTTTTGGGCCATAATTACCAGCAACACGATAAGGAAAGAACAACGCACCAAACCGGCCGAATACTATTCTCGTGATGGAGATACCCACTTCACTTGGGCTCAGACGGTTTAGTGGGGATTCCGATCCAAAACTTTACATATAACCATTCCGTTCAGCGCGTATAAGGGAAGAAAAAGCACCATCAACAGCCAATTGGCGCAAGCTACAAAGCTAAGCCCGGAAATTATGACCCCAACTACTTAGAATCCAAGTCTTAGCTTTGTCGCAATAGTTCGATCTGATCCGTCCCTTCGAAACTTATTACTCATAAAGACCCTATACACTGGCCAAGCCTCGTCAAAGTCTAAAGGATTCGAGCAACCATTATGAGACTAAGATCTACTTCGCCGCATAAGATACATAGTCCGCATTTTGCACAACTGTTGTGAGGCCTGTTCCATCGAGATTAATTTTGCAGATGCTAAACGCCAAATGCTCTTCGACGTTGTCAATCTTCGTGAACAGAATTTGATCATTCAACCAAACTGCCGAGCTACCCTGAATATTCTTTGGCGTAATCCGTCGCAAGGTCCTTGCAGCAAAATCATAAACTGATATTACCTGTGTCTGCGGCTCGTCTGTCGTATCTATCATTCGATCAAACAACAAATACCGGCGATCGGACGACAGCGAAAACTTAGTTCCACTGGAGATCCCTCCTTTTTCGAATAATTGGTCGACCGTTATTTTTTCAATCAGTCCATTTTCAAAGTTGGCCTCATACAGTGCGTGGAGAGTATGAAATAAAACTGAGTGATTTCCTGGAGTCCACGAGTCAAGGTAGATGCCCTGATCCCCGATCAGAGCGCCCCAATCAGCAGTGATCTTTTTCTCAAGCTTTCCAGTTACCGGATCCAGCATGGCAATCGCACGCTCTTTTCGATCATTCTCGACGACCACAAGAGCGATCTTGCTCTTACTTGACCACTCCGCATCCCTGACTCGAGCTTGGCGCAAGCTATCCCAAGTCGAAATCTCCATCGTTTGAAGCTTCAGTAATCTCAAGCGGCCGAGAGGAGGAACCAATCGGCCCAGGGGCCCGTCCTTCTCTGTTATAGAAAGGAAGAGAAGGTATTCTCCGGTTGGTGCAAGCCTGGGACTAACGCCTTCGACGAGCTTCGTTTCTTTTCCGCTAGCGAGATCTTTTACATAAATCCACTGGTCTCTAAGAAAACAGAGTTTCCCGCGATTAAGGTTGCTTGTTACGCGTTCTCGTAAAGGTTCGTGAAACGGTGTATTTGGCACAAGAGTCTGAGATCCTTGTCTACGAATAGCCATGAGCACAACCGGCAAGACCAAAATTATCACGGCTAGCACGCTCAGCACCTTAGCCCTCCCAAGCGATAGCTTAATACTAGTAAAAGGTTTCATCGTTCAAGTTCTCCTAAAACTAACTATTCTCAAGGGTAGCGCTGTCGCGCCGGGACACCCGCGACCGGTTGACCAGTCAGCACCACATTATATGCGTTGGCATTCGAATAGTACCCGCCCACGCCGGCAATTTTAGTGTCTACCTGTAGATGCCCATTAACTTGCTCCAAAACAACAAAACCGTTCGGTACAGACCTGAGATAGATTGCCGCATGGTTTCCATGCGGGTAATAATTTGGGTAGTATCCGTCTCGCCACCCACTTGCTATGACCGTTCCTGGTCTAATACCTCCGATTCCCATCACTGCGGGCCCTTGCTTTAGTCGGCCAAAGCCTGCTGGTCCAAGTGGAGTGCCCTGACGTTCTAACATTATTTGGACAAGCTGCATGCAAGCGCCATCGCCGAACGGCGAGCTCGTCACCGGGCCATCGCTAGAGTCAAACCCAGGCGGTAGATCCAATTTTATGACGTACGGTCCGTCACCTTTTTCTGTACAGAAGTCCTGAATAAAAGCGAATAGTGCGGCGGCCAAATCTCCACCCACACTTCTCCAGTGCTCGGAGATCTCTGGAGCCAAGCCCAATGGGTCGGCATAACTCAACGGATTATTTCGCACATAGGAATAGACGTTGATGCCTCCATTTTGACCTATTGGATCGGGCGTGAGGAAACGACCTGTTGACTGGTTATAATAGCGGTAGGTCAAGTTTTGCAGGCCGGTCTCATTATCCGTGTAGTAACCAACCTGCGCCTTATAGCCGAATGGATCGGAAGACGATGTGGTCAGACTTGTGCCGAAAGCGCTAAACAAATGGCTGGCCAGCACGATGCCACTCGCATCACTTCTGTCACAAACGTTAGCTTCAGAGTCGAACGTGTAGAACACACTGCTACTGCCGTCGCGTCGAGAAATTAGTCCAGCAGCGCCGAAAGTATTGGTCGATATGATCGCGCCTGTAGCATCAAATTCGACAACCGGAATTACCCCGTCATAGAGGAAATAGATTCTTGAGATTGCGTTCTGCTTCCATGTACGCAAACCCTCACCGTTATAGGCGGCGGTCAGCACATTGCTGAAAGCGGTCATGCGGTTCTCAGGATCGAAAGTCAGCTGTGTACCGCTATAAGTTGTCGGATTGCCATTGCCGTCATAGGCAAACCCGGTCCCCGTCTGCTGGTTGTTTGAATTGTAGGTTTTAGTGACGCCCTTGAAGCTAATTGGATTGGCGGCTGAGTCGTAACTGAAACTGTCAGTAAACCCGCCATTCCGTGTGGATGCTTCTTGTGTAAGTTGGTTCTGGCTGTCGTATGTGTAGCCGGTGGTCCCATCAAGTGATGTTGCGCCGGGGATGCTGGCAGTGACCGAGGTCCGATTTCCGACTCCGTCGTAGGCAATCCCGCTAAAATCTGAAATCGTGGCGCTGCCGATTTGATTTAACAACCGCGTGACCTGGCCCATCGCGTTGTACGCATAGGTCGCTGTTGCGCCATTTGCGAGTGTCTGAGTTTGCAGCCAGTTGTTGTTCTGATACGACCAACTCGTCGTTTCGCTGAACGGATTCGTCATGCTGGACGGCCGGCCCGCCGCGTCGTAAGAATAATTCAACGTACCTGCCGGCGTCGTCATGGTTGCCCGACTACCGTTTGCAAAATAGGAATAGGAAATCGTCTTTGCTGAGAGACCCGTGTAGGTAGTTGTAGTGCTCAACAACTCACTAAGATTTCCGTAACTGTAGCTATTACTTCCAGTGCCGTCTATCATCCCGGAACGCCGACCGTAACCGTCGTACGTGAAGTGAATATTTAAGCTCGTCGTTGCTGGATACTGAATGTCAGTCAGGAAACTCTCTAAGTCGTTGTAGACATAATTCGTCGTGACATTGTTCCCATCTATCCGCTGCAAGAGATTTCCCGCATTGTCATAGGAAGTGAATTGAGTAGCTTCGCCTCCAGGCATCGTGATGCTCGCGACGAACCCCAGGTTGTTGTAGGAATAAGTGGTCGCATTGTTGTTGCCGTCTTTTAGTGTCTTAAGTCGGTATAGTGCATCGTAGGTTTTCGTGGCCGGCTCGGTGCTGCCGCTAATCGATAAAGATTCACCTTCTGGGCCATAGGCGTGCGTGACTTGGCGCACTTGCATGTTGCTCTCGTCATACACAGTAACAGTCGCCAAAGGACCACCAACATAAAAATAAGCATTGGTTGAGTGACTGTTGCCACTTCCTGTTTGACCAGTAGTTGGATATGTTGTCGTCAATGGCTGACCAACGAGGTTGTAGCTAAAACCGGTTTCATTACCGATCGCATCAGTGACTGAGATAGTCCTTCCCTGTGAGTCGTAACGAAGATGTGTGGTATGCCCCAGGTTGTCGGTGACTGTTAGTGGTTGACCGACTTTTGCTGACTGTGAATATCCTCCATCAGTAGTGTAGTTGAGTGTTGTTGTAATTGAGACGACCGAATCATTTCCCGGTGTCGTGACGGTCAAGAGATTTCCCAGAGTGTCATACGTGAAGCTTGTACTTGTTGTACCGGCTCCGTTATTTGGCTCGGGGCGGGTAATCGTTTGAATCAAACCGCTCGGCTCATAATAACTGAATGAAGTTTGCGGCTTGGTCCCTTCCTGAATGCTCATCAGTCTTCCGAGCGCGAAGTTTGTGTAGGACCAGGTGTAGGTTGTTGTCACATTTCTCGGTGAAGTCACAGTGAGCACATTCCCGAAGGAGTCATACGTGTAGAGGGTTGTATGGTTATTTCGATCGGCCACACTGGTGGGTTTCAAGGGATTTGCCGAGTCTGTGTAACTGGTCGTCGAACTGTGAGTAGCCGCGTCGGTAATTCCCGTATCAAGTCCGCTAGAATTGAATTTCTGCGTCCATGCCAGCGCGACATTGTTCGCTGAATCTTTCACCTGTACTTGAGTCGTGCTCGAGTTGTAGGTGTAAGCGTGTTGGTTCCCGTTGGCATCGACGAGTGACGATACTTTCCCGACAGAGTTGTAATTGATCGTAGCGGTACTATTGCCGCTTCCCGTTGGACTGGGAACGGTGATGGTGTTGAGTTGTTGCCCTTTGGTTATATCGTAAGTGTAGGTCCAGTGTGCTGCCGGGTTAGAAGTGCCTGCGGTCACAACCTGTGAAACTGTCGTCAAGGCACTCTGTACTGTTTCGTTGCCAGGAGAAAACGTGTAAGCAACTTGGCGACCATACGTATCTGTAGCAGTTGACAGTTTACCGTTGGAAGAATAGGCAAGGGTTAAAAGCGCGGTGCTGGTGGCAGCGTCAGACACTTGTGTCAGCGCTCGACTTGTATTCCAGCTGAAGTTGAGACTTTGACCGGTACGATTGGTCAAATGGTTCAGCGCATAAGTTGTTCCTGAAAGTAAAGTAAACTTCCATTGTGTCTGGTCGTTCCAAGTGATGGTTACCGACTGCCATGTACCCGCTGGCGAACCAGCCACGCCGCTTACGATGTATGGGGCACCAGCAACGGTATTGAAAGCGCCAGTTGGGCTACCTCCGCTTAGTTGCGGTGTGAGGTTTTCAGTTGCGCCATTCGGATACATCAACTTCAGCGCCCCCCACGATCCACTTGTTCCTTGAAGACTCACGTCATAGTTATGAACCCAACCTCGAGATAGTCCTGGTGAACCATACCCTCTTGGTTCTGCGACCACCTGAGCACCAACGTAACTCCTTTGGAAGAGAACAGACGGGCCATTCGGGTTGTAGATCGATAAGTCAGGATCGGGAGTATAGTTTTCACGGCCAGTTGCAAGGTTGACTGGATCTTTGTATTGAGGACCAGAAGCATTTTCTCCCGTACTAGCCAACATACTGAGCGCACCGCCGGAAGGATTGAATCTACCCTGGTAGCTAGTATCGGCCGGACAGGAGCAGCCGTAGGGCGCGTTTGGAGTCTCTTGAGGCTCGACCAGCACATAGACCATCGCCGTTTTTGTTAACCCTAGAGAATCGCGAATAGTGTAAGAAAAAGAGTCGAATCCAGAGAATCCTGAGTTGGGAAAGTATTTCCAAACACCCCCCGAAACTCCCTGTAACCACCCGTTTTGAGGTTGAGTGGCGATACCTTGAAACGTGACACTGTCGCCGTCAGGATCAAAGTCATTTTCCATCAGATTCATCTGGTAAGTCGTGTGGACTACATAAAAATCGGCGATGGCTGCGAGTTGGTTAGCAACCGTGAAGTTAACCGTCCCGATAGATACCAGTCCAAGACTGTCTTTGATCGAATAAGTCCAACTGTCTGATCCAACGTAACCGGACACCGGTGTGTATTGGTAAGAACCGCCGCCCCACGGTGTTAAGTTACCATGCTGCGGGTAAGTAACGATGCTCTGGAAGGTTGTACTATCTCCATCGGGGTCGGTGTCGTTTGATTTGGGACTAAACAGGAGTCCGCCGTGCACCGTGTAGTTGTCGGTATTCGCAACCGGCGGCTGATTGACGATATTGACAGTCACAGTTGCCGGTGAGGAGCAATTACTGAAGCTGTCACAAATTGTATAAGTGAAGCTGTCGCTTCCAACGTAGCCGTTAGCCGTTGTGGTATATGAAAAAGTTCGAGCATCATATTTATATATAGATCCATGTTGCGGCCAGGTGTACGATTGAATTGTGAAATTGTCATGATCAGGATCTGAATCATTGGAGGTAACGCTCATCAGCATGCCCGCATGAACTGTATATGAGTCGTTGACTGCAATTGGCGCCGAGTTTGTCACGGGTGAAGCGAAAGAGCTCCGAAGAACGATTGAAACGAGACAGATAATTGCGACCACAGGCAGTATTAAGATCGACCTGATTCTCATATTCGTATCTCCAGGACGACGCGCAGACACATCCCTTTGTCTGGTTGCTAAGACAACCGTTATGAGCGTGATTAACCCTAGCTGCACCAACATCGCCGGTGTAAACAAACCAGGTTTATCAATAGATTTGAGCGGCGTACTAAACGTCTAACTGAAGAGGACAAGACGTTCGACTTGTTTCGGACATGCGTGGTGACGGGAGGTTCACGCAAAATGATCTGAGCGTGACGCAGTCTAATCACGTGGTGCCATTTAGTCAAACAAAAAATTTTATGCGCTCTTTAGAATTAATCTTCAAGGACCAACAACTCAACGTTAAGCCGAGTACGACATACCTAAGAGTACCGTCCGACAAAGAGTCCCACGTGCGATTAAGCGATCTAAGTAAATGAAGATGACTAGATTGCTCCCGATAGGTTAGCCGCGAGACCTGGTTTTTAGGCTCCGTACAAAGTGGGTGTGAGTAACTTCAAATTTACCCCAATTGAAAACCGATGGGCGGGCAATCCCTTTTGGACCATGTGGCCGCGAACATGAAGGTTTCCACTTATTGACCTGTAGTAAGAACTCTTCATAGCTGAACGGTACCCGACTGGCCGTGGTCATATGCGATGGCTTGAGAAAGTATGCTGCAAGTCTTGATAGATTCTAGTGCGTCAATCGATTATGGGCGGAGCTTATCAGTAACGACCTCGCTCCCGCGAATGGGTGAGTTTCTGTTGTGCTTGTTTCTGCGAGACGAGAAAGAAGCGAGTCTTATTGGAGACTTTACAGAAGAATACGGTGAACTCACAGAAAAGGTTGGTCCTCGAGCTGCCGTGTTCTGGTTTTATAAGCAGGTTTTCACGTCTGTACCGTTTCTAATCCAACGTCGCTCCGCGACGAATTGTAATCTGCTGCTTAAGCAGTTTTTGTGCAACGCCACTCGTGACTAACCCAATGGACTTATCCATCCAGTCAGGCTAAGAAGCGCTCTTTGTCTTGGGTGATTTGATATGTTAGCTTGCTCGACTGAGGACGTCGCGACAAATAGCGCCACCCGTTCGGTGTTCAGTTCACAATGAAGAAACTAGATAGCACTCCCACGATCGAGCAACCTACATCTCGCTTACGTTTACTGGCTGATGAGTTTCAGCAGCTTGCATCGCGAATTCGTACGGGCGGCGGTCCGGACAAAATCGAACGACAACATCAGCAAGGTAAGTTGACTGCCCGGGAGCGTCTGAATTTACTTTTCGATAAAGATACGTATGCCCAGGAGATCGGATTACTGGTTGCTTACGACCAGTATGATGGGAACGCTCCAGCAGCGGGAGTGGTGACTTCCGTCGGTCGCGTTGAAGGAAGAGAAGTGGTTGTGGTTGCTAACGACGCAACCGTGAAGGCCGGCTCATGGTGGCCGGAGACAATCAAGAAGATTTTGCGGGCCCAGGAGATCGCCATGCGCTGCCGGGTTCCGATTATCTATCTCGTCGATTCAGCAGGCGTGAATTTACCTTACCAGGGTGGAGTCTTCCCGGGGCAGTACGGTGCATCGCGAATCTTTTATTACAACTCGATCATGCGTCGATATTTGAAGATCCCTCAAATTTCGGCAGTGATGGGACCATGCATCGCGGGAGGTGCTTACCTGCCTGCTTTATCCGATGTGATCATCATGGTAGAGGGCACTTCGTTTATGGGATTGGGAGGTGCCAATCTTGTGAAGGGCGCGACCGGGCAAACTATCGACAACGAAACCCTTGGCGGCGCACGCACCCATAATGAATTGTCAGGTGTCGCTCATTACCGGGTAACTGACGATGATGCGTGCATTTCAAAGATTCGTGAGTTTGTCTCTGAATTACCCGACGCACGGGTGGTGTCGAATGTCACCGGAAAAGCCGCGCGATCAAGTGATGAGCTGTATGACATTATCCCTGAGGACCATCGACAGCCGTACGATGTGCGAAAGTTGCTCGAATGTCTCCTTGATGATGGACACCTGGATGAGTTTCAAGCTGATTATGCAAAAGAGATGATCACCGGCCACGCGCGCATTCGTGGGCAGGCCATCGGCGTAATTGCGAATCATAGAGGGATGGTGAAGGTGCCGGGAGGCAAGCCGCCTCGCTTCGGTGGAATCATTTACACAGAGTCAGCTGAAAAAGTCGCGTACTTCATTGAGACGTGCAATCGACATCAAACACCCTTGCTTTTCATCCAGGACGTTTCCGGATTCATGGTCGGTCCTGATGCCGAACATTCCGGGATTATTCGAGCAGGCGCTCAATTCGTTGAGGCGATGGCTACGGCGGTCGTTCCCAAAATTGTGCTCACCGTCAACCACGCATCCGGCGCGGGTTACTACGCGATGGCGGGACAAGGTTTTGACCCGGATTTTATCTACTCCTGGCCCACCGGCCGGATGGGTGTGATGGAAGGTGACTCGGCGGTGCAGGCGACTTTTGGCAGCCAGCTGGATAAGCTGAAAAAGAGTGGATCACAGCCTGACGAAGCGCTGAATGCCGAGATGGATAAAGTGCGTGAGACCTACGACCAGGAACTCGATGCTCGGTATGCGGCGGCACGTGGCTTTGTTGATGCGATAATCACACCAGAAGAAACTCGGGACGCTTTGGATTTGGCGTTGCGAACATCCAAAAATAATAACGGACCACATCTCGG
>DASROI010000091.1:0-30429 GCA_035646955.1 Pyrinomonadaceae bacterium
AAATTGTCGCGGGCCATAATTATTTCCACATCGAGTAATAACTGTGTCCAACCCAAAAGTGTGATGGGCCGCCCGCACAAAGTGTTCGGCAGACGCCTTTGACGCAGCGTAGGGACTATTCGGGGCGAAAGGTGAAGCCTCTGTGAAAAAGCTGGAGTTATCATCAGGCAAACTTCCCATCACCTCGTCCGTCGATACCTGTAGAAATCGTTTCACGTTCTTCATTCTTGCAGCGTCTAAAAGGACCTGGGTCCCGATGATATTGGTCCTTAAGAAATCGGCAGCCGAGCTGATGCTTCGATCGACGTGAGTTTCTGCAGCGATGTTTACAATCGCGTCGGTATCTCCTGGTAACGCTCGCATGACATCATCTGGATTTGCGATGTCGCCGTGGACGAATGTGTGCCGATCGGTGTCCAACCCCTGAAGATTATCCATGTTTCCGGCGTACGTAAGTGCATCGAGGTTGATGATCTGATACGAGGGTAATTCTGATAGAAGAATTCGTATAAAGGCGGAGCCGATGAAGCCTGCGCCACCCGTGACCAAGATTTTGTTCATCGCTATTCCCGCTTCAATCTCTATTGACCTCAAGTTCCACCTGCGGCTAATAAACTTGAGTCAGTTTACGGATTTTCCTATCTGTTACAAATTTCGAACACGCTCGCTATTCAAATGAAAGCTTAACCTTGAGCTCTCTTCAGCAGATTACCGCTATCCTCACAACTCGCGGCAAAGTCATGGATTAACCAGGCTTTGCACAAAAAAGTCGATTTCTCCCGAACAGGAAGCCACCAGTACAGTACCCGGAGCGCAGCGACCGGATGCCACACGCAAACAGTATCGGTGAGAATAACAGTGGAAAATTGAGTGTGGCATCAGGTCGCTGCGCTCGCGGTAATGTATTGCTCATCTCTCTGCTTTTTGTGCAAAGCCAATAAACGAGCTCGCTACTGTCGAGGCCAAAGCCTGGCTATAGGGTTCTGTCAAGACGCTTGACGCTTATTTAGTGGGTGTTTAGACTCGCAACTCATTAAGTCTTTGATCGCACCTAAGTGTTTAATGATCACAACAAACGCGAGCACCTCAAACTTTGACTCCTAACTCGAATACCAGTACGACCGATGCTATTGACTTCAACGCCGAACGAACGGCTCCTGCGCTCCCGAGTGAACCACTCGTAGTCATTCAAGCACAACGAAACGTTAATCTACTCAAGTTTCGAGATATTTGGACTTATCGCGAACTCCTCTACTTTCTAACCTGGCGGGATGTAAAGGTGCGCTACAAACAAACTGCCCTGGGCGCTGCATGGGCCATACTTCAACCACTTTTCCTGATGGTGATCTTTACGATCTTTTTTGGAAGACAAGCTGGTGTAGCATCCTCAGACATTCCCTACCCGCTCTTCTCCCTGGCCGGACTGGTTCCCTGGACCTTTTTCGCCAACTCTCTGACCGCCACCAGCAATAGTCTTGTCGGTAGCGCAAACCTGATTACTAAAGTCTATTTTCCCAGACTAATCGTTCCCATGGCGGCGATGCTCGCTGGACTGGTCGACTTTGTGCTGGCCTTCATTCTGCTCGTCATATTGATGATTTATTATCGGGTCTCACCAACGTCACACTTGTTATTTCTGCCGGTACTGATCCTACTCACAACGCTCTTTACACTTGGGGTCGGAACATGGATGTCAGCGCTTAACGTGAAATATCGTGACGTCAGATTTGCTCTACCATTTCTCATTCAGCTATGGCTGTTCGTGTCGTCAGTGATTCTTCCCTCAACGGCGGTCCCAGCCAAATGGCGATGGATTCTCCTGTTCAATCCGATGTCAGGAATTATTGAGGCCTACCGCTCATCCCTGCTTGGCCTGCCCTTCGACTGGCTCGCTATCGGAGTAGCCTCGGTTTTGACCCTGGTCGTGCTTGTTTACGCGACGTATGCTTTTGGACGAGTTGAACGAAGCTTCGCTGACATCATTTGAAGCCGTCCATTCTGGCCGTTCAGTCGGAGTGTGTCATTAATCAGGACGGTTGCCGAACGAGCAGTCTTGACCGAGCAAAGTCTACAGCATGTCCTTTTCGTCGCCGGAGTTGAAGAAGCGCCGTTGCGCTACCGTGTTTATCACCCGGCAGAAGCGCTGGGTCTTCTCAACATAACCAGCCAGATTTGCTTCTACACCGATCAGAATTTAGAACGAGCAGCCGACGGGGCCGGATTAGTTGTACTCCATCGCGTCAAAGCAACTGCTCAAATTCTCGACTTCATTACATCAACTCGTCGGAAGGGCATTCCAATACTCTCCGACGTTGACGACCTGATCTTTGATGTGGAATCTGCCAGGGCTATTCCATGGCTGAACGGACGCTCCCCAAACGAGGTGGACGAGTTCCTTGAAGACGTCGGCCGGTACCGAACGACAATCGACGCCTGCGACGGTCTAATCACCAGTACTTCGACACTCCGCACCGAGGCCGAGAAGTTGATCGGAATACCGTCACGATGCTTCCCAAATGGAGTCGGCCTTAGATTGGACCACCTGTCACAGGCAGCCGTTGAAAAAATTCCCTTCTCCAGGGATTTGAGGATGGGCTTCTCGAGTGGGACGAACACACACGCGCTCGATTTCGGCTCAATTGAACTGGCGATTGCTAAAATTCTGGAACAGTTTCTGAAATCTGAATTGTGGATGGTGGGAAATATTGAGGCGCCGAACAGTCTGTTGAGGTTCGGCCAGCGAGTTCGTCGTATACCGATGCTTCCCTGGCAACGCTTGCCGCAATTAACCAGGCAACTGGGTGTTAACCTTGCGCCATTAACGCTCGGCAATGTCTTTAATGAAACAAAAAGCCAGATCAAGTGGCTCGAAGCTGCATTGGTTGAAGTGCCAACTATTGCTAGTCCAACTCAACCCTTTCGGGAAATGATTAGACACGGCGAAAACGGTTTTCTTGCAAGTTCACCTGCGGAATGGACCCAATGCCTTGCTACTTTGCTCCAAGATCCGAACCTTCGCGAACGCATGGGCAAGCACGCGCGCGAAGATGCCATTGAACAGTTGAATGCCAATCGGCAGGGTCAGCGATATCTTGAGATCTTTGAATGGGCCAGGAAGCTTGGTAGCACAAGCAGACGCTCAACCGCCCCGGCTGCAATACTCCCGGAGAGGCTCGTAAAACCTCACGCCTTGGAACCTTATGACTTGATGTTGTTGGACCAGAGAACATCTCCACAAACCATCACTTCTGACTTAAGCAACACAGTCCCCGTGGAATTTGAAATTGATATAGGAGAAACGAAGGACATCAGACTCGACTTGCTGTTCGCGACTCACAATGGTCCAGGCGCGAACGTTGAAGTGCGACTGAAAAACCTGACAGCCGACTCTCTGAACTCTGACGCAATCGCAAAGGCCGACCAGATCTCAGAAGGGGCCTGGGCAGCGTTTGAATTTCGAGTAGAGCCTTCACCCGGTCGCTATCGAGTTCAGGTCAAACTCAGCCAATCAGATACGACCAAAAAGTCGCGTGTTGCATTGTGGGCCGACCTCAGTGGCAACCATTTTTATGGAGAAGAAACGCGCACCGGGCTGCCATGCATGCGACTGTGGGTCGACGAGGGACACGCTGTTAAAGCCCCACCCTCATCAACGGCGGTAATTGGAGTCGCTGATCAAGTGATAGCTCGAATCCGTTTCGCGCTGTACCTGTACAAGGTTGACGGCTGGCGCCAGACGACTGCCCGTTTGTTAAGGTTCATTTCAAGAAAGGCAACCACGGCTAGATTAAAGGAAACCTGTTTCTAGCTCATGAATGCCACCGGTACAAATCAGGTTACTGCTGAGCTTGCAATAATTGTCGTCAACTGGAATGGCGGTGAGCTGTTGAAGCGATGCCTAAACAGCGTGAGAACATTTCCTCCCGGTGCTTCCTTCGAGCTATTGGTGGTAGATAACTCGTCGACAGATGGCAGTCGAGAATGGCTCGAAACGCAAACTGACGTAAGGTTAATTAAGAACGCTGAGAACGTCGGTTTTGCGAAGGCGAATAACCAGGCGTTCAAACTTAGTAATGCTCGGCTATTTTTTCTTTTGAATAGTGATGCCGAGATTCATGCTCAAACACTTGATACGTTGATCGCGACTATTCGCTCTGCCAAAGAGATCGGCGTCGTTGGTCCAAGACTGTTAAATCCGGACGGTTCGTTGCAGCCGAGCGTATGGCCCAATCCAACGACCCCTTTCGAGACGCTTACAAATGCATTTCGATTGTATAAGTTGATGCCAAAACGAGTTCGAGCAGAAAGATTACTCGGTTATCACTGGGACCATTTAGAGCAGCGCAAAGCCAACCTCTTAAGTGGGGCAGCATTGCTGATCAAACGGGAAGTCATCGACGACGTCAAAGGCTTTGATGAGAGATTCCATTTGTATGGCGAGGATACGGAGTGGTGCTTGCGAGTAGTCAGAGGGGCATGGACAATCCTTTTTGAACCTGCCGCAACTGTGACGCATTATGGCGGCGCCAGTGCCGCGAAGCGCTGGACTAACTTGGAAAAGCGCCGCGCTGAATATCTGGCGTTTTTTCAATTTCAACGCCTTGCCCTGTCCAGAAGGCTCGTCCTTGGAAATCTACTGAGTGGCGTATTTATCGTCTCAACTCAATGGTTTTGGAGGTTGCTAACACTGCAATCTCGCGATGAACCCAGCATGGTCGCAAAGCTCTATCGTGATGAATTAATGGCAGTCTTCTCGGGCAAGAATCCTGGCAAGCATGAGCCGTCTCCTTCTCGCGTGCGCCGTTAGTCGTTGCAGGTAAAAGTTTCCAGGCCGACCCCCATTCTTAAATTGAACGCGAAGCGGGTAAAAATAATACGAGTACTACACGTCATCACTACTCTTGGGCGAGGCGGAGCCGAGCGTCAACTCGTCAATCTCGTAAATAACACCACACCGGGTGAGTTCGAACACCTGATCTGTTATCTACATCCTCCCGGAGATTTCGAGTTGGAGCTTAAACAAGCAGGACACAAGGTCGTCTGTATGGACCTACCACGTCGAGCGCCGTGGCTATTCGCTCCTCTTAGCTTGATACCTATTCTGAAAAGATTCCGGCCAAACGTTGTCCAAACATGGTTGTATGAAGCCGACTTCGCAGTCAGGCTTAGCGTTCCTCGTAAATCAATCCCAATAGTTAATACCTTGCACATGCCGACGTACGAGCCTGAGACCATTGCCGCTGGTCGGTGGCCCAACTGGAAAATGCAGACTCTGCGCCAAATAGATCGGATAACAGCTCGATGGGCCAAGCCGTTGTTCATCGCCGTTTCGGACACAGTACGGAAATCAGCGGTAAAACAACTCGGAGTACCTCCGAGTGATGTCCGAATAATCTACAACTCCATTGATTTGGAGACGCTGAAAAGTTCGCCAGGCGCTTCCGAAAAACTGCGAGCTGATCTGGATATCCCGTCAGATGGGTTTGTCTTCCTTAATGTCGCGAGACTCGCGCCACAAAAAGGGCAGGCTCAACTACTGGACGCGTTCCATTTGGTGGCGCTTCAGAATTCTAATACTTACCTGGTTTTCGCGGGCGATGGACCACTGAGAAAAGAACTGGAAGCCCTGGCAGACTCGCTCGGAGTTTCCGAACGCGTGAGATTTTTGGGAAGACGCGAGGATGTGGGCACTTGCCTGGAATTGGGTAACGCATTTGTCTTCCCCTCGCTCTTTGAGGGCCTACCGCTGGCTCCTGTCGAAGCAATGTTAAAAGGCCTGCCATGCATCGCCACCAAAATTGGCTCGCTGGAAGAGATCATAACCAACCGCGAAAATGGCATCCTGGTGCCACTCGGCGCTGTAGCCGAATTGGCCCAGGCAATGACCGAAATATGCAATGACAAGGAGTTGCGAAACTCGCTGGCAAGCCGCGCACAGGTGTTGGCCTACCAACGCTTTGAGAGGCATCACGGCCTGATGAGCTGGGAAAATCTTTATCGTGAAGTTGCAAAGACGAATTAGTTAGGGGTGTTTATTCTCATTCCTCTTGCTCGCTGCCTAAAGCATAGTTGGGCTCCATCCGGCAAGGCTTGGGTCTCATTCAGTAAGGCTTGGGTCTCAATCCGTGAGGCCGGCCCAATCCGGCAAGGCTTGGGTCTCATTCACCCCAAGCTTTAGCTTGGGGATCCGTGCGGCCTTTGCCGAAATTATGAACCGTTTCAACGGTTTATCTTGAGTATGCGGATTCGACACGATTTCTGAAACCGTTAAAACGGTTGCCGAATGGATTCGGTGCGCCTTAGCCCCAAGCTGAAGCTTGGGGAGAATGAGAAATTCCGACCCACACCCAAACTGATGCTTGGGAGAATGAGAAATTCCGACCTACATCCAAACTGATGCCTGAGAGAATGAGAAATTCGGCTGAAGCGTGGGTCGATAGAGCTTAGTTTAACGGAGCCAGTCAAAGCATGAACTAATGACGCCTATTTTTGACTTATTGTCGCATTTCAAATAGGTTGAAAACTGCTGTGCCGGAGTCACTTTAAGATGCTGGGCCAGTTTTGAGCCGAATTGTTCCGGACAGAGTGCTGGAGATATTGTTAGTAAAAGGTTACATGAATCAATGCCAGATGTGCTGAAGCCCATTCCGCTATTAAATCTTTTCGAACAGTACGAGTCGATCAAGTCTGAAGCGGATGCTGCTATTTCCGCCGTGATCAAGAGTAGTTCATTCGTTGGTGGCGACCAGATTCGATTCTTTGAGGACGAGTTTGCTCGTTATTGTGATGCAAGAGCCTGCGTTGGAGTAGCGAATGGAACAGACGCTCTTTATTTGACCCTGCGGGCCATGGGCATTGGCAGTGGCGACGAGGTGATCACGGTATCGCACACCTTTATCGCAACGGCGGAGGCAATCTCACTAACCGGAGCTAAACCAGTCTTCATCGATATTAAAGAAGACACCATGCTGATGGACCCTGCCTTGATTGAGACTGCAGTTACAAAGAAAACCAAAGCCATCATTCCCGTTCATCTGTACGGTCAAACCTGCGATATGGACGCGATCTTGCCCCTTGCTCGGCGTCACAACTTGAAAGTCATCGAAGATTCGGCCCAGGCTCATGGAGCATATTGGAAAGACAAGCGGGCTGGCTCAATGGGCGATGCGGGCTGCTTCAGCTTCTATCCTGGAAAGAACCTGGGCGCCTTCGGTGATGCAGGTGGGATAGTGAGCCAGGACGCAGAGTTGATTGAATCCATTCGAACGTTAGCTAACCATGGGTCCTTTGAAAAATACACTCATCTAATGGAAGGCGTGAACAGCAGGCTCGACAATCTACAGGCTGCGGTTTTGAGAGTGAAACTTAAGCGTCTTGATGCATGGAATGAACGCCGCAGATCGCACGCACAGTTTTACATGGAGCGATTGACGAATTCTGGCCTCGAGCTACAAACAGTCGCGAGTGGGGCCGTTCCAGTATGGCATCAGTTCGTCGTTCGAGTTGACGATCCAAACCGGCTGCGACATCAACTTGAGCAACAGAAAGTGGGAACCGGTATCCATTACCCAATTCCTTTACACGAGCAGCCGGCTTACAAACATCTTGGCATAACCGCTGGTTCTTTGCCCGTGACAGAGCGGGTAGCTCGTCGTGTTTTGAGTCTGCCGGTATATCCCGAACTCGAGGTGTCAGATTTGGAACGAGTGGTACGCGCGATCGGCCCGAGCGTTTCTTATGCAATTTCATCAAACTGAATTGCCCGAAGGATCGTGAGGAACAAGGTTTTGCCGCTATTATCCGGACGACCAACGCGGGTTATCGAGTGCGAAATACCAATTGGCAGCGGGTTAATCATTGATTCCGAGATTACAAACTGTTCCCAAACTGAGAGAATTATGGACACTGACGTTGCTAATCTACGAACATCAGATCGGTAGTAACAAAGAATAATGAAACCCATTATCACGGTTACAGACTTGAGCAAGCACTACCAGCTTGGTGGGCCCAGCTCGCCATATTCGACTCTCCGCGAAAGTTTGGTCGAACTGGCACGAAAGCCATTGGCCGCGTTTCGACGGAACGGCAACACGCCAACAATGTGGGCACTTAAAGACGTAAACTTCGAAATAGAACAAGGCGAGGTTGTTGGAATAATCGGACGCAATGGTGCAGGGAAATCGACGCTGCTTAAGATTCTGTCTCGTATTACTGAACCAACAACGGGACGCGTTGAACTGTTTGGAAGAGTCGCCAGCTTGCTGGAGGTTGGGACGGGTTTTCATCCGGAACTTACTGGACGCGAAAACATTTTCTTGAACGGTTCTATCCTGGGAATGTCGCGCAAAGAAATCGAGTCGAAGTTTTCTGAGATCGTGGCCTTTGCTGAGGTGGAAAAGTTTTTAGACACCCCAGTGAAACACTACAGCAGTGGAATGTATGTGCGTTTGGCGTTTTCGGTAGCAGCACACCTTGAACCGGAAATCCTGGTAATAGATGAGGTCTTAGCTGTCGGAGACGCTTCTTTTCAGAAAAGATGCCTGGGCAGAATGCGTGAAGTAGCAAATGGAGGACGGACGGTACTCTTCGTCAGTCATAATATGGCGGCAGTTGCAGCTCTTTGTTCCAAGGCGATTGTTCTCCGGCAAGGCCAGGTCGAACATCCTCTTGGCGATGTGAATGAAGCAATCGCAGCCTATCTGACTCAAGTTCATACTCTCGCCCAAACCAAATTAAGCGATCGCACAGATCGTCAAGGTAATGGAAAGATTCGCATCACTGACTTCCGGACATTTGATGCTCAGGCGAACGAACTGGAATATATTGCAACTGGACAGGAAGTTGACCTGCGCATTTACTACACCAGCAAAGAAGATCATCTTGAAAACGTAACAGCATCTATTAGTATAAATTCACAAACTGGTTCCGTAATGAGCTTGCTTAGTAACGAGATGGCATCAGCGCCTTTTCAGGACATATCGGGCCAGGGTTCCATGGTATGTAAGATAAAAAAGATTCCACTCGCTCCCGGAACCTACACAGTTAATGTGATGATTCGTTCAAATGAAATTATCCAGGATTGGCTGCAGGAAGCCGCGACTCTCGTGGTCGAGCCCGGCGACTTCTTCGGCACTGGCAGAATGCCACCTCAAAGTCATGGTGGAGTGTTGCTTGAACAACAGTGGGACTCGTTCTCAGGTTAATCTTTGGCTGACGGTACCGTAGAGATGAAACAATTGATCAAAGGGGCTTTATCGCTCGTAGGTATTGGCATTTATCGCCTCAATCCACCACCCGACGTTCGGCCGCCGAATGTAAAAGTTACTTCTCCTCTTCATTTCAACTCAAAGGATGGAATGGATGAGTATTACTCCGACATTGAATTTGTTGAGTCGAAACTTGAGTTTGCGTTTTACGATCGCATGATCAATCTATTGCTTGATCATGGAGTCGATTATAACGAAAAGAGAATTGCTGACGTCGGTTGCGGAACTGGCCGGCTCCTGCGCTCAATGCAAGCCAAGTTTCAGCCAGCTTCTCTTACAGGTTTCGAATACTCGGAGAACGCTCTTAAGCACCTGCGATCAAATGGTTCAGAAATTGAGTTCTGTCATCTGGATATTTATAAAGGAACGTCGCGCCAATTCGATGTGTTATTTTGCATCGAAGTACTTGAACATCTCCTGCATCCTGATCTGGCGCTTCGCAATCTAGTCAGAATGCTCGCACCAGCAGGGACAGCACTAATAACTGTTCCCAACGGTCGTATAGATACTTGGGAAGGGCACATCAATTTCTGGAGCCCTGAAAGCTGGAAGGTATTCCTCGAAAGCAATAGCGAGAACTGTGAGGTTACGAGCAGTTTATTAGAAGACGACACTGTTAACTTTGCAATAATAAGGCGAAGAGCAGCCGATTAAACTGAAATCATGCTTTCCGGCATATGAGGCAAGTCGGGTGGATGGCCGACCGGACAGAGAGACCAACATTGGCGCGGCTCTTTAGAGTGGAAAATTTCGAAAAGACATCTTTGCTTTGAGGTTAACTGACGAAAGGAAACTGCTAATTGTCTCCTGATCAAGGGCAGTCGAAAAGTTTGAAAGCGTATCCGTTAAGGTTAAAACACCAGCTCGGCGAAAGACTGTATAAACGGCGAATCCAGAAGGACCTCGTCCGCGAGGTTAAGCATCGATTGAACAGCGGCGTGACAGTGAGGCTCGTTGTCGGTGCTGGGCCAGGCTCTGAATTAATAGCTCCCACCGGCAGTGTTCATGAGGGCTGGATACTGACCGATCATGCGACATTGAACGCGCTGGATTCGAGGGATTGGGCCAAGGTATTCGAGCCTGGTACTATCTCGCGGATTTTTGCGGAGCACGTCGTCGAACATTGGACCGAAGATGGATTAAAGACTTTCCTTCATATCGTCTCACGATATCTCAACTCGTCAGGAAACGTCAGAATTGCAGTCCCTGATGGGTATCACCCTGATCAGTCATACATTGAACAAGTTAAGCCTGGCGGGACGGGACCTGGCTCTGACGATCATAAGGTCCTTTACAACTACCAAAGTTTGACTGCGATTTTCAAAAGTGAAGACTGGGAGTATGACTTGTTGGAGTACTTTGATCAGGAACATAAATTTCACAGCAAGTCATGGGACAAAGCTGACGGATTCATAGAGAGAGCTGCTGAGACTGATTCGCGAAACAACATCCGCCCCCTTTCTTATACAAGCTTGATTCTCGATGCCCGCCCTCGGACTCCAAAAAAATAGATTCAAACCTCGAACCGGTTCGCTAAATTCAGGAGCACAACAGTATGGGCCGCCAGATCCAATGAGAATCCTTATTCTTGATACCTACTACCCGCCGTTTTTATCCTCTTTGTATGCGCGGCTGCCTCACCTCGGGTCGCAGCCATACGCTGAGCAACTCCGTCTAATCCTGGACCAACGTTTTGGCACAAGCGATTTTTATTCGTCAAATCTCAATAAGCTGGGACACGAGGCGACCGAGATCATAGTCAACTGCGAGCCTTTGCAACGGACTTGGGCCGCCGAAAATGGACTACCACTTGACGATAAGGCTCACTGGAGTTTGCGACGCCGCGGACAGATTCCGTGGCCGGTGAGAAGTAAGAGTTCCGATTGGCTGTATAAAGTTCTCGCGCGCCAGATAAGCGATTATAGACCTGACGTTCTTTACGTTCAGGATATGAATTTGATCAGCGACGCGTTCATCGCCGAAATGAAGTCTCATTGTGGCGTGGTTGTTGGCCAGATTGCCTGCCCAATAAAAAAGGACGCCAACTTCCGCGTGTATGATTTCATAACTTCATCATTCCCTCATTTCGTTGAACGCTTTCGAAAAGACGGTATTGAGAGCGAATATTTCAAACTTGGATTTGATCCTTCGGTCCTCGATCACAAGTGGAGTAACACGAATCATCAAGCAGTCTTCGTGGGCAGTTTGTCCGTCGCACATCAGCGCAGAATTGAGCTACTCGAAACATTAGCTGCGGACCGTAAGATGGACGTCTGGGGATCCGGTATCGACTCTTTAAGCAAAGAGTCGCCATTACGTAGTGTCTTCCATGGTGAGAGTTGGGCACTCGATATGTATGATGTGCTGCGTAACGCGAAGATTGCCATCAATCATCATATCGACCTCGCCGAGGCGAGTGCGAATAACATGCGTTTATTCGAAGCAACCGGAGTTGGCACTATGCTGCTCACGGATTGGAAGGCAAACCTGGAGGAAATGTTCGAACCTGGCAGAGAGGTTGTTACCTATCGGTCTGCACGGGAATGTGCCGAGATGATTTCCTACTATCTGGATCATGAGGATGAACGTCGAGAGATCGCCAAGGCAGGACAGTTACGAACTCTAAACGAACACACTTATTATCACCGCATGCAGGAACTCTCGGAACTATTGACTAAACAACTTTCCCGGAAGCGGACTCCAGTGGGAGCTTCGAGTTGAGTTCTGGTTCAGGAATCCTCAACAACTGAAAAGGATTAGGACAGAATGCCGAACGTAATTTCCGCCGCCATGCAGTTACAGGCGAAAGCCAAAAAGATGGCGTGGAAACAATTGCATCAAAAAAGAGTTGCGGCTTACCTGAAATCTGACCGTCGTCCCTGGAGTTATGGGTACGACGAATACCGGCTTCAGTCTCTTGCCGAATCGATTCAGGATGCTGGAATGGCGAAAGTATTCAGAGAGAATCGGCCATTGCCAGATCAATACGGGTTTCGTCTCGATGCCAGAATAATCGAGATTCCCTGGCTACTGTCTAAGGTTGCTGAGAAAGAAGGCAAGCTGCTCGACGCCGGTTCTGCGCTCAATCATGAATGTGTCTTAACCTCGGATGCGCTCAGTAACAAGAAGACAACGATTATTACTCTTGCACCCGAAGGGCAAGCCTTTTGGCGACTGGGCGTGTCGTACCTTTTCGGCGATTTACGAAATCTGGACTTTAAGGATGCTTGTTTCGACTTTGTTGCCTGCATCTCGACAATTGAGCACATCGGAATGGACAACACGATGTACGCTGAAGATCCAAATATCGCTCGCAGGACCAATCCAGAAGAGTTTTTACTTGCGGTAAAGGAACTAAAGCGAGTGCTAAAACCAGGGGCCACTCTCTACATATCATTTCCTTTTGGCCGCTACGAGAATCATGGTTGGTTTCAACAATTTGACTCACAGCTAGTCGACACGTTGATTGAAGCTTTCGCTCCAGCACAACATCAGGAAACTATCTTCCGATATCATCCAACTGGTTGGCAGCGAAGCAATCGAGATGAGTGCAAAGATTGTGAATTCTTCGACGTACACACGAGTAAATATTCCGACTCCAGCTCAACCATCGAGTACCCCACGGACTATCCGGCCGGCGAACGCGGGCTTGCATGTCTCGAATTGGTGAAGTAGATATCTTTGACCCAGCGTGTACAGAGAAGAGTGTGGAAAACAGTTTCCTCGACTCGTCAGGGTGAATTTAAACGAGACGAGCGGGAACCTCAGCAGTAGTCACAGAGTATGCGTCGCAACAGTCCCCGACCCGACGAAAATTAGAAAGAGATGGTCGTTTACAGTATTCGCCTGAAGCGGCTATATTGAATTTCAGTAAAACATGAATAGCTCGATAAAGAATGCGTTTAGTCCAAACACCAGGCGAAACTTGCGCAGCCTTCGTCTTCGTCTACTAGCCCTGAAGGAGTCAACGCTTTGGGGAGGGTCGAAAAGAGAGTCGGCTTTAGTAAAACTACTTAACCGTTATTACTTGAGTCTTTATCGCAGGCAATGGGAATTGAGTGATGAAGAGCCGCATTTCTTCTCTCAGCGTATCGGTTTTTTTAAATTCGCTTTTGGTGACTCCGGCTATGGTCCATACTCCTTCTACCGTGGATTCTTCGGCTCTGAAGTAGTTCAGCCTGATGATCACCTGCTTGACATTGGATGCGGCGATGGCTTTTTCACTAAAAGATTTCTGAGCACAAGATGCGCCAAAGTTGATGCGGTTGATATAGAACCCAGTGCTATTGAGTCTGCTCGACTCTATAACAGCGCACCAAACATCAGCTATCACTTGCTTGATGCGGTCAATGAACCGTTTCCATCAGCACAGTACGACGTGATTGTTTGGGATGGAGCGATCGGACACTTTGCAAACGAAACAACCAATCTTGTTCTGGCGAAAATTCAATCTGCACTGCGCACTGGCGGCGTTTTCGCGGGGTCAGAATCTTTAGGGTTTGAAGGATCGGATCACCTGCAATTTTTCGAGTCACTCGACGATCTTTACGCTCTCTTCAAACCTTACTTCAAATTCATTGAATTGCGTTCAGTAGATTACAGAATTGGACAGGTAGACTCTTCATTTGTACGACACGAGGCATTTTGGCGTTGCGCCAACCAGTCGGAACGCTTGCGAGATTGCAGTTGGAAGTCCTATGCCCAGCCGATTTCTCGTGAAATCGCTACATCGACAATAGTTTGAAGCGAGTTTGACAACTCGTAGAAGAATAATCACCCTCGACTGCAATGATCGTAAACGACAAATCCCATCTAAATACTGGCGTCGAAACCGTCGAACGCGACGGGATCAGATATGCCGAGATAATCTGGGCCAATACGCAGGTACCCATAACAAAATTTTTCTCGCCTTCAGACTCATCGTTTCAGTTTGGTTTGTTGGCCCATGATGCAGGTTTTGTTGAGCCACCGCACTTTCACAAGCCGGTATCTCGAGTAATTAACGACTTACAGCAAATGTTCGTGGTTCAGCGGGGGAAAGTGGCGGTTCAACTGTTCACCGAGCAAGGTGAGATGTTTCGAGAAATCATTTTGCAAACAGGCGATGCAATTCTCCTGATACACGGAATACATGCAGTTCGTGCGGTGGAGGACTTTCAGTGTATTAGTGTAAAACAAGGGCCATTCCTGGGTGCCGAGAACGACAAGGTCAACGTCGAGGTGAAATCCAATCAATGATTGAAGTATTCGAACCAGCTATTGGAGAGGAAGAGATCGAAGCAGTAGTAGCTGCGCTGCGAAGAGGCGAGATTTCGGGATCTTTCGGAGAATCGATCCCGCGTTTCGAAAATGAGTTCGCTGCCTTTACGGAGTGTAAATATGGGGTCGCCGTTAGCAGTGGGAGTACTGCTCTTCATCTCGCGGTTGCCGCTGCTGGTATTGGCCCTGGTGATGAAGTTCTAATTAGCTCCAGCACCAACATCGCCACCGCCCTCGGAGTCATCCATAACGGAGCGGTCCCAGTGCCCGTCGATTCTGAAGGTGTTACCTGGAACCTCAATCTGGACTTAATCGAAGGATTAATTACCGAGCGAACACGGGCCATAATCCCAGTCCACCTCTACGGCCATCCCGTCGACATGGATCGACTGATGGAAATTGCCAGAAGCCATAATCTTCTCGTTATAGAGGATTGTGCTGAATCTCATGGTGCAACTTGCCGTGGCCTGATGACGGGCAGTTTCGGCGACATGGCCTGTTTCAGCTTTTACGCCAATAAGGTAATCACCACTGGCGAAGGTGGTATGGTCACCACCAACGACGAAAAGCTCGCAGAAAAGTTGCGTCTACTTCGCAACCTGGCTTTTACAAAGCCGCGCTTTCGTCACGAGGTGGCAGGATATAACTTTCGCATGACCGGTTATCAGGCTGCGATGGGCGTTGCTCAACTAAAAAGAATTGATCACATCATCGCCGAGAAACGAAGGGTGGCCCACACTTATAACGACCTCTTAAAGGACGTAGATGGCCTGCAACTACCATTCGAAGCCGAGTGGGCCAGGAATGTCTACTGGATGTATGCCTTAGTCGTAAATCCTGAATTCGGTTTCTCTCGAGATGAACTGATGTCGTGGCTGCTCGAAGGCGGAATTGATACTCGAACGTTCTTTTGTCCGATGAACCAGCAGCCGTGCCTGCAATCCACCGCAGGCTTTCGAGAGATACCGTGCCCAGTTGCAGATCGTCTTTGGGAACGCGGCCTCTATCTGCCGTCTTCGTATACGCTGACCGACGAAACCCTCAAAGTGGTAACGGACCGTATAAAGGCTGCCGCTCGGGAAGGTAAAGTTGCGAGCGTCTAACATAACTCGACACAACCAGTTGACGACGCTCTAGCCTACTCAAGTTTTAGTACTGAGGATTGATACGCGATGGTCTCGTATGCCGGCCGCCATGCAGAACTGTACGACCTTTTTTACGCCGACAAAGAGTATGACTCCGAGGCCGCGTTTGTGCATTACTGCCTTGAAAGATTCGGCGTCAAAGGGCATGCGACGTTATTGGAATTAGCCTGCGGCACGGGCAGGCACGCTTTTGCACTGGAAAGATTTGGTTACCAGGTTACCGCTACCGATTACTCTCCCGACATGTTGGCGGTAGCTCGCGACAAAGCAAATGAATCAAGATCTAGCGTAAGTTTCAGCCTCCAGGACATGAGCAACCTGAAGGTGGAAGGTGGACCATTTGATGCCGCCATTTGCCTTTTTGATTCGATAGGTTACGTTGGAACGAACGAGCGATTGAGCAATGTTTTCAAAGGCGTACGCTCGCACTTGAAACCGAATGGACTTTTTGTTTTCGAGTTTTGGCACGCGGCAGCAATGTTACGTCACTACGATCCGCTGCGAGTGAGACGGTGGCAAACCGATCGAGGACAGATCTTGCGAATCTCGGAAACTTCGCTCGACTACGCCAAACAACTCAGCTCGGTCTCGTACACCATCTACGAATTAGACAACGATGGTTCATACTCCACTTTGAGTGAGGTCCAAACCAATCGTTATTTTCTTATTCAGGAGATGGCCCAGTGGTTAACCTACCATGATCTTAAGCCTCTGGCCTGGTTTTCCGGATTCAAAGACGATACGCAGATTACCGACCAAACCTGGCATGTGGTTACCGTAGCTCAAGCTGTCTGACTAATGTACGGATCTCTTCTACTAAACATTACAAAGGCTTCTCGATGATAGTTGGAGTCGTTCTCGAGGACTTTAACGCTCATGAAGGGGGCGGTTACACCATTCAGGCAGATATTTTTCACTGGCTGGTGGAACTGTGCGATGAAAGCGAACATTCCTTTGTTCTCTTCTGTAATCGTCCCCAGGAAGCGACCTCGTTAATTCGATCGGAGCGCATGACCGCAGTCGCATTTCCGGGGACAATAACAGAACGAGTCGTTTCCGTTGCCAGGCGAAAAAGTTCGGCAATTCAGAAAAAACTTCCCCAGCAGACTAGATTTGAGGAGATTGCTCACGAGGCAGGCGTCGATTTTGTCTGGTTCATTTCTGCGCAGGCATTCCAGGTAGACTTGCCTTACCTCGCAATTGTTTGGGACTTGCAGCATCGGTTACAGCCATGGTTTCCGGAAGTGAGCGCAAAAGGAGTTTGGGATCATCGCGAAGCTTTTTATTCGAGATTCTTAAGACGCGCTGCTTACGTGATTGCCGGAACTGACGCGGGGTCTCAGGAAATTCAGAGATTTTATCAAGTGCCCGCCGATCGTGTGCGACTGTTACCACATCCCACGCCCTCTTTTGCGATTAAAAACTCCGAGCGGAAGATATCGGTAAAAGAGCAACAGTTTTTGACTGCTGCGGGCCTGACTGATCCTTACCTGGTTTATCCCGCTCAGTTTTGGTCTCATAAGAACCATGCCAATCTTTTGCTGGCTTTGAAGATCCTTCGGGACCAGCATCAGCTAAACTTTTCGATGGCGTTTGTAGGTTCAGACAAAGGGAACAAAAAATACATTCAGGATCTGGGAACGGAGCTCGGATTATCTTCGCAACTTCACTTCCTGGGCTTCGTCAGTGAAGATAATCTTGTAGCACTGTACAAAGGCGCCCTGGCGCTGACTTATGTCTCTTTTTTTGGGCCCGAGAATTTGCCACCACTGGAAGCTTTTGCGCTTTGTTGTCCGGTCATCGCGGCAGATGTGCCAGGCGCCGCTGAACAACTGGGAGATGCCGCTTTGCTGGTTAACCCAAAGAAGCCTGACGAGATTGCCAACGCGATAAGAAAAATTCACCATAACGAGTCGATTCGAAACGAGTTGATTGTCAGAGGAAAAGAGCGAGCTATGAAATGGACCGGTAAAGAATTCACCCGTGGGGTGTTCGCACTACTGGACGACTTTGAAAGTATCCGTCGATGCTGGTCGCATTAAAGTTGAGTAAGGGTTATCGTTTCGAGATCGGAGAGAAATGACAAAGAAAGCTTTAATTACAGGCGTCACCGGACAGGACGGTTCTTATCTTGCCGAGTTTCTCCTGTCCAAGGGTTACGAGGTTCACGGTGTGATTCGCCGGTCGTCGTCCTTCAATACTCAGCGGATCGATCATCTGTATCAGGACCCGCATAAACCAGATACCCGATTATTTCTGGTCCACGCGGACCTTAACGACTCGAGTTCCCTCAACACAATTCTACGCGACATTCAACCCGACGAGGTCTACAACCTCGCTGCCCAATCACACGTTCGCGTAAGCTTCGACATTCCCGAATATACGTCAGAGGTCGCGGGTGTCGGCACGATTCGAATCCTTGAGGCAATCCGTGCGTCCGGCATTAAGACCCGGTTTTACCAGGCGTCTTCTTCGGAAATGTTTGGGCAAGCGCCGCCCCCACAAAACGAGAACACTGTTTTCCATCCACGCTCACCATACGCTTGCGCAAAAGTATTTTCACATTACGTTACCGTGAATTACCGCGAAGCCTATGGCCTGTTTGCCTGTAGCGGAATTCTCTTCAATCATGAGTCTGAACGACGAGGTGAAACTTTTGTTACGCGAAAAATAACGCGCGCAGCAAGTCGGATAAAACTAGGCCTCCAGGATAGGCTTTACCTCGGCAACCTTGACGCCCGGCGCGACTGGGGTTATGCAAAAGACTATATCGAAGCGATGTGGCTCATGTTGCAGGCAGAGAAAGCTGACGATTATGTAATTGCGACAGGGGAAACTCACTCGGTTAAAGAGTTCGTCGAAGAAGCGTTTAACTGCCTCGAGCTCGACTGGAATCAATATGTCGAAATCGATCCCTGGTACTACCGTCCGAGCGAAGTGGATCTATTACTTGGTGATGCGACAAAGGCCCGCCGGGAATTGGGTTGGCAGCCTAAAGTCGGGTTCAAACAACTGGTTCGCCTGATGATCGATCACGATCTTAAACTGGCGGAGCAGGAAAAATATCTCGCGGCTGGTCAGAAGTAGAATCTCCTTTTCGTGACCTATATGCACTATCACCTGATCGGTATTTGCGGTACCGCTATGGCTTCGCTTGCTGGAATGTTGCAAGCGCGTGGTCATCTTGTCACTGGTTCTGATCAAAACGTCTACCCACCCATGTCGACCATGCTTGAATCGTTGGGCATCAGGGTGATGCAGGGATATAAAAGTGAACATTTGACTGAGACTCCGGACTGCGTAGTGGTTGGCAATGCGATTCCACGCGGCAATCCTGAAGTTGAAGAGGCCTTAAATCGCAAGCTGCTCTACCGGTCGCAAGCCGAAATAGTTAAGGAAGAGTTTATTCGAGGCCGTCATTCGCTTGCTGTGGCTGGTACGCACGGCAAGACTACAACTACCAGTATCGCTTCCTGGGTCATGGACCAGGGTGGTTTAGATCCAACCTTCCTTATTGGTGGCGTCGCGCAAAACTTTGGAACCAGCTTCCGCGTCACCGAAAGCGATTATTTCATCATTGAGGCCGACGAATACGACACTGCCTACTTCGATAAGGGACCGAAGTTCATGCACTACCTTCCCGAACTCGCGATCGTAAATAACATCGAATTCGATCACGCTGATATTTATCCCGACCTGAATGCGGTCAAGCTTGCCTTTCGTCGGTTCATGAACCTCGTACCCGCAAACGGAAGACTTATTGCCGGTTGGGATAGCCCCAATGTACGTGCAGTCGTCGAGTCGATGGGTAAAAGACTGTTCACTACTGTCGAAACTTTTGGCACTACGAGCGAAGCCAAGTGGCAGATCCGAGAGCCGAGGTTTGGAGCAGGTCTATCAGCGTTCAAAGTGTTCCGAGAGGGAGAGTTCTGGGGAGAGTTTCGCACACCTCTGCTGGGCGAGTTCAATCTTCTAAATTGTCTTGCCGTGATAGTCGCTGCAGACGCCTGGGGTGTGACCAGGGAAAGAATCTCTGAGGCTTTGGAGACCTTCAAGAACGTCAAGCGCAGGGCGGAAGTAAGGGGTGAAAAACGCGGCATCACCGTCATCGACGACTTTGCTCATCATCCGACAGCGGTCAGAGAAACGTTGCGAGCTTTGCGATCAAGGTACGAGGGACGCAGATTGGTCGCGGTCTTTGAACCAAGATCATGGTCCTCCCGACTGTCAGTCTTCCAAAAAGATTACGCCGATGCGTTCACGGCTGCTGACTACGTAGTTATCGCAAGTGTGTTCGACAGTCAGAAGGTCACAGAAAAAGGACGAGCGCTCAATACCGTTGAGCTAATCGAAGACATTTCGAGACAGGGTAAACCCGCTTTCGCCTTCGCCGACGCGGAACAAATTTTGTCACATCTAACTCCCGAGCTTCGTGAAGGCGACGTTGTGGCCATAATGTCCAATGGCGGCTTCGGAGGAATTCACGAGAAACTTCTGGCAGCACTCTAGTAATTAGGGGTGGCAGAATTCTGCCATTTTCATGACCTTCACACTTTAAAGAAATATTCGTAACCGTCTCGCAGGATAACTCCGGTACATCGGAACCTCCGCATTTACCCTGGAGGCCCCAGTGGACAACTATTCAATTTTCGAACAGGCGTTACAGATTTCAGCTCCTGAACTGACGGAGAACCTTGGACAGCTGGTCCTGATCTCGCGCCGCGACTTCAACGAGCGTGAGAGTTTTCTCTGTCGCACCACAACTTCATCGTTGGAATATGCTTGTCTAATGATAGAAAACGCACTCTTGCTGCGAACCAATCGAAGCGGAAGAGTGTACGCAGGTTTTGAACGACTCTCATACTTTCAACCCATAATGGACCGCTACTCACGAATCGCAGATATCTCCGATTCGGTCTATCTCTTTGGTCAGGACGACTGGCGACCGCCGCGTCACCCTAATATCCGCGTGATGCCACTTGAGGCCGGCTCACGTTTGGCAAAAGAGTCTTTTTTGATTACGCAGTCCTCGGGCTTGAACTGTGCTCTAATCGCCTTTGAGCCGCTGGAAGAGGAGACAGTATTGCGTTTGGGTGAGTCGCTGAACTATTGGCTATTGAAGACCAGCAATTGCGGGGTCGTCGGACAACTGTCGAATGCTTTAGAACACTTGATCGACGTGACTCTTGCGGCCTGATAGCAGTCGCCTGATTAATCACGCTTAGCAGCCGGGTCAACCTGCGGACGCTCAATTAGAATCGGCGCCATTGATTTCCCACTGCCTTTCGCTCTCGGGTCCTCAACTCGAGATGTTAGAACGCGACGAATCTTCTTAGGTAAAAACTTTGCCGAGATCAGCGCTGTGGAGCCAATCAACTCAACTACGTCTCCTCCGCCGCGCCAGTGCTCACGAACCACCTCAGGCTCTGATATCGTCATCAATCGCAGAAGAGTCAACGCAATTAAGTACGCGTCGTCGATTTGGCCCACAAACGGAATCATGTCCGGAATTAGATCCAGGGGAACGATTGCATACACAATTGCGCCAGCAACCAGCAAACGTTCCTTGGCCGGCACCCTGGGATCCACCATCAGTTTTCCGCAAAGCACCACCAGGTTAGGCACAAAAAGAAGGAGATTCTTCATTCGGCTCTGTAGCATTGATGATGGCATACACTCTCCATGACGATTGGGTCTTTACTTAGTGCTTTGAGTACGGGTTCACTATGGTGCTTTGGGCTTACTTTGTACTTTGGTTTGTACTTGGTACTGGTACTTGCCGTTTGTACTACGGTCTTGCTGCATTGTCGAGTGAACCGAGAATTTACAATCCGGCACCAAAGTACAAAGCACACAGTACAAAGACCCAGCCCAAAGCCCAAAGCTTGTCCTTCCCTGGTAGGTTTGGCTAGACTGCACCATCCATAACCCATAACCCATGAGCATTCTTCAGCAAATTCGACAACGCGCAGCTTCAAGGCCTCAACATATCGTCCTTCCGGAAGGTAATGATCCGCGCACCGTGGTCGCGGCGGCTGAATGTGTTAACCAGCGCATCGCTCAGATCACTTTGCTTGGTGACGAAGCTGTAATTCGTGACACTGCTAGCACAAACAACCTGAATCTCGGAGGAGTAACAATCATCGATCATCGTCGCTCGCCCGATTTTGAAAAGATGACCTCACTGTTCTACGAACTGCGTCGAGCCAAGGGATTGCTGGCCGATGAAGCGCGGACACTTGTTTCAGATCCGCTCTACTATGGAAATCTGATGGTTCGAATGGGCAAAGCAGACGGATCGGTCGCTGGTGCTACCAATACAACATCACACACTGTTCGGGCTGCACTTCACTGCATTGGGGTCAGACAAGGATTCAAGTTGGTGTCCAGTTTCTTTCTAATGGCTCTACAAAATAAGGCTCTCGGACAAGATGGAGCTTTGATTTTTGCAGACTGCGGAGTGGTAATCGATCCCACTGCGGCAGAATTGGCAGAAATCGCAATCGCCTCTGCGGATTCATGCAAGGCTTTGCTGGGTTGCCAACCTCGAGTGGCAATGCTGTCGTTCTCCACCAAGGGAAGCGCACAACACAAATTGATCGATAAAGTCGTTGAGGCCACTCGCACCGCCAAGGCTCGCGCGCCTGAGTTAATAATTGACGGTGAGCTGCAAGCGGACGCCGCTTTAGTTCCGACAGTCGCCAACTCAAAGGCTCCAGGGTCCGCAGTCGGTGGACAAGCAAATGTACTGATTTTTCCTGATCTTCAGTCAGGAAATATCGGTTACAAACTTACCGAGCGGCTCGCCGGCGCGACCGCAATCGGACCGATCCTCCAGGGTCTGGACAGGCCGGCTAACGATCTTTCCCGGGGCTGCAAAGCTGAAGACATTGTTGATGCCGTGGCCATCACCGCAGTTCAGGCTCAAGCTCGCAAAGCCATCTAGGCCATCTGGAAGGGCAACTCCCGACGATCCCGGGCATCAAAACACCATTCTAGATACACGGAATAGCTCTACGGTTATCCAATGCGGCTCCCTAATTTCAAAAGCACACTCGCGATTTCGTTGTTTCTGCTGGCTTTTAGCTCGATCCAGTCAACCTCATCACAAACTAAACCAAAATTGACACCATCCCCGTCGCCGACTCCGGTAACTCAGGAGCCTGATCAGGAATCGGTGCGCGTGTTCACAGAAGAAGTTCGGCTTCCCATTATCGCACTCGATGCTTACGGTCATTACGATCCAACTCTGGAACCTGATGACGTCCTGGTGTTGGAAGATGGTGTGGCCCAGCAAATCAGAAGTGTGCGTCACATCCCTGCCAATGTGGTGTTTCTATTAGACACTGGTGGTGAGTCAAGTGGGTTGGGAGGTCTGTCCAAAAGCACCGCGCTCACGCGTCAAGTGGCGTCCGATTTGATTCAACGATTGAAAGACGATTCATGGATTGACGTGGTCCAATCCGGCAACGCAACAACTGTCGTGCAGCCCTGGACACAGGACCGCGAAGCCGCGGTTAACACTTTGAAGAAAAAGTTGCTGGCAACAAAACAGTCTCGTTTCTCAGATGCCGTCATTGCAGCAGCTCAGCAACTTTCAAATAGACCCGAAGGAAGCCGGCACGTTGTGATGATCACAGATGGCGTCGATTCCCCTGGTACCAAAACGAATCGGGCAGACGCAATTAAGAAATTGGTTGCCGCACGCGCAACGGTACACATCATCAGCTACACAGAACTCGTGCGACAGAAGGGTGACGAAAAAGCTTCGAAGATTGCTACCGGTCAACGCCCGACAACTTCCGACCCCATTACGGCCACTGATCCAACCCTACCGCCCGGCACCACTCGTTCACCTTCTTTCGGTGTCGCGATCAGGTTTGATCCGGCCATGCGCAGACTGCGAAAAGCATACGAAGCTGAGGTAAAGAAGAGTCAGCAGGAGTTGACGACTCTGGCAGAGGAAACTGGAGGGAAGATCTACCTACCGATCTCAAGCGACGAAATGCGTAATCGTGCTAATGAAGTAGCACGCGCGATCGAAGCCGAATACGTCGTCACCTACCGCCCCACGAGACCATTGTCAGAGGCACGACGCGGCGAATATCGAAAAATTGATGTGACTTCCAGGAGGGTGGGACTTAGTTTGTATTCGAGAAGAGGATACGTTGTACCAGGTGAGTAATTCTTTAGCCCATCGCCGCTTCGAGTTGAGACTCGAGCGTTTGGACCATCTGCTTGACATCGAACTCATCATGCTTGGGAAGCAGTGATAGTCGATGTAATTCTTCCCAATCTTCTTTGGGCACACGGTGAAAAGCTTCGACTACTTTGGGATCAAATTGTCTGCCGGCCCACTCGTCTAACTCCTCAGCCGCAGCCTCGTACGATTTGCCACGACGATACACACGATCGCTCGTAATCGCATCGAAAGCATCGGCCACCGAAAATATCCGGGCGCAAACATCAATTTCCGAATCGTGCAATCCCAGTGGATATCCAGAGCCGTCCCACTTCTCGTGATGTTGGGCTACGACTCGTGCTGCGCCCTGTAAAAATTCGATCCCACGAAGAATCTGCTGTCCGTGCAATGGATGCTCTTTCATGCGAACCCATTCTTCGTCAGTCAGCTTACCTGGTTTTCGTAAGATCGAATCAGGAACGCCAATCTTTCCGATGTCGTGAAGCAAGGAACCAAATTCCAGGGCCTTCATCTCGTCACGACTCAATCCATACTCGCGGCCAAGTCTCAAGCTGTAACTCACCACTCTTTCAGAGTGACCGTGAGTTTCTGAGTCACGGGTTTCAAGAGCCGCTGTCAGTGCGCGCAGTGTCGATCGATAAGCATCTTCGAGCGAGTCTAAAGCGCGGTCGAGCTCGGCGGTCCGCTGTTCAACTAATTCTTCGAGATGATTTTCGTAACGTTGCTTGGCAACGATCAATTCATGGTGCTCGAGTGCCCTTTTTACAACCGCCTCAACCTGGCGCAGATCGAAGGGCTTCATTAGATAGTCGAAGGCTCCTAATCGTAACGCGCCAATAGCACTTTCAACGGTCTGCATTCCGCTGATCATTACAACTACTGTGTTAGGTGAAATTTCTTTGACATGCGGAATCATGTCGAGTCCGCTCATACCAGGCATTGTGATATCGCTGATAACGAGTTCAAATTCGTGATCTTGTAGACGTATCAAGGCCTGCTCAGCCGTACCTGCTTTGGAACATTGGTAAGTTTCGCTTAGAAGGTCGGCGAGTATTTCGGTAATTTCCAACTCGTCATCAACTATCAGAATTCGGGGCAGACTGTTCGACATTTGGTTTTCTCCTGAAACGTGACGAGACGCCGCTGCACGTCCGACAGGATTATTGGTAGAACTCAATTAGCTAAACGTGGGTGAGAAGAATCTTGGGCAGGGGTCGGGTACCCGCAGCCTCTTCAAGGCTTGGGCATTGTAGCGTTTTTCCACAGGCGAGGCAAAACATGTTTTTACATGACTCGTAACTTCTTGATTTAGAAGTAAGTTAAGAGAGTGACTCCAGTACAATTTCGGACTAGTTTGTACCGAACAAGTCCAAAATGAGGAAGCGATCGATTTTTCGCCGGTCATGTTTCCATTTCTCATTTTGCCTCCGGACGAGCAGCATGGTTATAGATCTCAGAGCGTAAGGGAACGGCGAGCCAGCAGAGCGCGATGGACCAAGAACTCCTCCCTCTAAAGGCGCGGTTGCGCAGCTTTCACTCAAACCGTAGAATGTCACACCTTAGAAGCCGGAGTGGCGAAATTGGTATACGCACCAGACTCAAAATCTGGCGAGGTCACACTCATGTCGGTTCGAGTCCGACCTCCGGCACCACACTTCTTCGACATGTTCTCCTCAAAAGCACGTACCTCAATTTAGTAAGTCTCTCAGCCGCTAAACGCCTGAAACAAAATCGACACTGATTTGCAATTTGACCTCTCGAAGGAAATGGTCTATTACATGCACGCTTTTTCAGAGTACAGATTTTTTTATTTAACCTCGCCCGAAATGCAGTGGTAGTCCAGACTAGCCATCTGCCCTCGTTTCTCGTTTTCACTGGGACCCAGAATTCCCGGTCCTGCGCTTCTTTGTAGACTTCAAGAACTCAGAGCCTGCAACCCACGTTGTCACGGCAAAAGCAACTTAACCAAAGCCTGCTCCCCTGTGGTTAGCTGGCCCAGTCTCACTCGCGAGACACCCTTTAGTCGATTCGCTCAAGGAGACCCACAATGAAGAACGATTCGTCCTCCACCCCTAGATCCTTTTACCGTGGCTCGCGTTCCGCCCTTGTTATCGCTACTTTTGTTGTTATAGGTGCGCTTCTTTCAATACCCATTTTTATTAGCTCAGCATCTTCAGCAAAAATAAAAGTTCGCCCGAGTGATTCTCTGGTGCGCATTAATCACTCGACGTCCTCTCCTTATCGGCGTTCGCCCGGACTACCAGGTTTGAACTTCCTTAATGCCCCGCAGTCATTGGCGACAGTCGAAACTTTCGCCGGAGACTGCACAACACCGAAGAATGTATTTAACTTGCAGGACACAGATTTAACGGTTTGTGCGAAATTTACCGGCGCCACTCCGGGATGGTCACTGATCTGGTCAAACGCTAAGTCGATCGCGGTTCAGACCAACAACGTCGCATCAGCAAATGACACCGCAACGTTTACTCTTTCTCCAACCTCGAATTTGGGTGATTGGCGAGTAATCCTGGTTGAACCTTTTGGCGGCACCGTACAAAAATTTACTACATTCACCGTCATTGATGCCGACAATCCAAGAGCTGATGTATCAGTCGCGAAAGGCCCATTGTCAACCTCTACATCGGCCGGCGGTCAGGTACTCTTCTCAGTACAAGTAACTAACGCTGGGCCGAACGATGCTGCGGCGCTCCAATTATCCGACATTGTTCCGGCCAACACGTCCTTTGCTTCTTTCGCTCAGCTCTCTGGTCCAACGTTCACCTGCACAAGTCCAAATGTAGGCGAAACCGGCACTACAACTTGTTCCATTGGGAGCCTTGCCCGCGGGGAAACAGCGATTTTTGTCGTCACTTACCAGGTCGATGCAATTCCTAACAGTTCAAAGATTTCAAGTACCGCGTCCGCCACCAGCACAACACCTGATCAAGACCCTGATAATAATAGTTCCACGGCCGAGGTTGAGGTGGGCAACACTCCATGCCAGCTTTCAACTCCATCCGACATTACGGTAAATGCTGATTCAGGGCAGTCTGGTGCCGTAGTGACCTACGCGACCCCCACTGGAACAGGCGATTGCGGTCAAGCCGGCACGGGCGAAAATGGCGAACCGATCCCTGCGATCAGTTGCAACCCAGCATCTGGTTCATTCTTCCCGGTGGGCTCGACAACAGTTATTTGTACGGCGGCAAGCGGTAACGCAGCCAGCTTCCAGGTTACGGTGGACAATCCTGGCGCTCTCGCGATCAGTCTTAACGGTGCTGCCTCAGTAACGGTAGAATGCGGCAGTGACTTCTCAGACCCAGGTGCTTCAGCGGTTAATGGTACAGGCCAAAGTGTGGCGGTAACCGTTCAGTACAGCCCCAACACTTTTAATCCTGACGCTCCTACAGTTGGAACTTACACCGCAACGTACACTGCTACAGAAGATCCCAACTCCGTTTCGACAACCCGTGAAATCATCGTTGCTGACAATGAAGCACCAACGATTTCTATTGATGGAGCAAATCCATACCGCATCATCACGGGATCCTGCACACCTTTTGTGGATCCTGGAGCTTCTGCCCTCGACGGCTGTGCTGGTCCTAAACCAGTTACAAGTTCAATTTCCGGACCCGGTGGTGCCACTTCAGTTAATAACAGCGTGCCGGGAACTTATACGATCACCTATACCGCGACAGACGGTACACACGAAGCCACGGCTACCAGGACCGTCCTGGTTGGCAGTTTCACCGAGGATGAATCTGATCAAACAGCTTCTTCTAATCAGCCGCCAACCATAACTCTTAATGGTGATGCGCAGATGAGTATCGAATGCGGCACACCATTCGTCGACCCCGGCGCAACGGCAACGGTTTGTGGAGGTTCGATAAACGTTACTACAACTGGAACTGTCGATATCCACTCACCAGGAATTTACTCAATCACATATTCAGCAACGGCGAACAATCAGACCGCGGAAACCACGCGCATCGTAACCGTCGAGGCTGACAATTCCGCACCGGTAATAGAAGTACTTGGTGCGAATCCAATGACGGTGGAGTGTCATACGAGCTTTACCGATCCGGGCGCCACTGCTCATGACGCCTGCGCCGGTGATTTCGCAGCGACGCCCTCGGGTACGGTAAATCCGGATGTTGTGGGCCAATACGTGATTACCTACAACGCTACTGATCCAACAGGTCATTCAGCCACGCCGGTCACTCGCACAGTAAATGTAGTTGACACAACCCCGCCGGTGGTGACACCACCTGCGAATGTTACTGTTAATACTGGTTCCGGCGCCGTCTCATGTGGTACAACTGTCAGCGACGCAACGCTTGGTAATGCCAGCGCGAACGATTCCTGTGCTGGCCCACTAACAGTTACTCGCAGCGGTGTTCCAGCAGGTAATGTCTTCCCGGTGGGAACGACAATCATCACCTATTCCGCTAATGATGGTTACAACACAGGGACTGCAACTCAAACGGTAACTGTAATTGACAACACAGTGCCGACAATTAGTTGTCCGGCCAATATCACCCTGGAGCCAACTTGTCCGTCTGGAGCGATCGCTACCTATACAGCACCAGTCGGTCAGGATAATTGTCCTGGCTCAACCACTACGAGAACTGCGGGCTTGGCCAGTGGATCTGTTTTCCCGATAGGCACAACCACGGTTACACATACGGTCACTGATGCCAGTGGCAACACTGCTTCGTGCTCGTTTACGGTTACTGTATTGACCCCACAAGCGGTCATAGAGAACCTGATTAATACCATCAACGGTCTACCCCTATCCGGAACCCAGAAACAAGGTTTGATTAGCAAGCTGACTGCGGCATCGGATGCCATCACACAGGGTAAGACCAATGTCGCCTGCAACAAGCTATCCGATTTTATCAGTCAGGTAACTTCGTTTATTTCGAATGGCAATCTGACCTCCACCCAGGGACAGGCTCTAATCAATTCCGCGAATCACATCCGGAATACGATCGGTTGCACGAACCTTGGCTGCACATGATTTACGATGTTCTCAAGACGAAGGTAGCGCATGCAGTAGTGGCGCCCTTCGGTAACCCTTCAAACGCATGCTTAATTATCCTTCAGGAGTTAAGTAATGAGTTTCATATTAGTGGGGACAATTGGCGCAACAGTGAACGGAACCATCCGACATCTACTGGAGAGCCCCCCAAATGCTCAAATGAAAAGGAGACCCTCAAATGAATAGATTCCGGTTCACTATTAAAGTCCTGGCAATCGCTACGTTTATGTTCGCGTTTGCCTCCATCGCCCAGGCTCAAGCATCACGTACATGGGTTTCAGGTGTGGGCGATGACGCTAACCCCTGTAGCCGCACGGCTCCCTGTAAAACCTGGGCTGGCGCCATCTCAAAGACAGCAGCGTGCGGTGAAATTGACGCATTGGATCCAGGTGGCTTCGGTGCTGTTACTATCACCAAATCGATTACGCTCGATGGCAGCGGAACCTTTGCTTCGATTCTGGCGTCACTCGTAAACGGGATCATAATCAACGCGTCTAACACTGACGTCGTGACGATACGCGGCATTTCCATTAACGGGTTCTGTAACGGAATCAACGGAATTAATATTCTGTCTGCAAAGACAGTGAACGTTGAAGATTGTGTGATCTTTAGGTTCAATACCGGCAATGGTATTACCTCAAGCGACTCCAATGGCCTTAATCTCAACGTCAGAAACTCCGTAATAAGAGACAACACTCTCGACGGAATCAACACTACAAGCTCGGCGGGTTTCAATAACGTGACGTTGGAACACGTTTCATTAATTGGGAACGGAAACGGACTACACGCGCGATCTGGCTCCAAAGTAACTGCGCGCAACTGCGTGTTTTCAAACAACACAACCAATGGCATTTTTGCTGATGCAGCTGCTGCTCAGTTTGTGAATGTTTTTGTCTGGGATAGTCAGATCTCGATGAATGGTGCCAACGGAGTCCGTGCGGGGAACGCCGGAAACGTTGGAACTTCCGGTGTTACGATCAACCAGAACCAGATTGATCGCAATACGGGCAACGGCGTATTGATCAGCACCGGCGGAGTAGTTAATACGTTCACCAACAACTCAATCTTAGGTAACGGCGTGGATGGCTGTGCTGGTTGCTCATCTGTTGGACCAGGTAATTAGCATCCCTCCTTCGACCAGCGTCGCCTCGATGACGTTTGTGAAGGTACTATGATTGACTGAGATGAGGCGGCTAGTCTGAAAGGACTGGCCGCCTTGTACTATCTTTACACCTGGCGCAGCATTATTTGGAGATTTAAATGTATAAATTGATCAGCATGTTGGTCGTTTCGGGAATGCTAATCTCATTGACGACAAACCGAACTGGCGCGGTCCAACTTGCCCACGACCAGGCGGCTGCGACGCCAAATAGTGAAGCTGTTTTCACCGGGCGATGGCGGGTAAAATTTTTTATGTCCGGGCTCGAGAAGAATCTAATTCTCGACGCAAAGACCCAGGGTTCTGCTTCTCTTTCTTTTCTGGATTCAGGACCGGATAACAAACCGGTCCTGAAT
>DASROI010000092.1:0-12675 GCA_035646955.1 Pyrinomonadaceae bacterium
TCGACGGCAAGATGAAGGAGAAGATGTATCAAAGAACCAGGAGACTTTTATCGCCGCTCGAAAACTGTTGTCGCGTGGCGGAACCATTGGAATTTGTCCGGAAGGCGTTTCTCATAATGAGCCCCGGTTACGGCCAATTAAGACGGGGGCAGCGCGGATCTCGCTGGCCGCTCTAGCAACTGGGGAGGTTGGAGCCTTGAAAATTGTACCAGCGGGTCTTTACTACACCGCGAAGACTCGATTCCGAAGTTCAGCTTTACTTTACTTTGGCGAGCCGATTGAGGTGGAACGGGTGCCACTCGAAGCTGACGGTACGCCGCCGAGGGCAGCCGTGCGAGAACTATCAAGCCAGATTGAAATCGCTTTACGAGCAGTGATACTTGACGCCGAGCATGAGGAGTCGTTACTGACAATCTCGAGAGCAGAAAGAATTTTTTCTTCGGAAGCCTCTCGCGCTAATCACGAGAGCCTGACCGGAGAGCTTCAGCTGCAACAGCTCTTTAACAGGGCTTATCCAATCGTTCAGCAGGAACAGCCCGAAAGATTGCACAAGCTGGAAATCAGGATGGTTCGCTTCGAAGAGGAGTTAAAGCAGGCTGGTGTGGATCCGGACGACTTGTCAGCACCCAAATCAACCTTCGACGTTTTTCGAAAAATTGTAACGAGATCGCTCTTATTTCTAATCATGATAGGACCAGCGATACTCGGCACAGTCATCCATTTCCCAGCCTACAGATTAGGCGGGTACCTTGCCACCCGACTTTCTCGAGATTCCGAGGACGTGATCTCGACTATAAAGATAATATCGGCGCTGTTGCTTTTTCCTATTACCTGGATCGTGGTTGCCATAGCTGCTTATGTGTTGACTAGCTGGGTGGGAGCTATTGCTGCTTTGATTTCCATTCCATTTTGCGGTTACGTCGCAATTATCTTTTTCGAGGAATTGGACCGTTCGCTCGGTGGACTGCGAGCATTAACCTTCTTTCTATTTCGAAGGAGGTTTTTTGTGAGACTTCTGGCCGAACGCAAAGCGATAAGAAATGAAATTCTCTCGCTAGGCAAAGAAAGCCAGTTGGCTGCTGAGTAGCACTGAGACCCGTGAAAAAAGGGGAACTTGTGTGGGGCGATCGAGAGTAATGCTACTTCTTACGGGCCTTAGTTGTCTTTGCGGTCTTGGCCTTAGCTGACTTTTTCTTAGTGCCACCGCCACTACGCACGCTCCGGCCCTTCCGACCTTCGCTGCGAATTTTACCTGCGTCCATCAATTGCTCATAAGCCCCACGAACTACGTTACGTGCGACATCGAGTGTGTTGGCAAGTTCGCGTTCGCTTGGAAGTAACGTTCCCGCTGCGAGTGTGCCTGCATCGATCAGCGCGTTCAACTGTTCGCGAATCTGCCTCGTCATGGACTCAGGCCGCTTTCGATTAACTCGAACATTTATTTTCACCGTATTGGCTCCCTTCAAGAGTGAGTTGGTCCGGGGGGTACAAAACGAATTCTATGAGCACTACATCATAGTGTCAAACATCATGCGGTCTATAAATTGAAAAGTTAGACCACCGTGAAGTTGTCGTGATAGAGATCTAAGGTGCTGTACCAATTAGACCATGTTTGCGCAAAATTTCCACGGTCCGGTCCAATGGCAAGGCTTCTACCGTATGACCCCGACCGGAAACAGACGTGGCCCGAAGTAATGAGTTGTAGATTGCCTCCTCGGTGGCCTCGATAACGGCGACGAAGAGTGGTGACATAGCGTTGTTGCTGAGGGATTTGACGGTTTGTACTCGGTCTCCACTTGGGCTGGATCGAATCCGATTCTCACTGGAGCTTGAAAAAGCGATTGCATAGTCGCCACTGCCGTTACTGGCGACTCCGCCTGTCCGCGCCACGCCCAGCATGGAGCGTGCGGCCAGTCTCTTTAGGTTTCTCGAGTCAACGGGCGCGTCTGTTGCTATTACAATAATTATTGAACCGTCCGGATTATTGTCTCTGGCTGAAGTCGTCCTGGCTTGTTTAAGCTCCTCCTTCAGATAATATCGATCGAGTTCCTGACCGACTGGCGCACCGTTGATGGTCAGAATTCCGCCAAAGTTGGACTGCGCTAACACTCCGATGGTGTATCCGCCCAGGTTTGCTGGAAGTTTTCTGGAGGAGGTGCCGATGCCTCCTTTAAAACCAAAAGCGACCGTTCCCGTACCGGCGCCCACTGAGCCCTCGTCAATAATCCCAGTTTTCGCATCCTTTATTGCGGCCACAACATCCTGAGAAGTAATGTGTCGACCTCGAATATCATTCAAGTATCCATCATTCGTTTCGGCCACCAGGGGATTAACGGACTGGACTTGTTCGTTGCCGCTTAAGCCGAGTACGTAATCGATTACTCCGTCAGCAACGCGCGGGACACTCAAGGTTGAGGTCAGAAGAATTGGCGTTTCAATCTCTCCCAGCTCTTCTACCTGCGTCGATCCGGTTAGTTTGCCGAAGCCATTGCCAACAAAAACCGCTCCGGGAACCTTCTCCAGAAAGATATTTCCTGAGTGCGGAAGAATTGCAGTTACGCCGGTTCGAACATCTTCACCTTTGATAATCGTACGATGTCCGACCATTACTCCGGAGACGTCCGTAATCGAATTGAGAGTCCCTCGCGGTAGGACACCGACTTTGATGCCGAGTTCTCTTGTTCCTTTACGAGCTTGCGTTGGGACGTTAGGTTGCATCGATGGTCCATGGTTTGTTGTTGCTGGTTGATTCTGCAAAATGCAGAGAAACAACACCAACACGTAAATTGGAAGAAGTTTGAGGTTCATCTTGGAGTGCGGTGGCCCGGCACCGCTTTTCGAGCGACTCGCAGTTAGGTTAGACGCTTTGAAGTTAGAATGCCCGATGTGACAAAGCGGCGCAGGGCCGCCGCACTCCAGGGTTAAGCTCCGACCCTGATGGATCTTGGTTCAACGGGAAGCTTGGCTTCCTGCCACGCATCCCAGCCACCAATCAGCGCTCGTGCTTTGGTCCAACCAGCCTGTCTTAGTTCCTGTGCCACCCGGGCACTGGTAGCTTCGTTTGGTCAAGCGCAGTAGGCAATAAGCCACGCGTCCTTTGGAAGAGCTAACTCTCGCGCCTCGATCGCCACATGCTCAGGCGGTAATCTCACAGCGCCACGAGCTTTTAGGTCACTATCTTCAATACTGCGCTCTGTTCTAACATCCAGTATTACCACCGGTTCGCCTGATTTTTGTAAATCATTCAACTGTTGAAGGGTTATTGATTGTGTGCCAATCGGAGCCGCATCATCTTCCGGAGCCGGGGGTTCCGCTACAACCGGCAAGGCGCGCTCAGACTTTTCTGGTTGTGTGTGCTCGACCGGAGCAGGTGGTTCGACGAGTGGTTTGCCTGAAGCTTTTTCCTCGCCACCCTTTCCGGCCAGCAGCATTGGCGAACCACCATGGATCACCACCGACAGCAATACGATTAAAGAGGTGATGGAGAACAGTCTTTCGCTACCGGGTAATCCTGCGAAGACAGGGAGCAAGACCAGGAGCAATGAACTAAGCCCACTTGGGCCAAACCAGGCGATCAAGAGCCGGCCACGGCGATCTACCTTAGACCCCAAAAGTGATAAGAGATAGACGGGAAGCCGGATGAGCATCGCGAATGCAGTAAAGATAATAGTTGCGATGTTGAGACCGGTGAACCCAGTCCAGATTAATGAGGCGCCAAAGATCACAAACGTAAAGAGCAACAACATCTCGGCTGTAACTCCACCGTACTCGATGAAGCAATCACAGAGCTCAACATCGAGTGCGGCAATAGTCAGCCCAGCAGCGAATGCGGCAAGAAAACCGCTGCCGTGAACTGCTTCAGCCGCTGCGAAGGCTGTGAAAGCAACACCGAGTGAGTAGAGTGATTCATAATCGCGCCTGACACCCGTACGCTTGCGAACAAGATCAAGAGCGGCAACGGCGATCAGTCCAATTGCAACTCCAGCTCCCGGTCCGAGTATGAATAACCCCAGACCCAATTTGGCTAAACCTGAGGCACTGAAGTCGCTGTGACCCATCAGTTCCATGGCCACGATCACGATTGGCAAGAGTACGGCGTCGTTTAGTCCACTCTCGAGCTGCAACGCCTGCCGAGCGTCGGACGGGATATCTCGCCGTCTCAACAAGCCGCGAAGCAGCACCGGATCGGTAGAAGCGAGCGCAGCTCCGAGAATTGCTGCTCCACCCGGGGGGATCTTTAATAACCACCAGGCTGCGACTGCCGTCAAAATGGCACAAACGATCGTGCCTGGCCCAAGCATGCGAAAAGTCAGACCCGCATTCCGCTTAACAAGGCTGGTGTTTAGAGATACGGCGTCTGTGAATAGAACAAGAGTTAAACTTAAAGTAGCAACCACTCGCAGAATGGAAGAGTCGAGTGTTGAGTTGAACACCCCTAAACCGGCTGGCCCAAGCGCCGCGCCAATCGCAATAAAAACTGCGACCTGAGGCAGTCCGGTACGTTCGATCAAACCAGACAGCAGGGCCGAAACGATTATGACGATGCCGATGATCGCAAGTCCTGCGAGCAACGTGTGCGCGTCGAAACCACTCATCAAATGACTCCCCGATGGGCTTACCGCTTTCCCATTCAAAATCTTTCGGATTGTGCTTTGCCCTAATCCTACTTTGCCTGACAGTTTTAGCCAACCGTTGCCCGCGAACAGCAGGCAGATTTCGGGTGAATCTGCGGCCGAGATTGGTTTACCTCAAAGTACAGCCGATCGACATTTGCGCCTGCCCATAAATGGGAAGAACATTATTCGAGGCCGTCTCAAATTCGTTGACATCACCGTCCCTCAGGAATAGGCTATGCGCGCTTTAGGCCACTGTCTCAAGACGTATCATCCGAAACTCACACTCTCTGCCGGCTAGCGCCGTTCTCAGATCTCAAACATTTGAATCCCGGAGGCCCCTCATGAACGAAGCGCAATCTGAAAATTCCGCCCCGCAAGTTCAACGAAGAAGAGCGGTTTCTGGTGGCGAAGTCATTCTTCTGGTGCTGGTCGTGATTGTGGGAATGGGAATGTGGATCTGGGTCGAACGAGAGTTCAACGAATTCTTCTACCATTGGGAACCCAACAAAGAGCGAATCCTCGCCAGCACCGGAGCCCACCGTGCGGAGATTGAGTTAGCTCAACTTCAAGGTGGGTTGGCAGAAACTCAAAAACAACTCAACGACGCGAAGTTGGATGAGCTAAAGCAACAAACAACGGTGGCGGTTCTTGAGCAGCGTCATCCTGATTTGCTTAAGGGGAGCACTGGACCATCTCTCGCTGCAACTGAACTAGCAAGGGAATACGATGGCGCTACTACACAGTTGTTGATTTCAAGATCCCTGGTCAAGGCGTTGAGCGAACAGATGGCTCGAGCAGGCCAGGAAGTGCAGACAACACGCGAGCGACTCGGCGCTCTGCAGGATGCTGCCGACTCTGAATTTCACCGGCAAAATGCCAGGTACATCGTATTCAAGCCAATGGTTACCCTGCTAATCACTCTGGCAGCGGCATTTCTTGGCCTGATGTTTGTCAAAGCCGTGATGAGGCTTATTCCCAGAAAGAAAAGAGACAAAAGAGAGTTTTCCCCGGTCCTACTCGTCGTGGCTGTTCTGTTGATCCTGTTTGCCTATCAGGCCTTTCAGCTAGCCGGAGCCGCAATCGTTTCGATCCTGTTGGTCTTATTTGTCCTCTTCAGGATCAACTGGCCCACTTCTTCTCAAGCGAATTCAATTCGTCAATAGGACCAACCATGCAGAGAGAGAAAGAAGATACTAAACGTGCCATTGATGAGCCGCTTTTGTCGCCGGAGAACGACCTGCTGGAAATGAACCAACATGCAAAGGCACTGGCAGACTATATTGGTTCAATTGAACGACTGCCGTTCACGGTCGGTATCTTCGGCGAATGGGGCGAAGGAAAAACCACGATGGTCAATTTCCTTCAACATCATCTCAAACCGGCTCGCTTTATTTCTTTCTCAGCCTGGCCCTTTACAACCTCTCAAAAGCTGTGGCGTGCACTTATCTTTCAAATCGCAAAGGAACTGTGCGGTATTAAAGCACCTTCGAAGAGTGATGCCGCTGGCTCTTCTGACAATCCTTCAACAGGGAACTCTGATCGGCTTTCGGACTTCTTGACTGGTGATTTTTTTCGAAAGCGAACCGATTTTGAACTACTGGTTAGAGAGTTGGATAGCACCGATTACGGCAAGATCAGCCAGCGCAGTCCAGGTTCTCAGATGACGCAGGATGAATTGGTAGCAACTGTCTTTTCGGGCGCATTGAGTTTACTCGGAGCCGTTTCACGGTTGGTTGCGGGAGTTCAAAATTTGTTCCGATTACAGCCGGCCTCAAGTTCAGGTGATTCAAACGAAATTAAGCTGGAAGATAGTTTGAGCCAGGACAGTCAGGCATTAACAAAGTTCCAGAGAATCTTTAATAAAATGCTCGAGCAAAAAGCGCCGAACGAACGGGTCTATGTGTTCATCGACGATCTGGACCGCGCTCAACCAGATGTGGCACTAGATATAATGGAATCCGTCCGCATTGCCCTGGCCGAAGCAACGCGTTGCGTTTTCATCATTGCTGTTGACGAACGATTAATCGCCCAGGGATTGAGACTTCGCTACAAGGAACTGTTTGCGCGCGAGCGATCACTCGCGATTACAACAAAAGGCCAGGAATATTTAGAAAAGATAATACAGTTTCGTACTCGCGTTCCTCCCCGCACTCCCGAACAAACTCAACGTTTGATTTCTGCTGAGTTTCCCGATTGGACGCCTGCTGGAGACATCATTCAAACCATAGTTGGAAATAATCCACGTCGAATTAAACAGTACTGTCAGCGTCTTACCTTTCAAAAGATGATCGGCTCAACCACCTTTCCTCTTGCGTCGGTCCCGTCAGAGGAAACACCTGTATCTGGTCCAGGAACGGTTGAGAATGTAAACCCGGTTTCCTGATCCAACATTTAGCTGAGTAGATGGACTCACAAGAAGCAAAGAAACAGTCTCTAATTTCCTGGCTCAACAACCTGATTGTGCTTGCTCAGTGGGATCCTCGCTTACCGTTAGAACTTTCTGGTCTTTTCACCCAAGGTACATATCAACATGCACTGGTGGAAATTAACCGGGAAAGCCCTAAAGCTGATATTCCACCAGTGTTACATTCAAATGGTAACGATTGGAAAAACTTTGCTGACAAGGTAAAGCGAGTGCCGCATCTGCAAAAACTTTTCAAAAACGATCCTTTTCAGGGTGCAACTCGAGAAGAGGTCTCGTTATTGGCCGAGGTGTCTGATATCACGCCCAATATCACGCCCAACGCTCAGACGATCCTTTACTCACGAAACGGTACCTTCCTGACTTTTATTGAAGCGTTGGGAGCTGGCCTTGAGGTCACAATCGAAGAAGAGATTAAGAACTGCCTGGATAAATTCCAAATCCTTCTTGCTGCCGACGGAGAACTCGCCGAAATGCTTTACAAGCTGGCGCTGTCAGATCACTGGCTTGTAATACTGGCTTCCTTAAGAGACCGTAACGATTATTCGCAGGACGAAAACGAAGAAGTAAAACTAACGCTGAAAGCGTGGGATCAAAAATTAAGAACTGACAGCCTGCGGTCGATCCTCTTTAAACCAACGCGTGTATCCCAGGCTCCAAAGAAATTAATCGTGCTGGCATGGAACAACCGAGAGCTTTTCAAACCTGCCGAATCTGCTTCAAGTACTCAGGCCAAACAACCTGATGATGTTAATCGTAAGAAACTTACCGAAGCATTCATTACCTACGTGAATGCAGATCCAGTGCTGAAGCGAGAATTAGATACCGTCACCCAGGATCTCAAGCTGTTGGAGATAGTTGTGAAACACTGTGTTGACGTTCGCAAGTTCGCAAAATTCGATGGCCTGGTCTATGGCTGGCCGGAAATTGCGGCGCTTGCCCGGGCCAGGTACAAGAACCTTCAGGACGTTGAAGAGTGGCTTGTTAAAAGAGAACCCCGACCGTCTGATATCGAGCTCGAGCTAAGAGAGGCAAAGGAGCTATTTGATCGTGCCGGCAAAGATCCGAGCTTTATTCGTTTCTTACGCATGCGGCCGTACTTCACGGAAATTAATGAGAATGAGATGCGACGATACCGTTCGCTGGCGCGTGTAGTTGTAAGCGATACAGCTCAATCTGGATCACTACCTCCTGGAAGTGGCCAACCATCACCAGCGCGCGCCGAACCAACTACAACTGCATCACGCGCTGAAGTCTGTAACCTGCGTATAACGAAAAGTACCTCACCCGGTACCTACACAATTGGATGGTTGCTACCTGAGGAGAAGGACTACAAAGAGTATCCTCTGAGTTTGAATGTCAACGAAGTACTGGCCAGTATGTTGGCCTCGCTTCACACTTCTGAGCCAGCCCTGGCGGCCCAACTGCGGGATTACTTTTCAAGTCCAGAATCCGGAAAACTACTGTACCGAGTCGGATTTCTGTTGTCCGAGGCGCTGGGCGTCGACCCTAAACTCACCCGCGATCTTGGCGCGTTCCTAAAGCGCGATGGACTCAAACGCTTTCTCATCACCTCCGATGACTCCGATGCCCTCTATATTCCATGGGAGTGGTTGCCGAGGTTCGGCAGTCCTGATGGATTACTAATAGAGGATCAAAAAGTATCAATTGCGAGAGCTTCCACAGAAACTCAGCCGTTAGCTCCTCCGCTCACGTTGCCGCTTAGACTTCTCGGTATCCTTGCGAATCCACCAAGCGGATACAGGCTCGATATTGAGGGGATTGAGAAGGCCCTTGAGCGTATCAGCCAAGAGCTTGGCCCTCGCGTCGACTATAAGCCGTTAGTCCGAGAAAATGCTTCTTTCGAGAATTTAGAGAACACGCTAAAGACTTTTGAGCCGCACATTGTCCACTTTGAAGGGTTTGTTAGGTCTGACTTTCAAAACGGAATTCCAGAACTGACTGTGTTCCTAAGTTCGCCTGAGAGTGATTATCCAGGAATCAAATTAGCTGATTTCGCGAAATTGATGGTCGATAATCGAGTTCAGTTGGTGGTTATAGGTCGAAATGAGGTTGGTCCCATCTACCGGAATCCTGGACCAATCATGGGCCTCAATTTACTTCGAAACGGAGTTCAGGCGGTATTGGTGCCCACACACGCCATCGACAATGCTTCCGCAACTGCCTTCACTATGGATTTCTATCGAGAATTCCTTGTGGGCACTTCTCTTGAAGACGCACTCTCGACAGCGCGACGAAAGCGATCTTCCGCCGGAAGTGATCCCACCGCTTTTTCACTTTTCGCGAATCCGAATTCACTAAATTTCTTCCAGGCGCTGCCTGTCAGGGCTTAGCCGTTTTGAAATAAAGAACCCGCCCCACTTGACAACCAGGCGCTCATGCCTTGAGATCACTCGCGTTCCAGCTATACCTGCCTTGTCAGTTTGTAGTTAATAGATTCCGGCAACTGCTCTTTTTTTATCGAACGCCACTCACATTGGAGAATCGACGTTGAAACTGGTCACCATAGATTGGTTGATTATTGCTGCCTATTTTGCACTCTCCTTATTAATCGGTCTCTATTACGCAAAGAGAGCAGGACGCTCAACCGAAGAATATTTCCTTTCTGATCGCTCGATGCCATGGTGGCTCGCTGGAACTTCGATGGTCGCGACCACCTTTGCGGCCGACACCCCGCTGGCCGTAACTGAGATGGTGGCCCGCAATGGAGTCGCCGGTAACTGGCTCTGGTGGTCCATGCTGGCCAGCGGAATGTTAACGGTCTTCTTCTTCGCACGGTTATGGCGTCGGGCCCGAGTAATGACCGACGTAGAGTTTGTCGAACTGCGTTACTCAGGCAAGCCGGCTGCCTTTCTTCGTGGATTTAGAGCCTTGTACCTGGGATTTCCGATTAACCTCATCATCATGGGTTGGGTCAACCTGGGAATGGCGAAGGTTCTCAGCGGAACTCTTGGGCTTGCTAAATGGCAGGCGCTCGCTCTATGCCTCGGCATTACTTTCCTTTATTCAATACTCTCTGGCTTTTGGGGAGTCGTAGTGACGGACGCCGTGCAGTTTGTGATTGCAATGGCCGGCTCGATCGCACTTGCGTTCTTTGCAGTGGCAGCAGTTGGTGGTCTCGATAATTTGAAAACGCGTCTTGCCAGTGTCACGCCGGTTGGTTCCACTCAGCCTTTTGGCCCAGGTGGCGCAGTAGCCTTGTTGCCGGACGGATCTGCGGTGTGGATGTTGCCGTTGTTAACACTCGCTGTTTACCTGTGCGTTAATTGGTGGGCATCATGGTATCCCGGCGCTGAACCTGGCGGCGGCGGATATGTCGCCCAACGTATCTTTGCCGCTAAGAATGAAAAGCACGGCTTACTCGCTACCTTGTGGTTCAACATTGCTCACTATGCTCTCAGGCCATGGCCCTGGATTATTGTGGCCTTGTGCTCTCTGGTTCTTTACAACGGAACGACGTTAAATCCGGAAACCGGAAAGCCCGACGCGGCGTTTGGCTACGTGCAGGTCATGAATGATTTCCTGCCCATAGGATTTCGAGGACTCTTGTTGGCTTCATTCGCCGCCGCGTACATGAGCACGATCTCAACTCAAATGAACTGGGGAGCAAGTTACGTTATCAATGACTTTTACCGGCGCTTTGTTAAGCCTCAGGCTACGGAAAAGCATTATGTGTTTGCCTCCAGGGTTGCGACCCTGATTATCGTGCTACTGTCGATCGTGGTAACGTATTTCATGAATCGCATCACGAGTGGGTGGGAACTCGTGTTAGCGCTTGGTGCGGGAACCGGCCTCGTTTATATCCTTCGCTGGTATTGGTGGCGGGTTAATGCGTGGTCCGAAATAGCCGCGATGGCATCGGCGTTGATCGTTTCGTTAACACTGTTTCAGTTTAGTATCTTTGATTCGTCAACACCGCTTGGGTTCGCGCAACAAATCCTGACTACCGTGGCGGTCACGACCATTGTTTGGCTCGTTGTTACCTTCGCCACCAGTCCGGAACCGATGTCGAAGCTAATCAGTTTCTACGAAAATGTTGAACCGGCAGGACCGGGTTGGCGTCCGGTTGTTGCCGCCGCAGGACTCAGCGAAAGACGCGGAGAGATTTGGCCCAACTTCCTGAACTGGATTCTCGGTATTATTCTGGTCTATTCCACATTGTTTGGCATCGGTGAACTGATTTTCGGGATCTGGTCCAAGACCATTCTGTTACTGGTTCTGGCGACTGGAGCGACTCTTGGATTAATTTGGAATCTTAATCGAACCGGGTGGGCAGGACTCTCTGAGGCTGCGGCGTCTCGAGCTAATGAGGCGATTGTTGAAGGCGCAGACTAACAGAATACGAGTTCTCAATGTGATTCTTGATGAGCAAATTATCGGAACCTAAACAACATGTCCTGGCGGCGGATCTAGGTGGTACTCACCTGCGCGTTGCGGTTGTCAATTCCTGTGGTCAGGTTGTCGCCCAGGTAAAACAGCCGACCCCAAGGGACTCGACAGATCCGGAAACTATTGTCCGCGCAATCCTTGAAGCGGTAGAGAGAGTGAGCAACGGTGAGTACGGCAAGCCAGCTGCGGCTTCGATAGTTGTCCCCGGAGCAGTTGATGTCGACAACGCCGTTGTTGTTCAAGCCCCAAACTTACCCTCCCTTACTAACTTTGGTCTGAAATCAGTACTCGAAACAAGGCTAGGACTGAGCGTTGTACTTGAGAACGATGCGAATGCGGCCGCTGTTGGTGAAATGTGGCTTGGCGCCGCCAAGGGTTGTCGCGACGTTGTCAGCGTAACCCTGGGAACCGGCCTAGGTGGCGGAATAATACTGAATGGAGTTTTGTGGCGAGGCGCGCACGGCTCAGCTGGAGAGATTGGTCATACTACGGTCGATCCACTTGGTGGCCTGAAGTGCAAATGCGGGAACTCGGGATGTCTGGAATTGTTTGCCTCCGCTACTGCGATTACGCGGATGACAAATGCTCAGCGCTCGGAGTTTCCAAACACCAAACTCCCGCCTGGTGACGAACTCACAGCCGAGATGGTTTACGACGCAGGCAAAGCTGGAGATGAATTGGCTTTGAGTGTCTTTCGCCAGTTTGGAATGTATCTTGGAATAGGACTCGCCAATTTGATTAATCTGCTGGATCCGGAAGTAATCGTTATTGCGGGTGGTGTCGTGAACGGTTGGACAATGTTCGAAAAGGTGATGCACGATCAAGTGAACGAGCGTTCTTTTCGACTGGCTGCGTCCCGCGTCCGGATTGTCCCGGCTGAGTGTGGCGACAACGCTGGATTGCTGGGAGCAGCAAGGCTTGCACTGGATCTGTGCCAGTAGTCTTACTGCTCCAGTAAAGCGCCATCGGTCTAAAATAACAAAGCGCCGCCGGGCCGGCGCACTCCAAAGCTAGTTAGTCTTGTGGCCGGTTGACTGTGAGGTCGACTTCTTGATGCGCTCAACTAGAGCGCGAGTCTCAACAGCGAATGCGCCTTTCGGTTCAAGGCGGAGATATTCGTCAAACTCAGTCAAAGCTTCATTCGTCCGCGCAACCTTCAACAACAAATTACCCTTTAGCAAGTGCGCGGCTGCGAGATCCGGATTCAACTGCATTGCGCGTTTTACT
>DASROI010000093.1:0-3949 GCA_035646955.1 Pyrinomonadaceae bacterium
CTCGAAACCAAAAAGGGTCGGTGACGGCCACGGCTTTGCACAAAAAGAACATGCCAACTGTACAGTACCGCGAGCGAAGCGACCAGATGGCACACTCCACGAACCAACCATCAGAATTTAGGCGTAATGTCGAGTGTGGCACCGCCGCGCTTCGCTCGCGGTACTGTACTGTTGGCATGTTCTTTTTGTGCAAAGCCGTGGCCGTCACCGACCCTTTTTGGTTTCGAGCTAATCAACCGATGAAATCAGTTCCGGACGGATCAGCGTAACTTCGCAAGGTCCCTTTCCCGAACAGACCACTTTTGCGCGACGGATTATTTTTGTCGGCGCGGCGTCAGGAAACGTGAGTCCGTATCCAATCGTCTTCAACTTCGCGGCCAGCGGACGTAGCTTTTCGTTACCTTTTATAAACTTCAATTCGGTGATAGCGCCCTTCCGTGTAGCGTCCGGTGCAACCACCACGTAAAACTCCGCCTCCGCTGATTCAGAAGTAACCGGCGCAAGTTTGTACAGATTCGTTGCCGCAGATTCTTCTTTGGCTTTTCTTAAAGAGTCCTCAATTTTTTCTTTTTTCAACAAGCGTTCAAGGGACTCGCGCGCTTCAGGCAGGGGCTGGTCTTCAACTGCGCTGAGGGCGTAATAGCGGATCGCTTCGTCGTTTTTTCCTCTCTTTTCCGCGATCTGGCCCAGGTGATAGCTCACGGCGCTATGAGGCGAGACGAACCACGCGGCTAATAGATACTTTTCCGCGGTATCCAAATCACCTTTTCGGAAATGGACCCAACCAAGCGTGTCCCAGTAAGCGTAGATCGCGCTCACATTTAAGAGGTCGTCATCGGTTAATCGCTCCAGCTCGGCATTTCGGAGTTCGGTTGTCACTGCCGTAACCGCTGACTCGGCGTATTGCTGTGCTTTGTCCAAACTGACATTCACTTCAGCAAGCATATACGCGACATCGTTCCATACGCCGGGACCGGGATCGAGTTTGACTGCTGCTTCGGCTGCTTCCAGCCCCTTCTTTTCCTCGCCCAAACGGAAATAGGCGCTGGCTAAACTCACATGTAGCGATTCGTTATCGCCGTCCAGCGAAATCGCCTTTTCCAACTCTGGAACGGCTTCCTTATATTTGCGCCAGTCAACCAGCAACCGGCCCAGATTTGCAGTTGCAAACCGATCTAACGGCGAAATATCGAGCTGCTTTCTGAAAGACTTTTCAGCTTCCGGGTAGTTCTGCTGCGCCCAGAAAGCTTGTCCCATCAGGTTGTAGACATAGTCGTCAAATGGGTTGAGCTTGGCCTGCTCCTGGAGGACAGAAACAGCCTCAACAAATTTCCGCTGCCGATAAAGCGCGTAACCGAGTTGGCGCCTTACCATCTTCTGTTTTGGATCCTTTGTTAGAACTCGCTTGAGTAACTCTTCTGCCATAGGATAGTTTTCACTCTTCATGGCAGCGTCACCAGCTTGAATAAGCTCTTCTGTCTTCACGCTGTCTGGAATGGAAGGAGTGCCGGCAACATCTGTCTCGAGTGAAACTGTCTGTGCCTCATCAGCCTGGGTGGCGGCAACAAACGCGCGATAATCCTGTAAGCGATCGGATGGTAATTCGTGTTGTCGAACGTGGAGAATACGTTCGGCTGACATGACACTTCCTTCCAGCTTATAAGTGGCAGCGTAGTCGCCGTAATCTCGTTTGACGGAGAGCGGAACCGGGATCTTCGTCTGGTACTTGCTGGGAAAAGTAAGTTTCAACTTGTAATCGACGTCGATCGGCGGACCCAGCGGAAATGGTTTGGTGCTTTTCTCCTTAACTCCCCGGCGTGACAAATTCAGCGATGGTAAGGGAATTTCAACCTTTACCTTTTTACTTGACCAATCGATAAAGTCATCTCGCTTAATGTCGTACTCAATTTCGAATGGTTTATCCAAAGCCGCCGGATCTCCGGCTTTGATTCCGGTAACTTCGCCGCGAATTCCCGCAATCAAGGCGAGGTAATAACCCAAATCCTTCCAGCTACTCTGCGGCGTCTTGCGAAACATGATTCGGAAAAGAAGTTCGGAGTCACCGCGGAGAACCAGCTTCGTATGAGCGGTGAGCTTTCCCAGTTCGCTCACTTCACCTTCGACTGTGACGACTTCCGAGAACTGGAATGGTGGACGGGCTGGGGTTGATTCAATTCGCGCCGCTCCAGCAGCGGGAATCAACAACACTTTCTTATCTCGCAGTGGAGGGGCCAATAATTGAAAAGGAGCTACTTCGGCGGTGGTATCAGCCCAAAGCGTGTCGGTGCCGAGCGGTATAGCTGTTATCACATGATTGAATTGACCCGGCGACGGCATCGCAACGTCGATGTTTCTACCTGAATTCATCAATGCCGGGTATGCCGATAGTCCGGCCGCATTCAGCATTGCTGCGAACAATGTGTGTTTGTCTTTGCAGTCCCCATACTCATTACTCATGACATCGCTTGCGGCATGCGGTTGATATCGACCCTGGCCCAACGAGAGACTCACATAGCGGAAATTCTTTGCGACATATTCATAGAGAGCTTGAATCTTGTCCCGCTCGTTTGTTTTGCCTCGAATCAGATCGGCCGTCTTCGCTCGAATCGCGTCGTTGGGAACAATTCGAGTTTTCTGAAGCTCCGCGTACCATTGGCCCACCTCGTCCCAACTTTGGAAGGTGGTTAGCTGAACGTTTGGAGGCTTTGGATCGTCGTCAGCTTCTGCGGTTTCATCTTTGTCGTCCTTGTCCTCTTTGTCTTTGTCCTCGTCTTCCCGCTTTAGATTGGCTCGCTTCCATGAATACTCTCGCCTGTCGGCAGTTTCACTGATTGAAGGATCAAAACCAGTTTCAGTTTTTAACTTAATCTTGCTGTCCTTCGGGATGTTCACCAACAGTTCGTCATCGAGAACTATGACCTGCTTGTTGATGAAGTTGTGCTCCATCCAAAAGTGATTGGCGGCCAGTGGAGTTTGCGTGTGCCATACCACTCGATACTCGAGTAGGTCACCAGGGCGCAGGCCAGGAACTGTTACATGTTTTTGACGCAAATCAGTGTAGATAGGAGCTTCACGCGCGATTGGAGCCGTTAAATCCTGAATGTCATTGAGCGCAGCAGTGACCACAGAACCGCCTTCTTTGCTGACTCGAACATACTCGATATCCAGTTTTTCATTGGCCGATGAGTAGTCAAACATCAATTGACCAAAACGCTCGACGCCGGCATCGCTCTGGATCTTTACGCGAGTGCTCAGCACACGTTCTCCGGTCCCATCTTTTTCGAATCGATATGAGGTCTTTAGCTCTTCCAGCACAAAGGCTTCCTGTGAATAATCATTTGCCGTGTTTTCGACTTTTGGCGCCTGGGCCGGTTTGTCTTTAGGGCCAACTTGCTGGGCAAAGAGCTCTCGAAACTCAACTCCGGCGAGCGGGCTCAATAAGAGCAGAAAGACTCCTACGGCAATCGAGGTGGCCTTGCGAGGAAACAACATTAATTTTTCTCCTGATAATCTGAGGATGTTTAGCTGGAACGGACCTCTTGCAGTTTATCCAAACCGTTGAGTTTGTGTAAATAGGATTGTCGAACGGGAAGGACGTGCCAAAGCTGCCGGTTGTCAAAAGTGAGGTTGAGGGTATCACCGACGATAAGGGCAAAGACACGTGAGGGTTTACAGTACCGCGAGGGCAGCGACCGGATGACTCACCCAACCTTACGTTCGGATCCTGATGAGCGGGGTCGTTGAGTTTACAGCACCACGAGCGCAGCGACCGGATGACTCACTCAATTCGGATCCTGATGAGCGGGTTCGTTGAGTTTACAGTACCGCGAGCGCAGCGACCGGATGACTCACTCAATTCGGATCCTGATGAAAGAGTTTACCATCCGGTCGCTTCGCTCGCGGTACTGTAATCCGTAAGAGTGAGGTGAGACACTGGGGACAATAAGGT
>DASROI010000094.1:0-7668 GCA_035646955.1 Pyrinomonadaceae bacterium
CTACCGCGAATCGGTACTGACCGGTCTCGCATTGCCGATCTGCCGCTGCCCCCTGAAATGTCCTCGCGTAAAAAAATCGTCAGAAAAACAAGAAGTTGTTGGTTTCTTTCTCTGAGTCGCTTCGCTCCTGATGTCCTCTAAAAACAGCTATTTACTATTACTCACGAAAGCAATCCGTTTGCCATCGGGTGACCACGACGGAACGTTAATCGTCCCTTGCCCGCCGTAAACATAAGCGATGATTCGCGGCTTCACTTCACCAACCGGCATCAGACGAATGTAGACGTGTTTATAAAAAGGATGGTCGTCGGGCCTAACGTCCTTTTGAAACGACAAGAAGACGATCCATTTTCCGTCTGGTGAAATGTGCGGGAACCAGTTGTTGTACTCGTCGTTGGTAATTTGCTCCTGGTCGCTACCGTCCGGCTTCATCCGCCAGATTTGCATCATTCCTGATCGAGTGGAATTAAAGTAGATAAACTTTCCGTCCGGAGTAAATTCAGGCCCATCATCCAATCCCTTGCTGTTCGTGAGATTTGTCTCCTCGCCTCCGGCAATTGAGATCTTATAGATATCGAACTCGTTGTCTCTACCGCCTGTGTATATCAAATACTTCCCATCCGGTGACCAGCCATGTAGATACGATGGGCCCTTCGCCGTAATTCGGCGCGGCGTGCCACCCCTCACCGGCACCGTGTAGACAATAGAAGCATTTCCGTCGTCCTTACTATGGTTGCTGATTGCCAGCATCTTTCCATCGAATGATAGAACGTGATCGTTGTTGTTGTTGATCGCAAAGGAAGTGTCGATTGGCTCTGAGACCTTTCGCGCCAGGTCGAACCTGTAGAGCCGGCCATTCCGGTTAAAAATCAGATACTTTCCATCTTTGGTCCAATTAGGCGCCTGGAGCGAATCGGTGACGGAATAGACTACTCTTCGACTCCCGGTAGCAACATCCATCACTTCAAGATTGCTGCCAATGTAGTCGCGGTAAGGCGTGAAATTATCTGGCGCGGGAACCGTTATTCGTACATTCGTGAACCGTGCCTTTTCCATTACGTCTTTGTTGTGTGAGCAAATAAAGAGCCCGACATAGACCTCATCGCCTAACTCAAGTGACACTTCCTCGGAACTGAGCGCGTCACCGGCCTTAGCGACTGACATCCTGTACGTATCGCCTTTTCTCTCGAGTTGGAGTACGTCAGGCCCAGTAATTCGAGATTTCACCTCCTCCGTCGTCCCGCCCTTGACCTTGCGAAACTGCATTGATGTGAGACCGTCGCCGTGCAGGACCACACTTGCCTGGGCCGAGTCGGGATCCATGTTGTTCCGAACTATCCAACCGATCTTTCTGTGCTGCTCAACTCCCTTTCCAACGAAGGCCGCATTGCTGTTTAGAATAAAATTCCCCTTCAGCCGTCTCCAGACAAACTGAAACGTCACGGTTGGCCCACATGTTTGTGCCGGCGCCTTCGACGAGGTACTCCTGCTTTTCAGGGTCATAAACTGCATTCCCAACACGTGCAGGGTTACCGACGTCGTCCTTCCCTTCAAACACTCCGAGCTTTTTTTCCTGCGCGCGCACGCTGCTCAATGTTATAAGAAGGATTAAAACAGGCAGGGCTTTTACAGTTCTCATTTGTAATCGCATTTGGCTCACCGGGTTCTTACTTTTTGATTAGTTCGACGCAGCTAGCTGAAGCGAATAAGCTGGTCCGTAATTGACGGTACTTCGGATTGTAACCAACAAGTTCTACTTTTAACGAGCATTTAATTAACCGGAGAGATTGGAAATGGCAGCTAACAGATTGGGAGTTGGCTTTATTGGTAGCGGTTTCGTCGCAAAGTTTCATCTGCAGGCCTGGCGCGGTGTCAGGGACGCCGATGTACTGGGCGTCTATAGCCCGAACCCGGCGCACGCCGAAGAAACTGCCGCACTCGCTCGAAATCTTCGCCTTGGAAACACACGCGCTTTTAGTTCGATTGAAGAAATGATCGCCGCGCCGGAGATTGATTGCATCTGGCTCTGCGGTCCAAATCATCAGCGAATTGAAAACATGCAGGCAATTTGTGATGCAATTGGCTCCGGCAAAGGAAAGTTGATCGGAATCGCGTGTGAAAAGCCGCTTGCTCGAAATGCCGGCGAAGCTCGCAAGATGGTCGAGTTGGTTGAGAAGTCAGGATTGCTTCATGGATATCTTGAAGATCAGATGTTTGCGCCCAGCGTGACTCGCGGCAAAGAGATTTTGTGGACCAGGGCTGCAGCAATAACCGGACGCCCCTACCTCGCACGCGCCGCCGAAGAACATAGCGGTCCACATTCGCCGTGGTTCTGGCGCGGCGAGCTGCAAGGTGGTGGAGTACTTAACGACATGATGTGTCACAGCATTGAAGTTGCCCGCTTCATGCTGACTGAACCGGGCACGGCTCGTTCAAGTATTCGTCCGGTAAAAGTCTCCGCACAGATTGCCAGCCTTAAGTGGTCGCGCCCTGAATACGTCGCCATGCTGAAAAAGAACATGAGTCCGGACGTTGATTACGAGCACAGGCCTGCGGAAGACTTTGCGCGAGCAACTATTAACTACGTAGACAAAGATCAAAATCCGTTGATTGTGGAAGTAACCACTTCCTGGAGCTATGTTGGACCAGGGTTGCGGCTGAGCCTCGAAGTACTTGGACCAGAATATTCGTTAGCTATGAACTCGCTTGATAGCGGACTCAAACTCTTCCTGAGTCGTGAAGTTAAAGGAAATGCCGGCGAGGATCTCGTTGAAAAACAGAACGCCGAGCAAGGCCTGATGCCTGTCCTCGGAAATGAAGCCGCGGAATACGGGTACGAATCTCAAAATCGGTATTTTGTGCAGTGCTTCATGGACGGAAAACAGCCGGAAGAAAGTTTCTACGATGGTCTTGAGATCACGGAACTGTTAATGACTGCTTACATGAGTGCGGAGCAGGAACAGACCATCAGTTTTAGACCGGATGGGCTGGAAACATATATTCCGCTCGTTGCGCAGGGAAAATGGAAAGGTCGCTGACTCAAGTTCTGCTCGATTGATATCGTTCTCAATCTCCGATTAAAGCGAGGATCGCTTCTTGGAAAAATCAAACAAATCCGCCACCAGCAATTCCACGCTCTTAATGTTCATCGCTTTTGTGGGTATCTTCCTGTACGGACTGCTGGCTGCGCTGCCGGGCTCTGTCTTACCTACACTCGAACGAAACAAGTTTCTGCCGAACGATAGTGCGATCGGTACATTCCTGCTGATCAATGCCGTTGGCGCAGTGCTCGCTTATCTGGTTAGCGGCCCACTCATCGATCGGATTGGAAAGAAGTTTGCCCTGTCCTTCGGGACACTGTTGGTTCTGGTGTCGATGTTGGGTTTCGGCTTGATCGTCACCAGTGTTCAGCCAGCGGCCGCCTTGGTTTCCATCTTTGCAGCTTCTTTCGTACTCGGTCTCGGAGCTAACGCCATTGTGGCGGCCGGTCATGCTCTCGTGGCTGACGTTGCAGCTAACTGGCGCAACTCGGCGCTGAATCTCCTAGATATCTGCTTTGGGCTTGGTCTCGCTTCGCTGCCCCTGGTGGTCCAGACCCTGCAAAGACGTGGGGGTATGGGATTGATCTTCTGGTCGCTTGGTTTAATGGCACTCCTTGTACTCCTCCTTGTCCTAACCTCACGAATGCCAAGATCTGCGCACTCAGAGGGACTTAAGGCCGGTAATGCTGCGCAACTGTTTAAGAACCCTTCATTCTTATTGCTGGCGTTTGCACTCTTTATGTATGTGGGCGCCGAGGTATCTGTCGGCAAGTGGGTCGTAACTTTCATGCAGCGTGACCCGGCCATTCTTGCGAGCCAGGGGGTTGATGAAGCAACGCTAAAATTATTGAGTTCTACAGCTGATGAATCTGTGAGCAGATTCTTCGAGGCTGACTCAGTAGGATACGCTGTAGCCACCTACTCGTACACTACGCTCACACTTTTTGCGATGGCGCTACTGCTCGGCCGGCTGGTATCGAGCATCCTTCTCGGCGTTTTTCGCTTCAACAGTTTCTTATTGATAACACTTGGCTCTTTACTGACGGTGGCTTCTCTTCTGATTGCGTTCAATTCCAGTTCGGCGTTGACCGTCCGGATAGGTCTCATTGCGGCTGGTTTTGGAATGGGACCAATTTTTCCAACTTCAGTGGGTCTCGCTTCAGTCATGATGCCTAAGCTCGCCGGCACAGCGATGAGTCTCGTGATGGGCGTGGGGTTTGCGGGACTGCTTGTGATACCACCGGCAGTTGGTTATGTGTCGAGCGCTGTCGGTGGGCCAGCCGGAAATGTTCGATCTGGTCTGACGGTTGTTATTGCTGCCTCAATAATAATGTTGGTATTGCACATTGTCTTAGTGTTGCGCGAGCGAACCGCAATTAAGACTTCATAAAAAAGAGAGAGAACCACTTTAAGCAGCTCTCCCCAAAAAATAAACAATTTATTGCAGTCTTACGGTCTCGGCGAACTATTACTGTTTGCGTTTCGATTCGCATTCGCGTTCGCATTACCGTTGATCGGTGCCACGCCGGCAGTGTTTTGATTGCCGTTGTTGTTAGTAACTACACCGGTGTTTGTCGGGACGTTATTAGCATTCACATTATTGAGATTCGCGTTAGTCTCAACGACGCCGGTCCTATTTGCATTACTGTTGTTTGTATTGGTCGTGCTAGTGCCGCAAGCCATCGTGAGACTTACAGCAACAATCGTACAAACCAGAATTCCTATTCGCTTCATTCGTTTTCTCCCGCCGGTCCTAACGGTAAACCTCTTCACCGCGATTCCGCTTCCATTCATCTTCAAAATAAGCGGCGTCTTCGTCATTCTTGGCTTTAACGCCCATCAGAATGCCACCGTTTTTGATGCCTTCTTCATAATTCTTAACGCGCTCTTCAGGGATGCCGGAGCCGATTAATGCGCCGATCAATCCACCTGTAGCACCTCCGGCACCTGCTCCTGCCAGTGCTGCAGCGATTGGGCCCGCCACGAGCAGTCCCAAACCGGGCAGCGCTAGTGTTGTTCCGATCGCAGCTACAGCAGCCAGGGTGGCTCCAACGGTACCACCAATTGCTGCTCCGGTGCCCGCGCCTTCCAATGCTTTGCTGCCCATCTCGGTTTCTCGTCCATCGGCGGCAAAATGCTTATTCCGCGTCTCATCACTCATGACGAGATTGACGTCGTCTTTGCTATATCCTCTACTCGTTAGCGAACCGTATGCATTTTCGGCACTCTCACGATCTTTAAATAATCCCGTAACCATTCCGGAACGCGCCGGAGACGAACCTGTTGTGTTTGCCATTTAAATTCCCCTTTGTACTTGTACGTAACAGATTAATATTTGAGCGACGGCACTTGATCTTCTGTACGAATGTGACGTCGATTCTCAAACGACGATTAGTTCTTAACTGATAGTGTATGCTTTCAGGTGATGAACTATGCGCGAGTTGTTGAGTCGCAAGCATCGTGCCGAAGAGTCCTTCCAGTCGCGTCGACTACCTTACTATTACGAACGAGGCAGGGTTGTTTGGATTGTTAACTACTCTGAATATGAACTTGATCTCCTATGCTGACCATTGACTCAATAAGACGATTCGCTGTCGCGAGAAATTTTCCCAAGCCAACATCTCTGAAACGGGCACTCCAAAGGATGGGTTTTGTTCAAGCGGACCCTATTCGAGCTCCTGCACGAGCGCAGGATTTAATTCTCAGGCAACGAGTGAAGGACTATCACGCTGGAGATATCGAGCGGCTCTATACAAGACTCGACATCGAAGAAGACTTCTTTATTAATTATGGGTACGTCACGACTGCCGTTCACCGCTTAATGCATCCACGCTCAAACTCTCGTCTGCTTGTAGACGATGTTTGGGGAGCCTTGCCTGTCGCTCAAAGACGCAAGGCCAAACTCATCCTGGATTTTGTTACCGAGCGAGGCACGGTGCATCCTCGAGAGGTCGATGATCACTTCGCCCATGGCAAAGTCACAAATTACTGGGGCGGCTCGTCAAATGCGACTACACATTTACTTGATGCCATGCACTATCACGGTTTACTGCGAGTGGCGCGACGTGACAAAGGTATTCGACTCTACATCACCAGCAATCACGCTAATGGACCGTCCGATCCCCTGGAGCGCCGGCTCCGCTTAGACGCACTTGCAGACCTTGTTTTAGGAATCTACGGACCTCTGACGTCTTCGGGCCTTTCCTTTTATCTACGGCGACTACGCTACGCGGTACCACAGTGGGAAAAGGAAGTAAGAGAACTGCTGGAGCGATGTAAGCAGCGACTGCGTTGCGAACGGGTGGATAAAATTGATTGGTATCTGCCCGCAGGAGAGAAAATTGGACGAGCTGCGGTACCTGAGAGGGTCAGGTTATTGGCTCCATTCGATCCATTGGTTCATGATCGTACCCGTTTCGAACTCTTATGGGGCTGGATCTATCGATTCGAAGCGTATACACCAGCGGCTAAGCGCAAGCTTGGATATTACGCAATGCCTCTACTTTGGAGGGATTCAATCGTGGGATGGGCCAATCTCGCTGTCAAAGCCGGACAATTAGAGGCAAACATCGGATTTGTAGCTGCGCCGGTTCGCGAGCGAGCCTTTAAGCTGGAACTCGACCGTGAGCTCGAGAGCCTGAGTGAATTCCTGGGATTGAAGCAATATCAGACCAATTATGGGACGATTTCCTAACGAATGATCGACTGCGGTGGCCTTCGAGGTTTGACTTAAGGCCGAAACACGCGTAAGGTGATAGTCGAATCGAGTCTGCTTAACTCCTTCTCAGCTCTCTGGAATCTCCCAGATTACCTGACTAACGAGCCCCACGGAATTGATTATTTAGGCTGTTGAGCCGCTGACTAAGCCTTGTTTGCAGGGCACTGATGGTTAAAGCTCCAGCAAACCGACGTACTTTTATTGTTCAACTTACCCCCGATGTTTCGTCAGTCTTGAAAATTTTGCAACACGACCCTAAAACGAGGCATCGTAGTAAGCAGTTCACCCTTCTCTCGCGCATCAGCGGTGATGCGCCCCGCGCCACAAAAATTAGCGCCGGACGTTTGGATAGTTCGAGAGCAGGCTTGTTTCAAACTTCAGAAGCCGCTCTATTGAGCATTTCGAACCAGACCCTTCGATCGCAACCGTTTCGCCGAAGCCACTCCGTTTCGCAGCTTCTTTTTGTTCCCAGAGGGGAAAGGTAAATTTTTATGTCAATGAAACTATATGTAGGAAATCTCGCTTTTCAGACCAACAGCTCGCAATTAGAAGAGTTGTTCGGTTCAGCCGGCACCGTCCAATCGGCGAGTGTGGTTGAAGATCGCGAGACAGGACGCTCGAGAGGCTTTGGCTTTGTCGAAATGTCCAGTGCAGAAGAGGGCGCCAATGCAATCGCCCAATTCAACGGTAAGGAAGTCAACGGACGCGCCTTGAAGGTCAACGAAGCCAAACCACGCGAGAATCGCAGTGGCGGAGGCGGAGGTGGTCGCGGCGGATTCGGTGGCGGAGGCTATCGCGGCAATGGTGGTGGTCGCAGCGACTTTGGAGGTCGCAACGATCGAACACCTCGCTGGTAAGCCACTAACCGGCGACACTTTTGAAAAGCGCCCCGGCGAGCAACAACTAGTC
>DASROI010000095.1:0-2277 GCA_035646955.1 Pyrinomonadaceae bacterium
CTTTACCGACGCCGGACTCGCCCTGGAGCAACACGCAGGAAACTTCACTCGCGGCCACTCTTCGAGCCAGGCTTATCGTCTCGCGCATTGCCTGTGATTCACCAATAATTTGATCAAAGCCAAAAGTCTGAGGAGAGTCTATGGACATTTTTAATGATTTCCTGCTCAGCCGTCGTAGTAGTGGCACCATAAAACTCTGCGGGCGAGAAGGGCATAAAGACACTTCTTGTCCACTGAAGCGTTACGAATCAGCATTACAGATCACTCCCGGTTGTAAGGGGAATTTTGGAATTTTGGGAACTGTTGAATTCTACCTTCAGAATAGACTCGTGAATATCGGACTCGAAGGTAATGATGTAGGACTTTGGTCCTAGCGCGATTTCGGACTAGGTAGTTTCGATGCCAAGCTTTTGAGACATTCTTACCAAATCTGCCAGGGAATCGGCACGCATCTTTTGCATTACATGGCTGCGATGAATCTTGATCGTTTTCTCGCTGGTGCCGAGTCGCAAGGCAATTTGCTTGTTGAGCAAGCCTGCGACAACCAGCGACATAACTTCCCGTTCTCGTGGAGTCAGTTGCCGGAGACCATCACGTAGTTCAGCTAGCTCAGCACGCTCTTTTCGTCCCTGACGATCGAGCTGAATTCCCGAACGAACAGCGTCCAGTAGATCCTGATCACGAAAAGGTTTGGTGAGAAACTCGACAGCGCCGGCTTTCATTGCCTGTACTGACATCGGGATGTCGCCATGGCCCGTGATGAAGATGACTGGAATATGAATCCCTCTCTCTACCATCTCTCGTTGCAGGTCGAGACCGCTCAAGCCAGGCAACCTGACGTCCAAAACTGCACATCCCGGAACATCAGGTAACCTTCCTCCGAGAAACTCCCGGGCGGAAGCAAACGTCTGGACCGTTAGCCCGACCGCGTTCAACAAACGGCTAACCGCGTCGCGCATCGACGCATCATCATCAATGACGAATACAACCTGACTCGGAATCTTGGCGGCGGTCATCAAAGATTTTCACCTGTGGGCAAACTAAACTGGAAAGTCGTCCCCTGACCATTATGACCAGGCTTGGTCCATAGTCTGCCGCCATGGGCCTGAACAATCGTCTGGCTGATTGATAGTCCAAATCCCAAACCTCCTTCCTTGGTGGTGAAGAAAGGAACAAATATAGTTTCCCGATTTTCAGGGGCGATGCCCACGCCGGTGTCTGTTACCGTCACCACTATCTCAGGTCCGGCTTGTTCGGATCTGATCAGTAATTCGCGGGGCTGCCAACCCGCGCCGCTCATCGCCTCCTTACTATTGAGAATCAGATTCAGCACTACTTGTTGGATCTGCACTCGATCAGCTATCACGTAGGGCAGGCCATGAGCCAATTCGGTTCGCACGTTAACTCCGTTTTTGGTTAGTTCTCCGGCTGTGAGAGCAAGCACCTCCCGAATATTGTCATTGATATTGCACGAGGATTTCCCACTTCTTGACTTTTTCAGCAACCCCCGAATTCGCTTGATCACCTCGCTTGCGCGAATGCCATCGGCGATCATGCACTCGACAGCTCGTCGGGCTTCGTCGATGTCGGGATTAGTGCGGGAGAGCAGATGCAAACAGGCATGACCGTTGGTCACAATGGCGCCGAGCGGTTGGTTGACTTCATGCGCGATTGAAACGGTCAGCTCTCCCAGAGTGGTAACCCGGGTAACGTGCGCCAGCTCAGCCTGCGTCTTGCGAAGTTCTTCTTCCGTTCGTTTACGCTCAGTGATGTACTTTTGAAAGCTGACTAATCCACCGTCGCTGCTCGGATACATGTGATTCTCGACCCACTCTTCCAAAGGCGCGTAATAGACTTCATCGACGATCACAACGTGCTCAGACAGGACGCGCAACACGTTTTCCTTATTAGGCATGTCCGGAAACTCCTCCCATGCCACTCTTCCGATGAGAACATCAGGATCTCTGCCCAGGGTTCTCATTTGCTCAGCCGCATGTTTGTTGAAAAATGTGAATCGTCCTTCGTTGTCCAGGCCGAAGAACTTGTCCGAGATACTTTCGAGTATCATGTCGACTCGCTCGTAGGCCTTGCGTACCCGCTCTTCTGCCTGCACACGTTCGGTAGTGTCAATGGTGGTACCTACGTACTCGAGGAGAGTTCCACGCTCGTTGAAAACGGCGTGGGCCAGATTGTTGACATGCCTGATTGTGCCGTTTGCCCAGACGATGCGATAGGCAAGTTCGTAGTCTTTTTGTTCGCGCACAGCATCTTCAAAAG
>DASROI010000096.1:0-3086 GCA_035646955.1 Pyrinomonadaceae bacterium
AGGTTATTGATTGTGAGATTCAGGATGTCCGATCCCGATCAAAAACAAATGCTGCTCGACGCGTGGAGAACTAACAATTGCGTCAACATTTTTCTCATCGAGCATTTGCCAGATGAGCTTTGGAATGCACCAGTACCGGGATCGCCACGTCGTTCGGTTCGCATGATCGCTGGGCACATCCACAACGCACGTTGTATGTGGATCAAGACGCTGGGAAAGGACCATCGCATCGCAGTTCCGAAAGCGGTCAATAGGTACAAGGTAGAACCAGGGCAGTTAACTCCCGCGCTGAACAAGAGTAGCAACGGTATCATGAGTCTGCTATCTCTTGGCTTTGATTGCGAGGGCACGATCCCTACACCCGCATCGTACACCTGGCGAAATCTACCTCTCGACGTAGGCCATGTCTTAACTTATTTCGTTGCCCACGAAGCACATCATCGCGGTCAGATAGTCATGCTTGCGCGTCAGCTGGGTCATCGTTTACCCGTTGAAGTTACCGGTGGTCTATGGCATTGGTCTAAGCGTTCCAAAGAAAATCACAGTTAGATCTTATTGAGTGAAGTTTCCTGACCCAGATTATTGATGTGGGTCGGGTGCTTTGCACAAAAAGCAAAGCGACCAGTACAGTACCGCGAGCGCAGCGACCGGATGTGACACTCAAGTTCTGCCTTGATTCCAGCCTTTTCTTGAGTGTGGCATCCGGTCGCTGCGCTCGCGGTACTGTAGTGGGCGTGGCGAATGGTTATGAGGCTAACTTGAACACCTGTCTCTTTTGTCACCGGCTGCAGTGGAAACAAGCAATGAAATAATGGTTGGTACTCGTGTACTGCGACGAAAGGAAATAAAGTAGGGATGAAGCTGTTTTTGTTAAAGTATGACTATGCACAGTCTGGACGTTCTCATTCGACGCGCCAATTCTGATGATGCGCAACTCCTCGCTGATCTCGGGGCGCGCACCTTCTATGAAACGTTTGCTGCTGACAATACGCCGGAAGACATGGAGTCTTATCTTGCTACACACTTCAACGTTTCCCGACAGACCGAGGAGTTAACCGATCCTGAGGCGATCTTTTTAATTGCAGAGGTGGAAGGAACTGCTGCGGGTTACGTCAAACTACACTCGGGTGAACCGGCAGAGTCAATTGAAGCGACTAGACCAGTAGAGTTAGTGCGGTTATATGTATGCCGTGAATGGCTTGGTCGCGCCGTTGGAGAAGCTTTGATGCGAGCGTGTTTGGATGAGGCTCGGCGGGCGGGTCACGAGACCATTTGGCTCGGCGTCTGGGAAAGAAACGCGCGCGCCCAGGCCTTTTATCGCAAATGGAACTTTCGTGAGGTCGGCGAGCATCCATTTCAGCTGGGCGCCGATATTCAGAGAGACATACTGATGGCGAGGGCTGTGTAGGTTTTGGCTTAGATCTTGGGCCTTTGATCTTTCTTGATGGTGTGGCTCCGTTTGGTTCGCGCTACTCATTCGTTTGTACCACCGGAAGATGTCCAGTTAATGATCCCGCTGCTACAAAGTTATCTGGCGTCGAACGAACCGAAATTTTCGTCTGGCATGTAGTCATGAAACTGATTGATTGCATCATCTGCCAACTGCTATCAGGTGAATTACCGGTTAGCATGGTCTATCAAGACGACCGCTGCTCCGCGTTTATGGATATTCAGCCAGTCAATGCCGGACACATGTTGGTCGTTCCCAATATTCACGCAGCCTCTCTGGCTGATCTCGAAGTGGAAGATGGAGCACAAATGTTTCGAGTAGCTCAACGCCTCGCCGCAGTATTGAGCACGGGTGTGGTTAGATGCGAAGGTGTAAATCTTTTTATGGCGGATGGAGCTGCTGCGGGGCAGGATATTTTTCATGCGCATCTTCATGTTTTTCCTCGATACGCGGAAGACGGTTTCGGTCTTACACTGCCTCCGACCTACTCTGAGAAGCCTTCACGTCTGGTTCTAAATGATCTGGCCAAGAAGATAGAAGCTGGTTTGCGGTAGTTGAAAGTCTGTCGAAAAGAATCGCGACGAGTTTCGAGATGCTGAGAACTGATGTTCATCGAGACTTGACCCGACGCTACCGCGATTCGGTACTGACCTATTCCTGCGTTACTCTGACCTAACAAATGCTTGTAGTGACTCTTATGAACAATAGAGTGTAAGCTTGTAACGACTGGCGATTACACTGCTAGCGAAGGCGACGGACCCCATGGTGTTTTTATGCGAGCTGAACTTTATTGGATATGCAAAGTAAGCGCGGGTCGACTGGCCACAATGCCGCGTCCTCGGGGCGGTGATTGGCTGTCGGCAGAACTTCGCTCATTGAGAGAACAGGGTGTTGATATTGTGTTGTCCTTACTCCGGAGTGAAGAAGAGGTCGAGTTGGATATCGTTGAAGAAAAGAGTTTGTGCGCAGAGAATGAGCTCGTCTTCCGTTCGTTTCCCATAATTGATCGAGCGGTTCCGGAATCACGCTCAACTGTGTTGGAGTTGGCGAATTCGTTACTACAGGAACTGCAAAGCGGAAAGAACGTCGCCATTCATTGCCGTGCAGGCATCGGGCGGGCATCGCTAATTGCTGCATGTGTTCTCAAGTTGCACGGAGTCGACGTTGATGAAGCTTTCGAAATGATTTCGAGGGCCCGAGGGTTTGCGGTCCCCGACACACCGGAACAACACCGATGGGTAAAGACTCTTGAGTAAACTCGCTTCAATTGAGTACCGCGAGCGCAGCGACCGGATGATACCCTTGTCTCTTTACCAGAAAGCGTGCATCCACAAACTCGCCAATCCCACATCGCGGCAGCGTGTGGAAGGTTCAAGTCCTTTCTACCGACAAGCGTGCATCCAGAAAGTCGCCAATCCCACATCGCGGCAGCGTGTGGTCCGTTCAAGTCCTTTCTACTAACAAGCGTGCATCCAGAAAGTCGCCAATCCCACATCGCGGCAGCGTGTGGATCGTTCAAGTCCTTTCTACCAACGAGGATCTAATCTGGAGATCGCGAATCCCACATCGCAGCAGCGTGTGGATCGTTCAAGTCCTTTCTACTAGCACGGATCTAATCTGGAGATCGCGAATCCCA
>DASROI010000097.1:0-3148 GCA_035646955.1 Pyrinomonadaceae bacterium
GCATGTGCCCTCGGAGCACTCGCGCTCGTGGCGCCCGGCGCGCCGAGCGGATTGAAGATTTTCCTGGCTGCGCTGGCGATTGTTGACGACATCGCGTCGGTTCTGGTGATCGCTCTGTTCTATACCGGCGACATTTCAATACACGCTATGGAGATGGCGGGTTTGTGCCTGCTGGCACTGATTGCCTTGAACCGCTTCCGCGTACGATCGCTGACTCCCTATCTTATTGTCGGCGTCGCGCTCTGGTTTTTTGTGCACGAATCGGGTGTTCACGCGACCGTGGCAGGTTTCCTGATCGCGTTGGCGATTCCAGTACGAACCGGGATCAATGCATTGGAGTATTCGGGCAAAGCCCGTGAACTGCTCGACGAATTTGATCGAACCGAAACGGGCGATTTCGTCGTGCTCACCAGCAAAAGGCAGCAGGAAGCCATCTTCGCGCTCGAGCGCGCGAGTGAAAAGGCGATGGCGCCGCTGCTGCGGCTCGAACATACACTTCACGCTATGTCAGCGTTTGTGGTCATGCCGCTCTTCGCATTTTCAAACGCGGGCGTTAGCTTAAGCGGATTGTCTGTTGACGCTGTGACGCTCGCCGTCTTTCTGGGACTCGTCATTGGAAAGCCGCTTGGGATCACGGTAGCCTCCGTCGCAATTGTCCGCTCACGACTGGCCGCGCTTCCTGAAGGTGTGAACTGGGCAATGCTGCACGGGTGTGCCTGGTTCGGTGGGATTGGTTTCACGATGTCGCTTTTTATCGCTACGCTGGCGTTTGAGGGTACTGCTTTGCTGGAATCAGCCAAGATCGGAATCCTGGCGGCTTCGGCTCTCGCAGGCATCGTTGGAGCCATCATTCTACGGATCGGGTCTACGAAGTTTGAGAAGGCCGTGAAGAGCCTGTCGGCGAATTGAGCGCTTGGCACGAAACTAAGCCGCGAAGCGGCGGAGGAATTTTAGATTGCTATAAAGACTAAAGCCGCGAGGAACTCTTTGATAGCCTGTAGGAAGTCGTAGCTTCAAAAACTATCAAAGGAGAATTCGCGGCTATGGAAAACATCGAACGAAAATACGATCTAGTCAAGGGCGCTTTGGTGGTCGGCGTGGATATTGCGAAGTCAGAGCATGTGGCGGCATTTTGGGTGAAGGAAAAAGGGGTTGTGGGGAAGGTGAAATTCAAGAACGATCTTGGAGGATTTCAGCGTCTAGTTCGGGAAATTGACCGAGTCTGTGCGCTAGTGGGAATAGAAAAAGTCGTATTAGGGCTGGAGCCGACAGCGCACTACTGGCAGGCATTGGCATATTGGTGGGAGGACCATCGTGGGACTGTAGTCCTGGTCAACCCAATGAATACCAAACGAGCCAAGGAACTTGATGATAACTCGCCTTTGAAGACAGATTTAAAGGATGCCGGAGTGATCGCGTGGCTGATATCGGAGGGGAAATTCCTTGAGTGTCGACTGCCTCGAGGGAAATACGCAGAGTTGCGAGATTTGGTAGGGCAACGAGCAAGATGTGGAAATCTTGAAGCTCGGCTGGTTAATCAGCTTCGTCAGACAGTCGACCGAATATTTCCCGAGCTGGATCAGGTATTTGCAAACTTTATGAGTGTGAGCTGCCGGAAATTCCTTCTGAAATATGCGGACCCGGAGGTAGTGGCCAAAGTCTCGATCAAAGGACTGAGCCAGGAACTTCGACGGTGGAGTGGTGGGCGATTTGGACTGGAACGAGCTCAACAATTGATTGAATTGGCCGGCAAAAGCATAGGAATTCGTGAAGGGAAAACGGCGGTTAAGGCAGAAATCAGAAGGCTGGTGATCCAGCTCAATGCACTGCGGGAAGAACGCAACGTGATAGAGAACGAGATTCGCAGTTGCCTGAAAGAGGTACCGGGAGCAGGTTTGTTGCTGACCATTCCCGGATTTGGAGCTTGGACAGTGGCTACAATCCTGGCGCGCACAGGAGACCTGCGCAACTACAGACATCCAGATCAGGTACTCAAACTGGCAGGATTGAATCTCTACGAGATAAGCTCAGGAAAACACAAAGGACGAATACGCATCACAAAGCGGGGCTCTGGTCTATTGAGAAAGGTCCTGTATATGGCTGCGTTCAAAGCCTGTCGTAAGACAAGCGTATTCCACCCGTATTACCAACGGCTGACTCAGAGCGGCAACACGACGACAAGTGCGTCAGTCAGTTTGATGAGGAAATTGCTGAGAATGAGTTGGGCAATCTCGAACAAGCAGGAACCGTTTGATCAGGCGAAACTCTATCCAGCTTTGGCCAAAGCTGCGTGAGAAAAAAAGTTGATGTTTAGTTCAGATTCCGAGCGAGTGGTGAGCATCTCCCTGGGCAAAGAAGCCGATGATCTCAGACTTCCAACCTACCTAGAATAGTGCCCCGCTCGCTTCGGAGCGCGAGAATCCGAATAAAGCAATTTAGAGACATAGATCTCGCATGAAAGAGCATTGGGTAAGCGTTCCTGGAAACATCTGAACACCATTTCGACTAACACGACGATGATCAATCAAAGAGTAAATTAAGGCTGAAGAAAGCGTTGACATCTTGATAAGAGCCCAGGGCGTGAGCCTGGGAAAATATGCGTTTCAAACACAAGCCCCGCAAGGGCGGCATAATGGTCTATGCCGCCGCTCCGCGGCTTAACCTTTTAAACACGCACCTACCCAGGGCTGACGCCCTGGGCTAAAATATTTCGCCGCTTCGCGGCTCGAGTACTACCGCGTCGCCTCAACAATTGATTCGCGGCTCACGCGGGATCTGTCTACAACCTTGCCGCTTAGATCAATTGCCGTTACCACCATCTCGCTGCCTTCAATCTCTGAAAGAAGAAAGATCTGAACCTCATCATTGCCTGTTGCAAAGACTTCGCTGCTGCGATTCAGATTTCCTTTCATCAGCTTTCCACCCGATCCGGCAACGTAGTATTGAATTCCCTTTTGCGGCTTGAGGCGCTCGTAGACATGAAAATGGCCGGCGAAGACTACGTTAACTTTGAATTCGACGAACAATGGCTCGAGCTGGGACCTCAACTTGAAATATGGCGGATGCATTTTGCCCGAGGAATAAATTGCGTGATGAAAATATGCAACCTTCCAATAGGCCTTTGATGATGAGAGCGCATCTTTGAGCC
>DASROI010000098.1:0-2281 GCA_035646955.1 Pyrinomonadaceae bacterium
ATCCGAGCCACCAGCACCACCACCACCGCCCGCTGTAGTGGTTGCCGACTGGGCTTGCACAATGACATCAGGCGCTGAGGTGCTTTCTTCCGTAGGACACGTAAGATGTAGTTCCGGATTTTTCTCTCAACATTTGTTGGGCGGCACTCCGTGGCCGCCCCTCTCATGGGTCTTCATGGTCTAACAACGGAGACACTAAGACTGAAAATCTCACCTCTTTTACTACAAATTAATCCTAACAACCTGTCCAGCTCCTTGTGGAAAACCATATCCGAAGTTCGACACATAGAGATTGCCATCTGGTCCAAGAGTCATGGCTGTCGGGTGTTGCAATCCTGTAGCAATCACGTCAATCTTGTCCAGGTTGCCAGAGTGCGATACGCGCAGCACTCGCCCTGAACAGAGTGCCGGGAAGCCACCCTGATTCTCCAGAACGTATATTTTGCCCTCGCGAATAGCTATGCCCAGGATCGACGATAGTCCCGATAGCACAACTTGCGTCTGACCGCTTGGGGTAACCTTGATGATCATCCCGTTGAAGTTGTTATCAAACGTACCCAATGTTCCGACGTAGAAATTCCCGTTGTACGCAATCGCCGTCGGAACGACATGACCGAAAGTCGCCGAGAAATCCACTACACGACTGATCTCGCCATCCGGCGTAATCTTGTCCAGCTCGCCGTGGTTCGGCTCGACCGCGTAGAGATCACCCCTAACTGCAACCATGCTGTAGAAAGTCCCGTCGGGTTCGAAGTCATCATGTTCCTCGTTTGCGACTGGGTTAGCCTGGATGAACGTGCTCAAGTCTGCGATTAATGTGGTGCCGCCAGGGTTGATCCGAATCACTCCATTTTCAGTCCCAGCTAGTCCATGTGAGCAACCAGCGCCGGCGAGAAGGCCGTAAAGAGTATTGCCAATGAAGGCTACGTCACCTACACCGCTCACAAGCGGTACGGGTAAGGGTTGTGTCTGACTTGAAGGAAGATTCTCCGCAACCGGTGTAAGCGCTCCTTGAGCGCCGACCCTCACTATACGTGCATTGAAGTCACCGCTATAAGGACCAATCGGCGGGTCGACTTGCCTACATCCAACAGTGGTCAACGACCCGCCGAGCCCACCCTCCGCAACGTAGAGTTGGCCGTCCGGCCCGAATTTAAGCCCTCGAGGATTGTTCAAACCGGTAGCAATGACCGTCACATTACTTGAAGGAACACAAGGCGGCACCTGTGCTCGTACGGTAAGTGTCAAGCTAAAGAAGGTACTGAAGACGACGAATAGAAAGCCAAGCCTCATTAAATAAATCACGATGTTTCTCCTTTTCTTGATGGGCCAGTCTGAAAGGCAGGTTGCGTAGCCTGCCTTAAAGGACCTGCAGGGCAAGGTGATAGCGACCGCCGATGAACGGCGAGTCACATCGGCTCTGAAATCTGGGTATAGGGCGTCTTCTATAACAATTATTGGCGCATGTCAACGCTTATAAATCGCTAGACAAGGCAGCACCCTCACGCTCGCGATGCTGAAATCGTTCTCAATATCCCGCTGCTCGCGTTTTTGCCCGACATCTTCTCTGAGTTACATTAATTTGATCAAGAATGCGCTATCCCATGAGGAAATCCAGAGGGTCAGCTGAACGATCGGCCTTTTGGTTTTTGGATTGTCTGACTATTGGCTTTACGCGTTTGTCTGCCAAGGTTCACACAATTCGCAGAACAAAAATGGACCATTGGACCAGACGTTCAGATTGATCTTCTTATATGCGGCTCAGGTGCGGGATCTGTGGGCACACAAGGATCTCGGGAAGCTCATCGGAAAGTTTTCCGCCGAAGTACCGAGCCACGGCGTAGTGATGGTAACGGTCAAGCCCTAGACTGAGGGGTTAGCGGGCTTACTTTGTTTCGCTGTGGCGTTCCTCTTGGTGCAAAAGATTAACAGTGGTCGGCTTCGCGTTGGGCATTAAGTTCGGTCCGGAACCCTTCCGACAGTTCCGCAGGTGGTCGAATTTTCAGGACCTCTCTCTCCTGGATGCGGCGTCCATCGGTAGATGAACATCTGGAGTGTGGCTTTTCTTGAAGATGTTGTGCTTCTTATGAGGCGTCTCGGACAACGAGCCGAATCCGCTCACTGATTCACTGGCCTGATGATTCATCGGTCTCTTCTTTCGTATTAGGCGAACAAGTCGTCGAAAACCTATCCTTCGATTCAACGCGAGTGGAGACTTGCACGTTGCGCTATTCCCAGCGTTACCTCGCCTGCCGGATGCTCAAGGGCGTGCCTCGGTAAT
>DASROI010000099.1:0-25460 GCA_035646955.1 Pyrinomonadaceae bacterium
GGTTGAGATGTCGAGCATGTAAATGTTTCGAGTGTCTCCTTTTCCAGTAACTGTCGCTGAGAAAGCGATCTTTTTACCGTCACCGCTAATGGAAGGTTGGAAATTGCCGGCAACAAGCCTGTCCTGCTCATTGTTCGTGGAAGTGTGCGTCAATTGCCTCAACCCTGAAGGGTTTGCCAAATAAATCTCGAAGTTGCGGTCTGAATTTTCGTTGATTAGGTCCTCGCTTGAAGAAAATGCAATAGTCGATCCATCGTGAGAGATCGCAGCAACTGCAGCTCGACTTTTTGCAAACTCACTAAAGGAGAAATCCCTGCTCGAGATCGATGCTTTCATCGCATGAAAGGAAAGCCCCGCCCCCAGATCCGCAATATCACTTGTCGATTCAAACGCAACGACACTTGAGTTCCGATTTAAGACCGCATTCAAATTGATTGACTGTTCGGGAGTAAAAGTGACTCGGCGAAGATTGACTGTTGAGGTCGAATTAAGAGGCAGTAAGAAGGAAACTGCGGCAGCAATAATGACTGTGATTATTAATGCTCGAAGGCGTCGTCGAAGCATGTGAGGTTGCTCCTTAAAGTTACACGAGTGCAGTTAAGCGCGCGCGCAACAATTAATGTTTTAGTATTACGAGGTTGAGGCCCTCGAAACGGTCGTGTTTGAGACAGGCGGCATTCTACTCTTCATTCTCAAAAACTCAAGATAAATTTACAGCTTCCGTTTTTTCCTTATCGGAATAAAGTAGATGGTAATTTTTCTATAGGCGAAACCACGAGTGCGGGGATATTTTATGTGGCGTATCTAACGTGAACGGAGTCACCCAATGAAGATCTTGATTAGCGGCTCGAGCGGATTGGTCGGACAGGCCTTGAGCCGCTCGCTCGCCACTGACGGACATACCGTGATCCGCCTCGTTCGAAAGGCATCGGCCAATCAAAATGAGATTGAATGGCGACCGGAATCCGGCGCTGTCGATTCATCGCAACTTGAGGCACTCGATGCGGTGGTTCACCTGGCGGGAGAAAGTATCGCGTCAGGTCGTTGGACCGATCAGAAGAAGCAACGAATTTTTGACAGCCGCGTTAAGGGTACGTTTGCCCTGAGCAAGGCTCTCGCCCTGCTTAACGAACCTCCCAAAACGTTCTTATGCGCCTCCGCGATTGGGTACTACGGTGACCGGAAGGATGAAATCCTTTCCGAATCTAGTGCTCCAGGCAACGATTTTCTCGCGACGGTCTGCGTTCAATGGGAGAAGGCAACTGGCCCAGCAGTTGAGAAGGGAATCAGAACCATCTGCACGCGATTCGGAATAATCCTGGATAAAAAGGGTGGCGCATTAGCAAGAATGCTCCCGCCTTTCCGAATGGGCATAGGTGGAAGAGTTGGCGATGGGAAGCAATGGATGAGTTGGATCGGCCTGGATGATGTAGTTTCAGCGTTGCGGTTTGTTCTAAATAAGCCCGAAATCAGCGGTCCCGTCAACTTTGTCGCGCCAAATCCGGTTACGAACGAAGCGTTCACCCGAGCGCTGGGACGAACATTGGGTAAGCCGTCGCTGATCCCAATTCCTGCGTTTGGTGTCAGGTTGGCATTTGGTGAAATGGCTGATGCCTTACTACTTTCGAGTCAGCGTGTAGATCCAGTAAAACTTAAAGAGGCTGAATTTGAGTTTCGACTCACAACCATCGAAGAAGCTTTACGACGAATCCTGGTGTAGCCCGTGGAATATCTTTCAATTCGAGGGCAACGACGAATGGGCTCTTCTCTGTGGTGCAAAATTCCCTGAGACTCTGGAGGAACTACAAGATGAAGTTTGTTTTCTGCGCTCTGATGGCCCTTGGCGCGGTAATCAATTGCAATGCGCAGTCGCCGGCTGAACCGATCAAGTTTGACGAATACGGGAGCGGACTTTCGCTCGATGAGCAAGATCGTCTCAATGAGTTTGCGCGCGAATTGAAGACTCAACCCGAGGCGCAAGTCTACATTTTAAGTTATGGCGGTCAACACTCGTGCACTACCGATGCTCGCAAGAACGCTGACCGGGTCAAAGCCTACCTGATCAAACAACAAATTGATGCCTCAAGGATCGTAACTGTCGAAGCAGGTTACAAAGAAGCACCGACTTTCGAGTTTTGGATTGTTCCATCAGGCGCTTCACCACCAAACGTAAGCCCTTCAGTCGATCCAAGTGAGGTTGTGCCTGATAAGAGTTGCTTTAAGGCGCCGGTGAAAAGAAGAGCGAAGAAAAAGGCAAAAGGTTGAGCCGTGCACAAAGCTCGGTGTGGTTCACCGTAGACTAATACCTAGAGTACCGCGATTCGCTGCGCTCGCGGGACGGTCTATAGTCCCAGCCGTTACGAAGTTTGCGAAGCCACTTCAAGCCGGCCAAAATCGTCGAGGGCGCCAAATACTTCCAACGCGTACTTCACATTTCCAAATGGTGCAGAGACTTGCACTCCCTGGATGACGTCTCGAACCTCGAGCAGCGATTCCCTGGCTATTTTTAGGCCTTCATCACGACCTGCTTCCTTACTGATCGTCGATGCGTTGCGCATTCTTTCCATGATTGTTGGAGTCACGCGGACGCCAGGAACCTCGTTATGAAGAAACTCGGCGTTGCGATACGACACCAACGGCCAAATTCCCGCTATGACAGGAATACGGACGTGCTCTATTCGCCTTAGAAAGTCGCGCAATTGCTCCGTGTCGAAAACTGGTTGAGTGATTGCGTACTGAGCACCCGCTTCCACTTTCCACTCAAACCGCTTGATCTCCTCGTCGAGATTTAAAGCGCCCGGATTTACGCCGACACCAATACAAAAAGCTGTTGGCTCGCCAATCGGATTATTGCCAAGGTCCAACCCATGATTCAGTTTGTTGACCATGTTTGTCAGACCGATTGAATCGATGTCGAAAACTGCTGTCGCATCGGGATATGGTCCCATCTTCGGCGGATCACCGGTAATTACCAGAATGTTTCTTAAACCAAGACCTGCTGCACCCAGAAGGTCGGACATCATTCCGAGCAGATTCCGGTCTCGACAGCAATAGTGCAAAACCGCCTCGATGCCGATCTGTTGCTCGACGAGAACGGCGGTAGCGAGCGCACTCATTCGCGATTGGGCCCGGGCACCGTCGGGAATGTTGACACCATCAACTCCAGCATCTTTCAGCAGACGAATTGAATCCAGTGTCTTTTTCGAATCAACTCCTTTAGGCGGCAGCACTTCAACAGAGGTGACAAATTGCCCTTGCGCAATCTTTCGCCCCCACCTGGATCGCTCCTCAGGTGGGACGACTTTGATATCTCCAGGCGTGATTTCGGTAACGTGGGCAGGAGTTATGTTACTGAGCGCAATCCGTTGTGCTCTTGGAGACGCAGCGCGAACCGCATCGGTGATTAATTTGATGTGAGCGGGCGTAGTGCCGCAACAACCACCGATGAACTTAGCTCCTGATTGGATAAACCTCTTGGTGAATTTCGACATGTACTCAGGCGAGCACATATAGAACTGGCGGCCTTGAACATCACGGGGAAGGCCGGCGTTTGGTTGAGCGGACAGTTTCTTCTTGGTGACAGCGCGCATCTTGTCGAGAGCATTTAAGATAATTGCTGGTCCAACACCGCAATTCAGTCCAATTACATCCGCACCCCATTCGTCGAGGCGTTGCGTAAAAACCTCGGGAGTGGTTCCAAACTGCGTGTTGCCATCGATCATGATGGTCATCTGCGCAATGATCGGGAGGTCGCACAGTTCGCGAATTGCGCTGATGGCTTGTCTAATTTCTGAGACGTCTGAAAACGTTTCAAGGCAAAAGAGGTCTACCCCACCTTCAAGCAATGCAATCGCCTGGGCTTTGAACATTTCTTTCGCTTCATCGAAAGAGGTTGGACCGTACGGCTCGATGCGTAGGCCGAGTGGTCCAATCGCTCCGGCGACATAGGCTCTTTCGTTGGCTGCTTCGCGAGCTACCCGAGCGGCAATCGCATTTATTTCATGAAGGTTCCCTTCGAGCCCGTACTGCTGTAGCTTAAAAGCAGTTGCGCCGAAGGTATTAGTCTCGATGATGTCGGCGCCGGCTCGTATGTATTCTGAGTGCACGTCTCGAACAAGTTCCGGATTGCTCAGATTCAACTCGTCATAACAGCGATTGATGTAGACACCTTTCGCATAGAGCATTGTTCCCATTGCTCCGTCAAAGACGTGAATCCGGTCGCTTTCGAGAAGGTCTTTAAAAGGTTCCATGATGTTCCGTCAGTATTGGTCCTATAGATCCTATTCGACCAATCTTCTTTACCTCAGACACAAATAAAAGTCCCGCGCCAAACAACGCGGGACTTCAAAATTCGTTTGAAGTTTTCGGGTAAAGGTTCCAGTTGCCCGAGCTGTTTAGCTGGTTATTTTACGTGGCCGCAAGTCGCCTTAACTCACCACGCTTGTCGCTTTCGCTTATACGCCTAGCCTGTCAGCGTGTCAAGAACGGGTTGGTCCGTCGTCCATGGTCCGTTGTCCGTCGCTCGACGCTTAATTTCGAAACACTGGCGACGGACCACTGACAACGGACGACTGACAAAACTAATCTCAAAAGTGGGATTTCTGTCACGAATTGGTGTTCGCTTTTCACAGTCAGGATGATTGGATCCTTCAATCAGACCGAGCATCGAACCGATTAAGTACATTTGAAATCATATACTTACAAGAATATAATGCGAAAAAAGGGCAACTGATTTTAAGACTCCGCCCATCAGAGTCCGGGCGCGCAAATTAAGATGCGAGCCACCCTTTGCCCAGTGTTGGCGCGCTTGCTAATCGCCAGACGAGTTAGTTCGAGCGCGTAATTTGTAAGCCTTAACTCTTGGAGAATGTACGAATGAAGTTGCCCCGGAACGTTACCCTGCTGCGCTCAATCAAGTTCACCCCTTTAGCTCTTGTCGGTTTGTTCTTATTTTCGAATTTCAGTGACGTTCTCTTGAGTCATGCGTTAGCACCATTAGTTAGCGCGAAAGCTACTGGGATACCGTCCGACATTCCCACCTCGGGCGATCCTAACCTCGACGCCATAATCCTAAAGGTGGGAGAGAGTGAAGGAGTTGATCCGCGTTTCATTCATGCAGTGATCTGGCAAGAATCACGGTACGAAACAACTGCGCGTTCGCACGCAGGAGCTCAGGGACTGATGCAGCTGATGCCGGCGACGGCGAAACGATTTGGTTGCCGAGATGCAAACGACCCCACTGATAACATCACAGCCGGAACGAAGTATTTGAGTTGGTTATTGAAAAGGTTTTCCGGAGATGTAACGTTGGCGCTGGCTGGTTACAACGCGGGTGAAGGTGCAGTCGATAAGTACAATGGAGTCCCGCCGTATGATGAGACCAGGCACTACGTTAAAGTAATTACTGAACGTTATGGCAAGGCATATCATCCCGTTCTATCACCGAATGAAGCGATCCAGGCGTTCCACCTGCAAGCAACGGAATAATGGTGAGTTGGTCTTAGGTCTTTGATCTTTGGTCTTTGAGTGTTTCCAAACGAAGGGCACTAAGATCAAAGACCAAAGACTCTAAGACCTAACACCAAAGACTCACTTCCTCAGATGTTCTCCAATCTCCGCCATGATAAACGGCTTCACACCTTCGCGGCCGGTGAGGCTAAGAAGCAACTTCCCACCTTCAGGCTCAACTTCAATAGTGAATCCGAAGAACGGACAACATAATCGTTCGAGGGAAATAAACTGCGCCGACAAATTCAGTATCTCCGTTTGATTTGGCAATTCGAACTTGTAGCCGTTCGGTAGCTCTTTTACAGAGGTAACTGCCGTGAACAGTTTCTTGATAGCCGCAATGTGTTCGTCACGTTGATGAGGCGCGATCGCCGTCATATCGCATGCGAAAGACGGTTCGATAGTCATAAGTTGGTCCCCTTTTATTTCCGCTGTGCAGCCTCCGTGCACTCGGTGTCACGGTGGTGGTTGCAATACTAACCACGGAGCCACCGAGGGCACAAAGGTTGCACAGAGTAAACTCGAGTTGTGAGAGCCGCAAATGCTCCGTGCTTGACACTGGTCTGAATATTTTGGCTGAATGCACGCGGTCTTCCGTTCTACGTTCACCTAATCAGAAATTTGAACGCTGGCGATCAGGTTTAAGTTCTAGCGCAATTCTGCCTGGTCAGCCGGTCCATCTCGGCAAAATCGGGGAATGTAATTAATGAGCTCATCTCGAGAAGCAACGGTCACACCTGACACACACGGTTTCTTTGGCCACCCCAAAGGTCTCTCCACACTCTTCTTCACCGAGATGTGGGAGAGGTTCTCATATTACGGGATGCGAGCGCTCTTAACTCTTTACATGACGAAAAGCCTGGCAGATGGTGGCCTTGGTTTCGACGAGAAATTCGCAGGAATAATCTACGCCACCTATGTTTCATCAGTCTGGTACCTGCCGCTAATTGGAGGCTGGTTGGCTGACAGATTTCTGGGAGCACGGCGGGCAGTACTGCTTGGCGGTATCGTGATTGCTTGCGGTCATTACTCGATGGCGATTGACTCTATCGCGACGTTTTATGCTGGTCTAATTTTGATCGCGATGGGGACGGGATTACTTAAGCCCAACATCAGCGCAATGGTGGGCCAACTCTATCCAAGTGAAGATAAGCGACGCGACGCAGGCTTCTCCATCTTTTACATGGGCATTAACCTCGGAGCCTTCTTTGCTCCATTGATTACAGGTTTCCTCGCGCAGAGCGCCACGATTCGCGACTTCATCTCATCGTTAGGAATGAATCCTAACAAAAGCTGGCATTGGGGATTTGCAGCAGCGGGCGTAGGAATGACTCTCGGCGTGGCGCAGTACCTACTTGGCGGCAATAGATTGAGCCATGTTGGCCTGAAACCCAGGAAAGCAGCAACCCAGGAAACATCCTCCAAATTCGATTCGCTAACGGCTATCCTGGCCATCGTTGGTGCTTTGATCGGGATTGGTTTCGGATATAAGTTTGGCGAAGGTGGTTGGATCTCAGTCCCATTCTGGAGTGTCGTTGGCTATTTTGCCGGTTACCTTACGGGAACGACTCGACTGCTTGAGAGTGAAGAACGTAAGAGGGTTCTGGTGATATTCATACTCGTTATGTTCTCCATCATTTTCTGGATGACGTTTGAACAAGCGGGCTCAAGTCTGACGCTCTTTGCGGATCGCTTGACTCGGCATTCCATCTTCGGATGGCAGTTTCCATCAAGTTGGTTCCAGTCGGTTCAACCGATCTTTATTATTGCGTTCGCTCCTGTGTTCGCCTTCATCTGGCAAACTTTGGCCGACCGTCAGCCTTCGAGCCCCGCGAAATTTGCTCTTGGTCTATTTCTGGCCGGTGCCGCATTCGTAGTGGTCGCCATCGCCTCAACGTTGACCGGACAGGGATTAGTTTCGCCTTTGTGGCTCGTGGCCGTGTACTTCCTGCAAACTTTGGGCGAGCTATGTCTGAGCCCGGTTGGACTAAGCACAATTTCTAAACTTTCTCCGGCTCGGATGGTGGGCATGATGCTTGGCGTCTGGTTCCTCTCTATTGCGATTGGAAGCTACATTGCAGGACTAACCACAAGGTTGTTCGAGGGTAATAGTCCGGACACTCTTGCCAAAGCATTTGGGACCTTTGCAGCCATCTCTCTTGCAGCTGCTTTACTTCTTGCAGTTCTAACTCCCTTGATTAAGAAGATGATTCCGAAAGAATCATAGGTTCAGCGAATTTTTTGAAGGCCGTTCGAGGCCGACGCTGTCCGGCTACAAGCTCGCGTCGCAAATTAGTTATGTTCGATTAATAGGAGAATATTCTGAGAATGCGGTTCTCATTTCTTTCTGCTGCTCTACTAATACTTCTTTCCACCCTTTCCTTAAATGCTCAGCAAAAACTGCTCACGGTTGACGACATCTTCGATCCGGTCAAGAAGATCAACTTCAGCGGCAGCAATCCAACCATTCGTTGGCTAAAAGATGGCAAGCATTATCTTGTCACCAATGAAGCAACGCGCAGGGATGTGCCACGTATTCAGAAAGTTGAAGCTGCTACAGGTGAAGCGGTTGCGTTCTTTGATGCGGCGAAGATGCAGGCTGCGTTTGCAGCTTTGCCTGGAATTCGAGCCGAGGACGCCAGGCAGCTGGCAAATCGGGGCAATTACAATCTCAGCCCCGGCGAGAACGCGGCACTCATCAATTGGGCCAACGACCTCTTCTACTACGAATTCGGAAGTGACCGCGCGATTAGATTGACGAGCACTCCTGATGAGGAAGTGGGAGAAGACTTTAGTCCTGATGGGCGCATGATCAGTTTTGTCCGCGGTAACAACCTGTATGTCGAAGACCTTGGTATGCAGCGTCGTGAACGCGCACTGACAAATGATGGCGGACCAAAGATTCTTAATGGACGACTGGATTGGGTGTACCAGGAAGAGGTTTATGGCCGAGGCAATTTTGGCGCTTACTGGTGGAGTCCTGACTCGAGTTCGATTGCATTCTTGAAGATTGACGAGCGTCCCGTTCCGGAGTTCACGGTCGTGGACCACATTCCTCTCGATCAGAAGGTCGAGGTTACGTCGTACCCGAAAGCCGGCGATCCAAACCCAATCGTTAAGATAGGGATCGTACCCGCGGCGGGTGGCGAGACACGTTGGGTAAACACCTACAAGTACCAACCCGAGGACTTGTTGATTACACGAGTAACATGGACACCCGATAACAAGAATGTGGTCTACCAGGCGCAGAATCGGGAACAAACATTTCTCGACCTGAACTTCGCTGACGCAAAGACCGGTGAGAGTCGCACTGCTATTCATGAGACGAGCAAGGCGTGGGTCGCAACAATCGAGAACCCAACGTGGTTGAGAGACGGGACCTTTCTCTGGTTGAGCGAACGCAGCGGTTGGCAGCACATCTACCAATACGATCAAACAGGCAAACTGCTGCGCCAGATAACCAACGGGAATTGGGAAGCCGACCCTTTAGACGGTGTTGATGAGGATAGAGGTGTTATCTACTTTTCGGCCACTGAGCACAGTGCAATTGCGCCGCAACTTTACAGCATCAAACTCGACGGCACCGGAATGAAACGCCTGACGTCAAGTGAAGGCTCTCATCGTATTAACTTTAGCCCTGAATATAACTATTTCGTCGACACACGGAGTGATGTAAACACACCTGCGCAGATGAACCTCTTTGACAGCGATGGAAAGCTGGTTCGCGTTGTAAACGCAAATAAGGTAACGGCACTTAAGGATTTTAAGCTTGGCTCGACGGATCTCCTTCAGGTTAAGACGCGCGATGGTTTTGTGATGGAGGCGATGATGATCAAGCCTCCCGATTTCGATCCTCGGAAGAAATACCCGGTGATGTCGTTTACGTATGGTGGTCCACATGCGCCCCAGGTCCGGAACGCCTGGGGAGCGACCACTTACATGTGGCATCAGTTGCTGGCGCAGAAGGGTTACATCGTTTGGGTTTGTGATAATCGAACGGCCAGCGGGAAGGGAATCGAATCCACATGGCCTGCGTATAAGAACCTCGGAGAATTGGAGCTTCGTGATCTCGAGGACGGCTTGTCGTGGCTTAAGAGTCAGCCGTACGTCGATGGCACGCGTATTGGAATATGGGGATGGAGTTACGGCGGATTTATGACCAGCTACGCCCTGACTCACAGCCAGACATTTAAGCTCGGAATTGCGGGAGGTACTGTTTCGGACTGGAGAAACTACGACAGTATCTACACCGAACGTTACATGGGTACTCCGCAAAACAATCCGGAGGGTTACAAAAAGAGTGCTCCGTTGAATGCCGCTAAAAACTTGCACGGAAAGTTATTGCTGATTCACGGTGCAATCGACGACAACGTGCATATGGCAAACACAATTCAATTTGCTTTCGAGTTACAGAAGGCAGGGAAGCAGTTTGAGTTGATGTTGTATCCGAAGTCGCGGCATGGGGTGACCGATCCGCTTTTGGTTACGCATATGCGCCAGATGATGACCGATTTTATTGTGGGTAATTTATAGGTCCTATAGGTCTTATAGGTCTTATAGGTCCTATAGGTCCTATTCAAAAATAGGTCTTATCTGTCCTATAGGTCATATTCAAAAATAAGTCTTATAGGTCGTATTGGTCCTATCTCTTCTGACACTGCGGACAAAAATAAGTCGATCTTCCACCCTGGACGATCCGGCGAATTTTTGTCCCGCAATTTATACAGGGCTCACCTTCACGCTCGTAGACCCTCCAAAATCGTTCACTGGTTCCGAAGTAAATTCCATTTCCATCGGCCAGATCAATCTTCAAAGTCGAACCCGCGTCGATAGCCTCTCCCAACACCTGTCGAATTGCCGCATACAACTTTCGCCCGCGCTCTTTCGATAATGTGTGTGCGCTTTTTACAGGATGTATACCGGCGAGAAAAAGCGACTCAACCGCATAAATATTCCCCAGGCCAAGCACCCGAGTTTGATCTAGTAGTAACTGCTTAAGACTCCGGTGAGACTTTTTGAGAGTCTTTAAAAAATATTCTTCAGTAAAGTCTTCTGACAGCGGTTCGGGAGCGAGCGCCGCCAACTCCCTGGGCAACTTCTGACGGTCTTTTACCAGGCGCATCCGACCAAACTGCCGCATGTCACAAAACACCAGTCGTCTCTCATTATCAAGGTAGAAAACGACGTGAGCATACGGCGGTAATTTATCCTCGGTATCTAGCGAGAGAAATTTTCCGGTCATTCGCAGGTGGGTCGCGAGCAGGCCGCCGGAATCTAATTCGAAAAGAATATATTTACCGCGTCGGCCAACAGCGGTAATGACTGCGTTGCGAAGCTGGCGATCGAAAGCAGGACGAGAGATGTCCGGGGCGATGCGTTTGAGCTTTAACTCAGCGGCAAGAATGGTGCGGCCCACAACAACTTTTTGCAGGGCCCTGACGACATGTTCTACCTCGGGAAGTTCTGGCATGGTGGGGATAGGACCTATTTGGACCTATAGAAAATAGGACCTATAGGACTTATAGGACCTACAGTTGAGTCGTCGCGACTTTTTCTCCTGCGGTCAACAGCGAATTCATTTTTCCTTCTGACGTCGCTTCAGCATAAACCCGCAACACTGGTTCAGTGCCCGACTGACGGAACAATAGCCATGATTCGTCATCGAATAGCAACTTGGTCCCATCCATCGTATTAACCCCGCTAACCTTATAACCTCCTAACTCAGTTGGAGGCTGCTCAGCCAGTCGCGCTACCAGGTCTTGCCCCTTCGAAACGTCCATATGCAGATCTCTTCTGCCGAAGCGGAACTCGCCAAACTCTTTGTGCAGATCCGCAAGCATCTCAGATGGACGCTTACCTGACGCCACAACGGCCTCGAGGAACAGAAGTGAATTTAGAATTCCATCTCGCTCCGGGATATGGCCCTTGACACCGATACCACCAGATTCCTCCGCGCCAACCAGGATATCTTCTTTCAACATCAAGTCAGCGATGTACTTGAATCCGATCGGCGTTTCATAAAGTTTTAGACCCATGGCATCAGCAATACGACGAGTCAAGACTGACTGAGAGACCGTCATCGCAACACCACCTGTCATCTTTCGCTCTCGCGCAAGATGCAGCAGCAACAACGGCACTACATCATGCATCGTCATCGTTTGCCCGCGTTCATCTACTGCGCCCACGCGATCTGCATCACCATCCGTGGCCAGCCCGACCAGCGCGTTGGTTTCGAGCACACGCGCCTTTAGTGGTCCCAGGTTCTGATCGATCGGTTCAGGATTTACTCCACCAAACAATGGATCTCGTATGGCGCGAATTGTCTCAACCTCAAGCGCACCGCCCTTCAGAAAATTTTCAACCCATAGGCCGCCTGACCCGTGCATGGGATCGATTACAACGTGGCCCGTTGCTTTTCGAATACGATTGAGATCGATGTAGGAATTTATCTGTTTGTGATAACTATCAACTGCCGGTTTAAGTAGCTGCTGGCCATCATCGGAGAACGACTGTCGCAGCGGACGGTTTCTATCGACCAGGGCTTCCACAGCCGAGGTTGTTTCGGGTGACGCACTGCCACCCCATGGAGCTTTAATCTTGAAACCGTTGAAATTAGCAGGATTGTGCGATGCCGTGATCATAATCCCACCAGCAGCAGCCAGTTCTTTTACAGCCCATGAGATCAATGGGGTTGGTTGAGCTTCAGAGAACAACGCAAACGTGAATCCATTTCCGGCCATCACCTCGGCTGATCTATATGCAAATTTTTCTGACAGAAATCTTCTGTCGTAACCAATCACCACAAAGGGCTTGGCTACACCCGCACTCTTCGTAACCGAGTCCAGACCTGTGCCGGTTGCACCCGCTGCACTCTGCTTGTCCGCTGCTTGTTGCGCCGTGGCTGAGAGATAGTCCGCAAAGGCCTGCGCCACTCTCTCGACGTTAACGAATGTAAACTCGCGGGCAATGACAGCGCGCCATCCATCGGTGCCGAATTTGATTTGCACCGGCGAGGTCATACGCGACCTCCGGTGATTGTGTAATCAGTCAGCGACGTCTTGTCGCCCAGCACAGTTCCTGGTCCAACAATCGCCGACCGTCCGATATGGCAGCCGCGTCCTGCAATAGATCCGACAACTTGTGCAGTCGTACCAACTCGTGTGTGTGGCCAAAGCACAGAATTTTCGACACGCGCACGCTCTTCCACAAAACACCCTGGACCTAATACTGAATTGATGATCTGCGCACCTGGTTTGATCTGGCAATCGTCTCCGATCAACGAAAACTCATCAATTTCCGCAACGGTTGCCGCGTCAAACTGGCCGCGACGTTCTTTGATATGAATTCGACCCACTTTGCTGCTTAGAAGGTCCGAATGCACTTGAAGATAGCGTTCGGGCGTGCCGATATCAATCCAGTATGTTCGCGGCGGAATGTGCGCATAAAACGGCTCCTTCCTCTTCAACAAGTCGGGAAAGAGGCCATATTCAAACGAGTAGTTTTCACCTGACGGCAAGAAGTCGAGCACCTTGGGTTCGAGAATGTACGTACCCGCATTGATCGTATTGCACGTAATCTCCTCGGCCTTGGGCTTCTCAAGAAACCGCCGAATTTTGCCGTCCTGTTCTGTCTCAACGAGTCCATAACTCTGCGGATTCTCAACCGGTGTCAACACAATCGTTGCAGTAGCTTGTCGCTCATTGTGTTCGCGGATAACGGCTTTGAGATCCAGATCCGTCAGGATGTCGCCATTGAAGACGACGGTCGGTTCGCGAATTAAATCCTCTGCGAACTTGTAAGCACCGGCAGTACCCATCGGTTGAGGCTCGACCGTGTATTTCAAGTTAACTCCAAAGTCCGAGCCATCTCCCAGCAGTTGCTCAATCTTATTGGGCTGATAAGAAAGAGATAGAGTTATGTCGGTGATACCAGCCCGTCGGAGCGTATCGATTTGATAGAGTAGGAAAGGGCGATTGCAAATCGGGACGATCGGTTTTGGTGTATAAACCGTTAGTGGACGAAGCCGCGTACCTTTACCACCGGCGAGAATCAGTGCTTGCATACATTCGGGAATTCAAAAAAGTTTTTAAAGTTGAATAGCATCGCGAGTCTAACATTACTGAAAGCCAAATTGTAAAGCTTGAGTATTTGAACTTTGTGCTTTGCAATTTGTGCGGCTTTGCACAAAAAACTCGCGACCCTTGGAGTGCGCCGGGCCGGCGCACTCCAAAGGCTGCCGACTAGACGAGTTGTCTTTATCGACTTACCATTAGTTAGGCAAGCGTGTTTGGGCTTGAAACGAAAATAGGAGTTTTTATGCGGGAACTTGATGAACCAGTAATTATCAGTGCCACCAGGACGCCAGTCGGAAAGTTTCTGGGCTCTTTGAAAGGATTCAGTGCGACCGAGCTGGGCGCAATTGTGGTACGCGAAAGCGTCAAACGCGCGGGAATCAAACCGGAAGAAGTCGACGAAGTAATTATGGGTTGCGTGATCCAGGCGGGATTAGGTCAAAATCCCGCTCGCCAGGCGGCGCTAAACGGCGGCTTACCTTCAACAGTCTCCGCAGTAACCATCAATAAGGTCTGTGGTTCTGGTTTGAAATCGGTGATGTTAGCGGCACAGGGAATTGCGCTGGGTGACGTTGAAGTCGTAGTAGCCGGCGGCATGGAGTCGATGAGTAATGCGCCATATCTTCTTCCCAAGGCGCGGGAAGGTTATCGCATGGGCAATGGCGAGCTAGTAGACTCAATGATCAATGACGGTCTCTGGTGTGCATTTGAAAACTACCACATGGGTTGCACCGGAGAAGTCGTAGCTGAGGAATATAAGGTCGGCCGAGTTGAACAGGATGAGTTCGCTGTTAACTCGCATCGGCGAGCCGCAGCAGCAATTAACGCGGGCCGGTTTAAAGACGAAATTGTTCCGGTAGAGATACCGCAAAGGAAAGGCGCTGCGTTGATCTTCGATACCGATGAAACGGTGAGAGAGGACACTTCCGTAGAATCACTCAGTAAACTCAAACCGGCATTTAAGAAGGATGGAACTGTGACAGCCGGCAATGCACCCTCCGTCAATGATGGAGCATCAGCAGTCGTCGTCACTTCGCTACGGCGCGCCAGGCAGATGGGAGTTGAACCGATGGCCCGAATTGTGGCCCAGGCAACTTCGGGAGTTGAGCCAAGGCTGGTCATGATGGCGCCAGTCGAAGCGGTTCGCAAAGTCCTGAAAAAGACCGGATGGGCCGGTTCTGAAGTGGATCTAATCGAGCTGAATGAAGCGTTTTCTGTCGCTGCGCTGGCTGTTACGCGCGAGTTGGAACTCGACCCTGAACGCGTAAATGTAAATGGCGGCGCAGTCGCGCTGGGTCACGCAATTGGACAATCGGGATCGAGGCTCCTAACGACAATCCTGTACGAACTAAAACGCAGGAATGCTCATCGAGGTATAGTCTCGCTCTGTTTGGGTGGTGGCAACGCCGTCGCAATGGCAGTTGAGCGATAATTGAGACTGCCGAGATCGGTACCTTACAAAGCAAACGTAACTGCGAATTTGAAAGGAAATTATATTTTGACTCCGGAACAGCACAACAAATACCTCGCTTACTCACATCTTGCTTTTGCTGGATTGTTTTCGTTCTTCATCATCATGATGTTTGTCTTTATCGCGGTGGTTTTTCCCATACTTACACAAAATGATCCTCATCCTCCTCCCGCAGGATTGTTTTTGGTCATGGGCCTGTTCATGTCTGTGATCTACGGAGCTATGACCTTGCCCTCTTACATTGCTGGATATGCATTACTAAAGAAAAAGAGTTGGGCCAAGACAGCTTCGATAATTGCTGGAGTCTTTGACTGCATGCATTTTCCATTTGGCGCCGCCGTTGCGATATACACGTTCTGGTTTCTGTTCAGTGATCCCGGCAAATACCTTTACGACCGCCCGGCTTATTCTCTGCCTCCCGGCCAACAGGCCTGGGCCAACGAAACAAGTGCCTATAACGAACGGCAATATACTCCTCGATCAACCCCACCCGATTGGAGGTAATACTCTTGAGCGAAATATTCGGAGTGGTCGGAGCGGGCACTATGGGTAACGGCATTGCGCAAGTTGCTGCACGCTCAGGCTACCTCGTCAAACTACAGGATATAAGCGAGCAGTTTATAGATCGCGGCCTAAAAGCAATCGACAAAAGCCTCCAACGCGACGTCGATAAACAGCGGCTGACCGAAGATGAGAAGCGAACGATCCAGGGACGCATTCAGACAACCACCGACTTGAGTCAATTCAATGATGTGAACTTTGTGGTAGAAGCAGTCAGTGAGAACCTCGACCTCAAGATCGACGTCTTTATGAAGTTGGACCAGATCACCCCGTCATCAGCAATACTCGCCTCGAACACTTCATCAATCTCAATCACCAAACTTGCAGCCGCAACGGGACGTCCAGACAAAGTAATCGGAATGCACTTTATGAATCCCGTTCCGGTGATGAAGCTTGTAGAAGTGATCAGGGGCATCCAGACGTCCGATGAAACCTACGAACGAGTTCGCACCCTCTCTGAAAAGATGGATAAAACTGCGCTTGATTGTCAGGACTCGCCGGGATTCGTTTCTAATCGGGTTTTGATGCCGATGATCAACGAAGCGATATTCACATTGTACGAAGGTGTGGCGAGTCGCGAGAGCATTGATGGAATCATGAAACTTGGGATGAATCATCCAATGGGGCCACTCACGCTCGCCGACTTCATTGGTCTGGATGTATGCCTGGCCATCATGAAGGTGCTATACGATGGACTTGGTGATCCAAAATATCGTCCCTGTCCTCTGCTTAAGCGCTATGTTGATGCTGGTTGGTTAGGACGAAAAAGCGGACGAGGATTTTACGAGTATTAGATGCCGGCGCCTATTTTCCATTACTGTCAAAAATGTCTCGCTGGTAACTCTCTGGGTCAGGACTTCTGTTCTCGATGCGGCACCCGCTTGATGATTATCGTTGAGCCATCGGCTTCGAGATTTGAAGCTAATGAAGCCAGCGTCTCTTCGGACGAACACTTACTCGAACGAATCTCTGCCACCGAAAATCGAATCACGAGACTAGCGGAGCGTCTCGAACGCAGCCTTGATCTGCTCCTCAGGCAAGCACAGACCTCTTACTTCGACAGGTCGCTGTTGAAAGCTTTGATTGAACTGCTCTCCGAGGACGGGTTGCTGCAATCTGATCGACTTGAGCAGATCTGGAATAAGCGATGCACAGAGGATGCGGCCGCTCAGGAAGAGGCCGTTCAACGTGGAAAGCTGCGTTCCAGGATTTTGTCGCGAGCCCCAATTGTTCAACGTGAAGCGTTTGAAAAGTTCATTCTCGATGCGTTCCGTTTAATCGATGACAAACAACACGCCAAAGCAATTGATCTGTTGCAACAGGCAGCAGATTTGTCACCCGATGATTTGGAATTGACCCTGTTCATTGGTCAGCATCTCTTTCGCACTGGAAAATCAAAAGCGGCCAGGCTGTATCTGGAGCGAGTACTTGCAGCTAATCCGGAGGATGAGAATGTCACTATGCTGCTGGGGTTGACTTGTGCAGATATCGGTGAGGTCCCAACGGCGATCGACTTATTAACTTCCGCGACGAGGAAGTCTCCGTCTTTTGCAGGTCACTACGGTTTGGGATGGTTATTTTTCAACGAGAACAAGTTGACGAAGGCCTTACGCGAGTTCAAAAGGGCTTTGAGTATCAGGCCATCACCCGAAGCTCATTATGTCCTGGGTTGTTTCTACTATCATACTAGTCGCAACCAACTCGCCTCTCGCCACCTGCGAAAAGCGATTGAAATGGACATGACTTTTAGCGAGGCGCTCGATCTGTTAGCGATGATTTACCAAAAGGAAGGACGAGAGGGCTTGGCGGAAGAGACGTTGGCGAGGATGCAATCCGGACCTGCCTCCGAACGTGCAAAAGTGAATCATTTGTTTCAAAGCCAGTCGTCGCGTAGAAAATCGCTGATGTCTGCAACGGGAAAACGTTTGAAGCAAATTCTTCGAGAAGATGCTTTAAAGCCATTTGCCAGTTTAAACAACTGAGAGACAAGAAGTTGCAGCTCCGTCTGCATCGTAGGATGGGCGCGCAAACTGTTGCGAATAAGCGATCCCTGGCGCTCAATTTTCGCTCCTGAAAGACCTCGAACTCCCTCGTGCCCTGTAGTTTAGAGGCCCCCGTCGGCAATCCCGTCCGTTGACACACCTTTTTTGGTCGCTATAATGAGCCCTTTGCGCACAACGCGCCGGGCGCAACAGTGCGAGTGAGTAATGCGAATCGAGCTGGCAAACCTTGAGGACGGAAAGGGAGAATTCTCCTCCACCTACGAGGCTGGTCAACTCGAGCTTCAAGACGAGCGCGTTCAATTGGCCGGTCCGGTTTCGATTAATGGACGAGTCAAGCGCTCAGGCGCAGAAGTTATAGTTTCAGGTCATATTAACGGCAAGCTCTTTATCAACTGTGACCGCTGTTTAACTCCATTGGATATGACGCTCAATAATGATTTTGAGCTTGAGTATGTCAATGGTTCCGACTACGAAGAATTGCACGACGCTGAATTGACGGAGGAACAGTTGGCAATCTCGGTTTTCGACGGTGTCGGAATCGATGTTGACGAGATTGTTAAAGAACAAGTTCTTCTGGCGGTGCCAACTCGACTGTTATGTCGGGATGACTGTAAAGGAATTTGTCCGGTGTGTGGATCCGATAAAAACACGACGGACTGTAATTGTGAGACATCAAGCGGCGATCCTCGTTGGGACGCATTGAGAAGTTTGAAACAGTAGTGCCCAAGACTTCTCCGCGGAATGCTGCAAGTAGATTGAATTTAGAAACGGAGTAATTATGCCAAATCCAAAACGGCGCCATTCGAAAGCTCGACGACTCAAACGTCGTGCGCATGACGCATTAAGAGTTCCACAGACCACTCTTTGTCCAAATTGTCGTGAGCCACGCATGCCACATCGCGTCTGTCCCAAGTGCGGATTTTATAAAGGACGCGAAATACTCCAGATAGAACAGGCTTAAGGCTCAGAACCGGTGCGTAGTCAGTCGAAGAATGACACCCGGCTGACGGGTAAGGTCGTTGTTGATGCAATGGGAAGCGACAATGCTCCTCATGTCGAAATCGACGGCGCTCTGGCCGCGACTCGGGACCTGGGAGTTGGCGTAATTCTGGTGGGCCAGGCACACAAGGTCCAGCCCGAGCTTCGTCGGTGCGGCTGGAAGGCTGATGGCGACTTTGGCATTGAGTTCGTGGAAGCGCCGGAAGTGATTTCGATGGACGATCCGGTCGCAATATCCGTCAGACGAAAGAAAAAGAGTTCTTTGAGAGTTGGCTCGAAGTTGGTAGTTGAAGGCCGCGGAGATGGCTTCGTTTCTGCCGGCAACACTGGTGCGGCCATGGCCACTGCAAAGATGGTGATTGGCACCTTGCCAGGTGTAGATCGTCCAGCACTTGCCGCCCTGATTCCTACGAAGTCGAGTAAACCAACGTTACTGTTGGATGTCGGCGCTAACTCGGAATGTAAAGCACATCAGCTGGTGCAGTTCGCAATCATGGGCGACGCCTACTCCCGATCAGTATTGGGTACAACGCGTCCATCAGTTGGTTTAATGAGCATCGGCGAGGAAGAAGCCAAAGGGAATGATCTGACGAAAGAAGCTTTCCCCTTGTTGCGCCAACTTGAAAGCATCAACTTTGTCGGAAATGTCGAGGGACGAGACGTTTTCTCGGGTTTGGTCGATGTCATAGTTACGGATGGCTTCACGGGTAACGTGATGCTGAAGTTATCTGAAGGCCTGACGGAAGCCATGCTGGCAATGCTGAAGCGAGAGCTAACCGCCACCGCCGTCACGAAAGCTGGCGCAGTGTTGGCAAAACCTGCCTTTAACAGGATCAAGAAACGTTTAGATTATTCAGAATATGGTGGCGCTCCGCTCCTGGGTGTGAGTCGCATCGTTGTGATTGGGCACGGCCGTTCAAACGCGCGCGCAATTAGAAATGCCATTCGCAGCGTCAAGGAATTTTCCGAGAATCGCACGAGCGAGAGAATTAAACAGGGAATCGCCGATAGCGCGATGATTCAATCACAGTCTGTCGCATCGACAGGCTGAACTCAAAACATTAGTATTTGGCTTTTATTTTGATAGTAGATACTATTACGGCCCCATTAAAGTCTGAGGCAATTGATGGTTAATCAGCGCGCTGGAATTCTTGGCACAGGACATTCATATCCTGAAGGCATTCTTTCGAATGCCGATCTGGCCCAGATCGTAGAAACGTCTGACGACTGGATTACGACACGTACTGGAATTAAGCAACGTCGTAAGGCCGCGCCAGGTGAGTACACTTCGTTATTTGCGGTTCGTGCTGCCAGGCAGGCAATCGAACGCGCCAAGCTCGATCCATCGGAAATTGACCTGCTGCTCTGCGCTACGGTAACCCCCGATCAAATTCTTCCTTCCACCGGTTGCATCATTCAGGCCGAACTTGGAGCCAACAACGCGGCTGCTATGGACATCGTGGCCGCCTGCTCTGGTTTCCTATACGGAGTGTCGCTGGCTGATTCGATGATCCGAACAGGTCAAATCCGGAACGCGCTCGTTATCGGCGCTGAAATCCTGACTCAATATGTTGATTATACCGACCGGCAAACGTGTGTGCTGTTCGGCGATGGAGCAGGTGCTGCAGTGCTTGGGCCAGTTGAAGGGAATCGAGGGATCCTGGCGACTAAGATCAAGTCGGATGGCCGTTATGAAGAACAACTGTACTCTCCCGGAGGAGGGACGCGTCGACGGCCAACTGCCGAGACTATCGCCGCTGGAGATCACTTCTTCAAGATGAAGGGAAACGAACTGTTCAAAGTAGCCGTCCGCTCGATGGCAGAAATATCACGAGACATATTGCAAACTGCCGGTTTGAAAACTGAAGATGTCGACCTCTTTATTCCACACCAGGCCAATCAACGGATTACTGAAGCAGTAGCCGATCGCTTGAATGTGGATCTCGAGCGGGTTTATTCAAATATTGCTGTACACGGAAACACATCGTCGGCATCGATACCGATTGCGCTTGATGAGTGCGTCGAAAGTGGTCGCGTCAAAGAAGGCGACCTGGTTTTGATGACATCGTTCGGCGGTGGCGTAACCTGGGGCGGCGTGTTGTTGCGCTGGTAACCTTGGAGTGCGCCGGCCGGGCGGCGCTTTGTTACCAGGATAGCGGCATTAAGATTCGGATGGAAAACAACGATTGACAACTGACGTAAGCACATCGTCAATAGCCTACGTCTTTCCAGGTCAGGGCTCGCAATACCCGGAAATGGGTAAAGATCTCGCAGAGAGATTTGAAGCAGCTCGATTGGTCTTTGAAGAAGCTGATGAAGCGCTAGGTTTCAGGCTATCAAACCTTTGTTTTGAAGGTCCGGCGGAGGACCTGCAACTAACAGAAAACACTCAGCCGGCAATCCTGACTGTTTCGGTTGCAGCCTGGCGCGCGTTGCGTGAAGCAAACTTTCCTCCTGCCTCTTTTGTCGCCGGGCATAGTCTGGGCGAATACTCGGCGCTTGTTGCAGCCGGTTCGATTTCCCTGGCCGACGCCGTGCGGACTGTTCGGGCACGAGGGCGGTATATGCAGGAAGCCGTTCCAGTTGGCACGGGTGCAATGGCGGCGATCATTGGCGGTGACCTAACTGAAATTCAGAGGATATGCAATGATGCAGCGGGTGAGGAAATTTGTTCGCTGGCGAACCTGAATTCACCGAACCAGGTTGTAATCGCGGGCAATGCCGGAGCCGTAGATCGTGCGATTGAACTACTCAAGGACGTCGCGAAAAGAGTAGTCAAGTTGAATGTAAGTGCACCTTTTCATTGCGCGCTCATGAAGCCTGCGCAGGAAAGGCTTGCCATCAACCTGGATGAAATTAAGTTTGAGAATGCCCGCGTACCGGTCGTCACAAATGCGGATGCAAAGGTGACTACCGAAGCTGCTGCGTTAAGGGATGCGCTATATCGACAAGTTTCGGCTCCTGTACGCTGGTCCGAGTCGATGGAGTTGTTGATTGGCAAAGGAATTGGGACCTTCATCGAAGTTGGTCCAGGAAAAGTTTTGACGGGACTGATGCGGCAAATCAGTCGTGAGGTAACCTGTCTTAACGTCGAAGACACAGCAAGTTTGGAATCAGTAAAAACCAGGCTTGACGAACGAATGTAAACGTTTTTATTAAACTCACAGAGGAGCAAAACGACATGCCCGATCAAGAGATCGAGAATAAGGTTAAGCAGATAATCGTTGATGAGCTTGGTGTGGATGAGAATGAAGTCACGCCAAATGCCCGGTTCATAGATGACTTAGGCGCAGACTCGCTGGATACAGTCGAACTCGTGATGCGCTTCGAAGAGGAGTTCGGAATCGAAATTCCGGACGAGGACGCCGAAAAGATTCAAAGCGTTCGCGATGCGTATAACTATATTGACCAGCACAAGAAATAGTGATCAGTGATAAGTGATGTAACAAGGAAGCTGGTTTGTCTGAACTTGTTACCCACCTCTGATCACTTGTCTCTTTTTACTAAGGAGCTTTAACTTGACACGTCGTGTCGTGATTACCGGCCTCGGCCTCGTCACCCCAGTGGGTAACACCGTGGATGAGACGTGGACTGCTCTGATGAGCGGACGCAGTGGCGCGGACTATATTAAGAAATTCGACGCTGAGAGGTTTTCCGTAAGGTTTGCCTGCGAAGTAAAGGATTTCGATCCTCTTAAATTCATTGCAAAGAAAGAGGCGCGCAAGATGGGCGGCTTTATTCATTACGCCATCGCAGCGTCGATTGAGGCACTGGCAGACAGTAACTTTCAGATGACACCCGAGGGCAAGTTTCCCGACGGTATCGCTGAAAACGCCGGAACCTATATTAGCAGCGGCATCGGAGATTTCTGGGCCATTGAGCGCGAGCACTCGAAGCTACTCGATGATGGTCCAGATCGTGTTTCTCCATTCTTCATCGTCTCAGCAATCGTCAATCTCGCCGCGGGCCAGGTATCGATTCGATTTGGCGCCAAGGGCCCCAACTCCGCAACCGCAACCGCTTGCGCCGCAGGAGCCCATGCGATCGGCGACAGCTTCAAAATTATTCAGCGTGGCGATGCAGATTTGATGATCTGTGGTGGTGCGGAATCTGCCATCACTCCGATGAGTGTCGCGGGCTTTGCCTCCATGCGCGCACTCTCGACCAATAACGAGGATCCTATTCATGCGTCGCGACCGTTTGAGCGTGATCGCGATGGGTTCGTAATTGGCGAAGGTGCAGGCATCATGATCCTTGAAGAGCTCGAAGCGGCCAAACAACGAGGCGCCAGAATTTACGCCGAAATCGTTGGTTATGGTGCAGCCGCCGATGCCTTCCATTTAACGATGCCGGACGAAACTGGTTCCGGTGCGAGACGGGTCATGCAGCGCACTCTTCGCGACGCTCAAGTACAGCCTGAGCAGGTCGGGTACATCAACGCGCACGGCACATCGACGCCCTATAACGACAAGTTCGAAACCCGCGCCATCAAGGATACGTTTGGCGACCATGCATACAAGCTCCCAGTCAGTTCGACTAAGTCGATGACCGGGCACTTGCTCGGCGCAGCTGGTGGCATTGAAGGAGTCTTTTCAGTGTTGGCGCTGTATAAAAATGCATTGCCACCAACTATCAACTACTTCAATCCTGATCCAGAATGCGACCTCGACTATGTGCCGAATGAGGCGCGACCGGCGGAGGTTCAGTACGTTTTGTCGAACAGCTTTGGCTTTGGTGGAACCAATGCTGCGCTGTTGTTTAAGAGGTACGAGGAATAGGGGTTGGGTCTTTGGGCTTTGGTCTTCGGCCTTTGACCTTCGACCTCTGATTATCAAGTAAGGGTTAAAAGGCCAAAGATCAAAGGCCGAAGACCAAACCAAAAATGAAAATCCTAGTAATGATGAAGCAGGTCGCGAATAAAGATGCGATCCTGCGTATCAATAAAGACGCAAGTTGGATTGAAGAAAATGACCTCTCGTTCGAGGTGAGCGAGTCGGATGGGTATGCCCTTGAAGAGGCTTTGCGAGTGCGTGAAAAACTCGGAGGTGAGGTCGTTGTCTGCTCGATGGGCCCCCAACGTGTGAAGAGTGTAATCAAAGATGCACTCGCGCGCGGGGCCGACCGGGCGATTCATGTTGCCGGCGACAATCTGGGCCATCTCTCACCTTATTCGACAGCTTCAGTGCTCGCCGAGGCTATTCGGGAAGAGAAGCCTGACCTGGTTATGACCGGCTTGCAATCCGATGATTACGGTTATGGTCAGACAGGTGTGATCATGGCCGAACTCCTGGGGCTGCCCCATGCGACGATCGTCATCGAACTTGACGCCGCCGCAGATAAACTCCGCGTAAAACGAGAACTGGAAAGCGGTTGGTATCAATGGTACACGATGCCTCTGCCGGCGCTACTCACGATCCAGTCCGGTATTAGCCAGATTCGCTATGCCACCTTGAAAGGAATCATGGCGGCGAAGAAGAAAGAGATAAAGGAAGTATCACCTTCCGCAGAAGCGACCGGTCGTACGTCTCATCAGAAGATCGAAAAGATCTACTTGCCGCAAAAAACTAAGCAGACACAAATGCTTGGCAGCGGGGACGCAAAGGCCGGTGCTGCTGAGCTGGCCCAGAAACTTCATACCGAAGCTCGCGTCATCTGACCGATCCGAAAATAGGACCAATTGATGAGTAAAGGAATTCTCGTTTTCATAGAACATAAGGCCGGCGTTCTAAACAAGAGCTCGCTAGAGGCAATTGCAGCTGCGCAAACCCTTGGCGAATCACTCCAACAGAAGACTATGGCTGTAGTTCTGGGTCAGGGAAGTCTCAGCCTGCCGCAGGAGATCGCCAGCTACGAGCTTGAATCGGTTTGGTTCGCCACCAACGAAAAGCTAGGTGAATACACCCCCGATGCTTATGCGGACGCGATGGAACAGGTTGTTAAGACAGCCGATCCGAAATTTGTCTTTCTGACGCATACTTACCAGGTTCGTGACTTCGCGCCAAAGCTCGCTGCGCGTTTTGGTAAGTCTCTGATTAGCGATTGCATTCGAGCTAAAGTCGATGCTGGTAAGCTCATTTTTACGCGCAGAATTTTTCTTGGCAAACTCGACGCGGATGTGTCCTCTGACGGGGCTGCGCCTATATTTGCGACGTTTCAAACTGGCGCATATCGCCCGGATCAGGCGAAGAAGGGAAGCGGCGCCACAGTCGAGGATTTTCCGATCGAAATTGGCGCGGTGCGAATGATTCCTGAAGCGCCTTTTCAGGAAGCTAAACAGGCAGTCGACCTTACAAAGGCTGACGTGATCGTTGCAGTTGGGCGAGGAATCAAGAGCAAAGACAATCTCGTATTAGCAGAAAAGTTGGCCGAAGTGCTGGGTGGAGATCTGGCAGCTTCCAGGCCAATTTGCGATGCTGAGTGGCTTCCCATAGATCGTCAGATTGGATCCTCAGGACAAACGGTATCGCCAAAACTTTATATAGCTCTCGGAATTTCGGGGGCAATTCAGCATTTGGTGGGTATGAAGAACTCTGGAACAATCGTCGCCATCAACAAGGACCCCGAAGCGCCTATCTTCGACATCTCTGACTACGGCATAGTTGGAGATCTATTTGAAGCGGTGCCGGTACTCACGGAAGAGATTAAGAAGATAAAGGGTGTTTGATCTTTGGTCTTTGGTCTTTGGTCTTGGAGCTTCATAAAGCGACAATAAAGACTGACTCGTCGCGGAGAGCAATTGATCATTCCTGATTGTTAATTACTTCTGGCTCGAGGCCGCAATCATGTCCTGGACCAGTTGCTCGGGCTTCCACTCGTTATCTCGATAAACCTTGTACACTTTTCCCG
>DASROI010000100.1:0-6367 GCA_035646955.1 Pyrinomonadaceae bacterium
GTTCCGTTTCGCATCGTAGAACAGGACACCTACTCGATCGTCAAGCGCTTAGTACCAGAAGGCAAGACGTATTGCTCAGTTTGTTCGCGACTTCGCCGCGGGATTCTTTACAACGTTGCGGTTGAGGAGGGTTGTAACAAGATCGCGCTTGGACATCATGCCGACGACATCATCACGACTTTGCTTCTCAATCTCTTCTACGCCGGCTCACTTAAGGCGATGCCGCCAAAACTGAGGTCTATTGACGGACGCAACACCGTCATCCGTCCGCTCGCGTATTGTTCAGAGCGTGAGATTGCTGACTACGCTTCCGCCCGTGCGTTTCCGATCATTCCTTGCGACTTGTGCGGTTCGCAATCTAATCTCAAGCGCGCGAGAATGAAACAGCTTATTCATGAACTCGAAGGAGAAATACCTCACATTCGCTCCTCGATGCTAAACGCTGCCGGCAATCTGATTCCCAGTCATCTGTTGGACCACCAACAATTCGATTTTAGAAACCTGAAGGCTACCACCGGAAATATTGAATCAGAACTCGATCTTGCGGTGGGCCATATTGACGAGGACCTTCGACCTGAGCTCGTATCGATTGAAAATTTTCCGAACAGCATCGAAGACCGGCCTTAAGGAGACCTCCTGATGGTCCCGGTTGTGTAGTTCAATCAATTAGTCATGGGGTCAGCAAAACAAGAACTCGATTTCAGCGATTTTCCCCAAGGCGCCGTCACCGAATACACCACGCTTGTTTGTCTCGCCTGCATCTTCGACATCTTTACAAAACAGATCGGCCTTGCTCCTCGTTCCGCGTATTCCGAGATCAAACGCTACACGCCGTCGATTGAAGAGTTGACTTCACGAAAGGCTGTACGGCCTTTCTTTGACAGTGACGAGAAACATCCGCGCTGTCCTTATTGCGACGCCGCAAAGCGGTGGCACGCGCGGATTGATACGTCGGCCATTGAAGGCGGAAAGTCAACAGATGTGGCCCGTCGAGCATTGACCAAGAAGCTGCAGAAAAAAAGTGAACTCTTTCCTGTTTTGGAGTCGAAGTCTGATCGTCGTTCCACCTTCTTCGACTAGTTGGATACTCTTCGAATCTCGGTTGACCTGGCAGACTCGCAGTGGCTACTCGAAACAACGAGGGCGCTACTTGCACGCCAGGAGCCAAAGACAAACTGGGAAGAAATCTTCGAGGGTGTTCGAACGATTCGACCATCAGCACGAATCGCCGAGGGTTGGCAACGCGATGGTACAAGACTGTTCTTAGCGCCCGGGATATACAATGAGGTCCTGCTCGTGCAGTACTTACTCAGCCGCTCACATGAGCATGGGGGTCGAACACTCGAAGGTCGTCTCACACTGATGGAATTGATCAAACGCTTTCGCAGAAGTGGATACTTTGAGAAACATCAAATCGCCGTCACTGATCAGTTTGAGGTTTTGGAGAAACTGATCGATGAGGTGGCCGGCTCCGGAAATCTGAAATTGTATTACGTAGTCGATCGACGCGAGTTCATGGAGAAAGTTAAAGCTGTATACACCAGCTATGCCTGAGCTTAATTGTTCTTGACTCCGTCTTCAACAATTCCTAATAATCACGAAGTCTCAAAGTTGATTGCATAAAGCTGTCTCACGCTCACCTAAGAAAAATTGCGAGGAATGCTTCTTCATGAAAAAACTCACGATGTTACTAACGCTTGTCGCATTACTCTGTCTGCCGCTCTGTATTGTCTATAGCGCTGGCGGATCTATTTCCGGCAAAGTAATTGATGCGCGAGGTGCTGGAATACCAGGAGCAAGGGTAGTGCTCACAAGTAAAGCCAGTAACCAGACTTCCTCAACAGTTACTGACGCTCAAGGTAATTACAAATTTGAATCATTAACCGCTGGACTTTACAGCGTCAGCGCAAGTGCAAAAGGATTCAGCGAAACTCTTCGCGATGCCGTGGCCGTAGTTGAGAACGGAAATGTCTCTCTGGAGCTCAAGCTCGAGATCGCGCCGGTTGAAGCACAGGTCAAGGTTTCACCGTCAAAGGGAAATCAAGATCCGATCTATCAACAACTGCGACAACTTGGCAAAACAGATCAAGATTTCGCCGGGCCTTACGCCGTCGTTAATAATCTGAATCTGAAACGCGATGCGGCCACATTCACTTTAAAATCAGGCGAGATATATTTTGTCGGCCCCGTTGAAGGGAAAATTACGGCCGCGGTCTTCCTGGGCGAAGGAGTCTTAACGCTGACGCCACCAACCGAGACTGAAAGAAAGAGCCTCAGAATCTTTACCGGTGATGATGGAATAAGTGAGCAATTCAGTGGATTGGTGATGCGGTTCTCAGACAACACTTTCGATGAGGTCAAAGCTTCTCCGGATGTGTCGATGAAGAGCAGCGGGCCACGCGCCGCACAGGCACGCGAAGCTTACCGTGATAACCAACAGGTTCTCCGCAAAAAGATTCAGGAGAATCGCGAGCTACGAACTTTGTTGGACCTCTCTGGTGCAAAGAATGCTGGTTTCTTCAACGCTTTCATCGATGGCAAACGCTTTAACAAACTTGTCTTCACCTTGGATCCGATGGGCGTTCGAGGATCTTTTCCCGAAGAAATATCACTTCTTAGTTACGGTGAATCGGATTGGGGAGTTTGGACAGCTTTCCATCGGCAACAAGAATACCAGCAACGCTCTCCATCGAGTTCAGAGGACCACAGGCTGATTGATATCCAACGACATGAAATTGAAGCGACCATAAAGGGAACTCGCTTAACAGCGACCGATCGAATAACGTTCCGATCGCTGGCAGCAGGAACTCGAGTGCTACCGTTCGCGCTGTTTGGTGCACTTCGCGTCAGCCGCGTTCAAGACGAACAAGGAAACGAACTATCCTTCATCCAGGAGGATAAAGATGAAGACTCTGACTTTGGTGTCATCCTCTCAAAACCACTCGAGGCGGAAAAAACTTACCAACTAACCGTTCAATACGACGGCAGCGAAGCGCTCCGCGACTCAGGAGCAGGGAACTTTATTCTTATTCCTCGCTCGACTTGGTATCCAGCGAACGCAAATGTGTTATACGCCGAAGATCGAGCCATCTTCGATATGACTTTCCGGTTCCCAAAAGCTTATACGTTTGTTGGCACAGGGGCTCCCTCTGCGCCGGAAGTGCGAGACGGCGAAACGACGGTGGCCAAATGGTCCAGTGGAAAAGTTGAGTTAGCGGTGGCCGGCTTTAATTACGGGCGATTCAAGAAGAAGGAAATTGCGGACAAAGATACGAACTATAATGTTGAATTTTACGCGAACGAAGAAGTTCCAGATGAAATCAAACAGTGGAAGGAATACGCTCCTCTACTCGGTTCTCTTAGCACCAGCGCGATGGCCGACTCGGCCCTGGCTGATGCTCAAAACTCGACTCGAATCTACAATGCCTTCTTCGGAAAATTGCCTTACACACGCATTGCAATGACACAGCAGCCGGCGCCATTCTTTGGTCAGGCCTGGCCCACGCTGGTCTATATGCCATACATCGCTTTTATGGACACAACGCAACGCTCTCAACTGCTCGGCGTTAGAGGAGCCAGTCATACTTTCTGGAAATATGTCGGGCCTCATGAGATCGCGCATCAGTGGTGGGGCCATATCATCGGCTGGGACAGTTACCATGACCAGTGGATGAGTGAAGGCTTCGCAGAATTCTCGTCTTCGCTGTACGTCCAGGCCGTGCGAGGCAACGAAAAGTTTCTGGACTTCTGGGAGGAACAGCGAAAGCGAATTGTCGAATCAAGTCCCTCAACGAAGGATCGCAAACCGTATACAGTTGGACCAGTTACACAAGGGTACCGGCTGAACAACGGCAAAACTGGAGACTGGATTGCGCAGAGTCTGATCTATCCAAAAGGTGCATACATTCTTCATATGATTCGAATGATGATGTACGACGTCAAGACCGGTGACTTGCGGTTTCAAGAGATGATGAAGGATTTGATTCAGACTCACTTCAATCAGGATATCTCTACCGAAGACTTCAAACTCATCGTCGAAAAGCACATGATTAAAGGTATGGACGTCGCAAAGAATGGAACGATGGATTGGTTTTTCAATGAGTGGGTCTACGGAACGGAAATGCCAAGCTACAAATTCAACTACCAGATCTCATCTGACGGGACGCTAAACGCGAAGGTCACGCAGTCTGGAGTTTCTGCGAACTTTGCTATGCCGGTTCCGCTATATGTTGATTACGGCAAAGGATGGGTGAAACTCGGGGCGGGGACAATCGTGGGCAACTCGTCAATTGAGATCAAAAACGCCAAGTTGCCATCAGTGCCAAAACGCGCTGCGATATGCGCGATGAACGACGTGCTCGCTCTTAGTATCGACAATAGCAAAAATTGAAGAGCAGAGACCGCGGCTTGTGGAAAACTGGCACACTATGGTAATTTGCAGGCTCTTCCAGCGGGTCTTGAAGCGCCGGCACTGGACCAGACCGTCGCCGGCACTAAATTAAGCCTCCCAGCTTTAACACACCAAAGCTATACGAAAAATGCTCGACGGAGAGTAGGAATGCTCGAAGTTAAGAGGAAGACCGATCGTCAGCGTCAACCTGCGTCCACCACGACTCGCCCAGTCAATGCCTCGGGTCACGTACCAAAAGAACGCAGGCGTTTTATCCGGCCGGGCGCCATCAACGACGTCAAGGATTTTCAATCGAAGCTTCCAGTAATAACAGGCGAAGTCCATTTTAAAGGCGCCATCTCCGTTGATGGCTCAATTTCCGGACAAGTCGGGTTAATAAATGCCTTGAGCTTGAAACAACGTCCGTCGGGTTCGTTCACAACCGTAGCGGAGCTAACGGGAGACTTTAATTTTAAAGCGATGGTTCGAGTCAATGGGCATATTGCGGGTACGGTTTTCTCTAAACAAGGCACACTCATTGTTGACACCGAAGCCAGAGTCGATGCGACAGTTGACGTTGCGGTGGCTGTAATAAACGGCACCGTCAAGGGCGAAATTGTCGCGCGAGAACGCGTTGAACTGGGGCCGTCATCGAGAATTTACGGAAATATTTGGACGCGATCCCTGGTTATCAAGGACGGCGCATTGTTTGAAGGGGTCTGTCGAATGATCGACGAAAGGACGACGAACTCGTGATTGAAACCGTCTCCACTAGAGACAATTTGTGTCAGTCGAAAGTCGTGAAGAAGTTCACGGATTACAATTTGGTTACAAAGCTAGACAGTGACAGTTAACATTGTCTATCATGATCGCCCGCGTCAGCGGTTATCACGACCTGACAATCAAAAGTCAGGAAAATCCACGAACAAGGTAAGCGCGTAGTTTTGTTGCTTTAAATGTCCCGAGGGCAATGTGAGTTAACATCTCGCGCCCCAACTTACGGAGGTTAATAATGCTCAGGATAGGAAAGAATCCCAAGGAACAGGACGATAACGACAACGGCAGCCACAAGCAGGAAGTGCCTGAATACTCAACTGCCAAAACCTACCCCTCTTATCAGTCGGGCAGCGTGGAAGCAAAACCTGCAGCTGAATCGACAGCTCCTTCAGCCCGAGCAATGACGGAGAGCGAGACTCTAGCGCGCGATATCAAGGAAGGAAATCTCAGCGGTTTCGTTGGGAACGGGACAAACGTCACTGGTGAAGCTAACTTTAAAGCAATGATGAGAGTTGATGGCCACCTTTCCGGTCGCATCAGCTCAACCAGTGGTACGCTCATCGTCGGCTCAAATGGTAAGGTTGATGCGAACGTGGAAGTGGCAGTCGCCGTAGTTCACGGGACAATCAATGGCGACATTATCGCCACCCAACGCCTTGAGCTTGGCCGGTCAGCCAAAGTAAACGGAAATATTCAAACACCCTCATTGATCATCGAACAGGGTGCCGTATTTGAAGGAAGCTGCAAAATGTTACAAATGACTGCAGCTGCCGACAAGAGCAAGAAAGAAAAGAAAGCTGACGAACCGCTCGATACTTCGAGAATGCAGCCGCTCAGTGCGGATGGGGGCAAAAGCTCCAGCATTCCCAGCGTCTCAAACGTAGTTAGCTAACCAACCTCCGTAAAATAAGTTTAGGGCGCTTCGCTGCTACTGGCAGCGAAGCGCCCTATTGTTTTGTGCAGTGTCTCTCAATCTTCTCTTCTTCTTGACAGCGGCGCTCAGGTCACATAGATATGCTGCTGTCGTCTCGTTCACTATCCTGGTCGAATTCTTCGTTGCAAAACTGATGAACTCAAAAAAGTGCCTCGCTCCGCAAAAATGTCTTCTCAGCCTCGTTGTCTATTCACTAACAACTCTGAATTTGATGGCCCAGGTCGGACCAAAACAATCACCCGACAGGTCGATTCCTGGCCCGATCC